>JBATJK010000099.1:0-130713 GCA_049668445.1 Gemmatimonadota bacterium
CCGGAGCACCCTGTAGCGGCGAGCAAACGGTACCTCGAGTTCGTCCTCCCATATCCCGTACAGCGCGTCCTCGGTGACGACCCGGAGCCTGAAGCCCTCTGGTATCGGGATCCGGCCGAGGTATCGACCGTCGCGTTCAAACACGTCGAGGGCGTTGGCCCAGCCTCCGTCCGGCGGCTCTGCGGCGCTCTGGAACAGGTCCGCGTCGTGAACACCCAGCCACAACCGCCCGTCCGGCTCCGACACCCACACGCGAAGCACGTCCGGCACCGAGGACTCGAACTCCATTCTATCCACCAGGTCGTCGATCACGTCGTCGGACGCTCCGCCCTCGGACATCCCCTCTCGCATCCGGGCCAATTCCATGTCCCGGTGCCGGTCGGTGACCGAAACGGGATCGATGTCCCTGCGCGTGACACGGACCAGCCCCGCCGAGGCGTCGCGCCACTGGACCTCGTATGGGACCCCCTCCGAGACGACGACCATGCCATCCGACCTCGGCATCCAGGTATGCACCGCGTCGAAGATGCGGATGGGCTGGTCTCCAAAGCCCGCGTTCCAGCTCCAACTGGCGATGGTGTCCGGTGCGACGGCCCCCTCGGCGTCGACCTCCAGAAGAACGACCGGCATCTCACCGTCGTCGGCACCCGGATCGATGAGCTGGACCTGTACGAATACCCTCCCGGAAGGGGTGACCTGCCAGACACCGAAGGAACCGGCAGTGCGAGTTCCCGCTTCGTCTCTCGCGATCGGGAGCCGGGAGGAGCGGAGGTAGTCTCCCTCGGCAGTCAGCCAGTGAAGAACCGGGGGAAACCCCTGCCCCACCGCGAAGCCGCCGTCGTCGAGAGCCGTGACCGAGGCCGGACGGCGAAACTCACCCGGTCCCTCGCCTTGGCCGCCGAAACTGCGGACCGGCCTCCCGGTGGAATCGAACACATGGACGAGATGGGTCTGGGCATCGAGGACCAGCATGCCCCCCTCCGACGCCGGGGCTACCCAGTTAATGCGACCGAAGGCCATCGGTCCGTCAATCTCACCCACCTGCAGGTCCGGCTCGAGCCTCCAGGCTTCCGCCGGCGACCAGCCCGGGCCCCGGTTCGCAACGATCGCCACGCCGCTCGAGTCCGTGACGGATACGCTGTTGGGGTCCTTGACTGGGCCGCTCTCGCTACCGCCGGAGGAACAACCTCCCCAGACGGCTGCGCACGCCACGGTAAGGGCTACCGAGAGGGTCGGATGTGAGCAAACGGGACAGTTTCGTCCCTTCTTGAGGATGGACTGCATTGCGCCCCCGTGGTGTTTCAGGCCCTCCTTGCCACCAGGTAGCGATAGGCCACAGGAATGGCCACAAGCACGAATAATGTACTTGAGATCAAGCCACCTATCGTCGCTAATGCCAGTGAGTTCCAGATGTTTTCATCCTGCGACTGAGCAAAGAGCACCAGTGGAAGCAACCCGAAGACCGTGGTGAAGGTGGTCATCAGGATGGGGCGCACGCGTTCCAGGGTACCCTGCAGGATGGCGTCACGTGTCGGCATGCGTTGCCGCAGCTCGCCGATGTGATATACGATCAGGATCGCGTTGTTCACCACGATGCCTGCCATCATGATCGTGCCGATGTAGGCAGTGCGGGTGAACGTCGCATCCGCGTAGAAGAAGATCAGGAAGACCCCGATGAGGGCCAGCGGCAGAGTGAGCAGGATCACGAACGGCGCAGCGAGAGACTCGAACAGCGCCGCGGTCACCATGTATATCAAGAGAACCGCGAATATGACGGCAAGGTAGACCTGGGTCTTCTCTTCTTCATCCCAGCCCCAGCGATCGTCTTCCTCGATCTTGTAGCCTGGTGGCAGGGTGGTCGCGTCGACCACCGCATCTCGGATCAAGTCCCCCAGCTTTCGGGGCCCGCGGAACTCCCAGGCCACCGTTCGCTGGTACTGCTGGTCCTCCCGCAGGATCCGGGACAGGACGTTGCGGCGCTCGACCTGTGCCACGTCCGCGAGGCGTACTTCCCGGCCCGATTGGGACGGGATCCTCAGCTGGCGCATGTCAATCAAGTCGAACTCACGGTACCCGTCGAGCTTGACGGCAAAAGGCAGCTCTTCGGCGCCAACTCTGAGGACCTGCGTGCGCGGACGATCGCTCGGGAGGTTCGCCGATACGAATCGGAGAAGTTCCTCGACCGTCAGGTCGTGCGCTCCGAGGGCCTCCCGGTCCACGGCCAGGTAGTATTCGAACTCCTTGTCCCGTTCGTACCATCGGCCGCTGGCGTTGGGATCGACGTCCTGGATCCGACTGAAGCGCTCCAGCCTCCCCGCGAGGTCGTCGGCTAGCTCCTGCACCTGCAGATAGTTGTAGCCAAGAATCTTGAGCGAGTAGTTGGGTGGGCTGCTCCCTCCCCCATAAAAGGATGGGCCGTAGCCGTATACCCGCACGTCGGCGCCAGAGAACTGGTAGCTGTAGGCCACCATCTGCTCCTTGATGGCGACGGGTACCTGCGTCGTCTCCAGGTCCTTTGGAAACGTGATGCGCAGAAAAGCGTACTGCGGCTGAACCCACGCTTCGTATCGATTGACCTCGGGGATGGACGAGATCTTCTCCTCGAACGCCCGGGCCATTTCGTCGGTGCGTTCCAGGCCCGCCCCACGCGGAAACGTGATGTTGACGCTGATGTACGTGTCCTGGCCCCAGAAGGCCGACCATCGGATACCCCGCGTCACGTGCTTGTCGAACAAGTACCAGCTCCCGCCCAGGGCCGCGAGACACACGGCGGTCACCAGGATCGGGTGATCGAGGGCGAAACCCAGCACGCCGCGGTAGACTCGGATATAGCCCGGACCTCGCCCACCGTTGCTCGCCGACCTTCCCGATGGGCCCGCTGCGCCGCCACCACCCTCCGATGAGTTCTCTTCAGAGGGGACCCCGTAGACTCGCGCTCTCCAGTGCTGAATCCGGCCGGCCATGGTCGGAACGAAGGTGAACGCTACGAACAGGCTGGCCACGATCGAAAAGGCGACGGCAAAAGCCAGCGGCAGGTAGTAGATCCGGAGTTCGCCCTGCAGGAACAGGAACGGTACGAGTACGATGGCCGTCGTGGCCGTCGCCGCGATCACCGGAAGCATTACCTGCCGGGCGCCATCGGATGCCGCCTGGCGGGAGGACTTCCCCAGATGGGAGTGCCGCTCCACGTTCTCCAGCACCACGATCCCGTTGTCCACGATCAGGCCGAAGCCCCAGGCGAGCCCGGCCAGCGTGAGGACATTCAGTGAGAAGCCGCCGATATAGAGCATGTTGACGGCGATGAGGACGCTGAACCCGATGGTGGCGAACACGACCAGCACGGCGCTCATCGACCTCAGGAACAGGGTCAGGACCAGGAAGATCACGATCGCGGCCGCCACGGCCCGCAACCTGAGGTCGGTGAGCTGCTGCCTGATCTCCTTGCTCTGATCGTCGTCCAACTCCAGGGTCACCCCGGGAGGCATGCGAGACTCGAGAGGCCCGATCGAGGCCTTCACCGCGTCCGCGACCCGAACGGCGTTCGTACCCGACTCCCGGGTCACGAATATCGAGATCGTCGGCTGCCCGTTGATCCTGAAGTACGAGGTGGCGTCTGCCGTCTGCTCGCGGACCGTTCCGATATCTTTCAGTCGCACCGGTCCCTCGGGACGCTGCAAGATCACGAGATCCTCGAGCTCGGACACGTGACGGACTCTCGTGCGCACCGCCAGCGTGACCTGGCGCCCCTCGAGGACCAGCGAGCCTGGAGCTCGCAGCGTCGAGAGATCACGGATGCGCTGCTCCACCTGCTCCGGCCTCAAGTCGAGGGACTCGAGCTTCTGCCGATCCAGTTCGACGGCGACCTCTCGGTCCTGGTCGCCCCAGATCATTACGCCAGCCACCCCATCGATCGCCGACAGGACGGGCTCGATCTCCTCCTCGGCCACCTCCGCCAGGCGACTGAACGTGTACGGTCCATGAAGCTGATAGCTCAGGAAGCGCTGTTCCTCGTCCGAGAACTCGCGCGGTACGTAGGGTTGAATCTGCGGATAGACGGCTGGCGGAAGCTCGTCCCGCATCGCCGCGAAGCGCTCGCTGAGGTCAAGCTGGGCGAAGTCCATCCGCACATTACGATCGAACTCGATCTCGATCTCCGCGCTCGAGCCCGTCCCCCTGGGATCGGCGCGTGAGGTGGAGGTGATCTTCCGGACGCCGCGCACCTGCTGGGAGGCGGCCTCCAGCGGAGACGTCACGAAAGCCTCCATGGCCTCCGGAGATGCCCCGCCCCACGAAGCGTTGACGGTGAGTCTCGGATAGTCGACGTCGGGCAGCAGTTCCACGGGGATCAGGCGGAAGCTGTAAGCTCCCAGGGCCACCAGCGCGACATAGATCGCGGCGGTCGCTACCGGTCGCTTGATGGACAGATCGATCACGCTCCGCCTCCCTCTTCGCCGCCCGCGAAGCGGCGGGCGTCCACAACCTCTCGATTCGCCATCAACGGTCCGTCAACGCAGGCCCGAGGGCCGCGTCCGAAAGAGGAACCCTCGCTCCACGCCCACCGGGCCCGGCCGAGGTCGCGGCCCGGACTGACTCTGTCGGCGAGACCAGGAGTGAATACACCACCGGGACCACGATGAGCGTGAGGAACGTCGCCGAGATCAGGCCTCCGATCACCGCGACGGCCAGCGGGGCCCTGAGGTCCGCGCCCGCGCCCCACCCAAGCGCCATCGGGAGGAGTCCGAATACCGTCGTGATCGTCGTCATGATGATCGGCCGGAGTCGCAGACGCCCCGCCTCGAGAATGGCATGTCGCTTGGTGGCCCCCTCGGCTCGCTTCTGGTTGATGAAGTCCACCTTGATGATCGCGTCGTTGACGACGATTCCGATCAGAATCACCATCCCGATTCCACTCATGGCGTTCAGTCCGTCACGGGCGAGGGCCAGTGCGACTACGGCGCCGATCGCCGCCAGGGGCACGGATATCAGCACGACCACGGGTTGCACGAGAGACTCGAACTTCGCCGCCATGATCAGGAACACCAGGAAGAGAGCCAAACCGAACGCGAAAAGGAGTGACCGGAAGCTCTCCCTCATCTCTTCGTTCTGTCCTCCCACCCTCATCGCCGTAACGGGCGGGAGCGGAACATCCGCCACGGCCGCCTCGATTGACTCTACGGCCGATGCGATCCCTCCACCCTGAATATCAGCCAGGACCTGCACGGTGCGGTTCTGCTCGCTACGCCGGATCTCGACCGGGCCGTAGCCCTCTCGCGCGGTCACCAGCTCCCGGATCGGAACGCCGTCCAGGGTCAGCATCATCACGTCGCCCAGCGCCTGCCTCTCGCCCTCCGGCAGGCGGACCCGGATGTCGATCTTCTCCGAGAACTCGGTATAGGGCCGGTCTGTCTCCGAGCCCCTCAGATAAGCTTCGATGGCATCCGCAACCTGTGTGACCGAGAGGCCATAGCGGGCCGCGGCGGCCCGGTTCACCTCGATCTCCAGCTCCGGCTGCGTGAGCTGCAAGTCGATTCGCGCGTCCACGATCCGCGGCAGGTCCCTGATTCGAAGCAGGACCTGGTCAGCCACCTTCACCAGGCTGTCCAGCTCCTGGCCGCGGATCTTGACCGCCACATCCGCATCGCCGAGACCGATCGCGCGACCCAGCGAGGTCGCACGCCCCGTCTCGATCGAGATCGCGCGCGGATCGATTCCGCTCCCCTCGACCAACGACCGGAACTCGTCGACGACCTCGGTGACATGCCGTCCCCCCTCGGGCAGCCGAACGTCGAGGGCGGCACTGTTGAGACCCGTGAGCTCCCGAGTAGCGAGCTCCGCCTCCCTCGCCCGCCCCACTCGACTGAACACCGCCTCGACCCCGTCCATCTCGAGCAGAGCAGCCTCCAGCCGGGCAGCGGCGTCCGCGGTGACCTCGAGGGGCGTCCCCACCGGGAGGTTCAACTCGACACGGAATGCACCCTCGTCAACCTCAGGCATGAGACCCCGGGGGAGGAACTCGCCGACCGCTACTGCCAGGGCGAGCGCCCCAAACGCGATGAAGAGGACCGATCCTCGATGCTCGAGCGCCCACTCCAGCGACCGCTCGTACCGAGCGGCGAACGCCGCAAACGCCCGATCAAAAGCGTCCAGCAGGGGACGGGTGGTGACGGCCAGGATCCGTCCGATCGCCCGGAACAGATCAGCAAACGTGATCCGAACGGAATCCAAGATGAACCGAAAGGCCCGATGCACGGCACGTCCGACCTTTCGGACGATCCGAATGGGCAGCCAGCCCGTGATCTCGCGTCGCTCGTCCACGGCGCTCTCGGCACCGCCGGCTCCCTTCCTACCGACGCGGGCAGCCATGACCGGTAGCAGCGTCAGGGCCACGAGCAAGGACGCAAGGAGAGAGAAGGCCACCGCCAGGCTCAGGTCCGTGAACAGAGCTCCAGCCACGCCTTTCACGTAGAGCACTGGACCGAACACGGCAATGGTCGTGAGCGTCGACGCGGTGATCGCGCCAGCCACTTCGTTCGCCCCCACCGAAGCGGAGGCGGCAGCATCGAGCCCCTCCTCCTCTCGGTGCCGGAACACGTTCTCGAGCACTACGATGGAATTGTCAACCAGCATTCCGACTCCGAGTGCCAATCCACCCAGGGACATCACGTTCAGGCTAACATCGGCCAGGTAGCACAGGGCGAAGGCCGCCATGACGGAGATCGGAATCGCGAGTCCGATGGCTACCGGGTACCGCGGATCTCTCAGGAAGAGAAACAGCACCAGGAAGGCGAGGATGCCACCGAACAGGAGCGCCTGCACCACGTTCGATATCGCGTCCGCGATGAACGTTGCCTGGCTGGAGGCCACCTCGATCCCGACCTCCGGAAACTCCTCCTGCAACTGGGCGAGGATCTCGCCCACCTGGTCCGCCACCCGGACCGTATTGGACCCCGCCTCCTTGTAGACCAGCAGACCGATCGCCGGTTCGCCATTGAAACGCGCCACCGTCTCCCGATCCGCTTCGCCCTCGAAGATTCTCGCCACATCGCTGAGGCGGACGACGCCGCCCCCGGCGGGACGCCCGACCACCACGTCCTCCAGCTCCTCGACGCTCTGGAACTCACCCAGCGTCCTGAGGCTGTAACGGAAACGACCGCGCCGAATGCTGCCTCCGGGGGCGCTGTAGTTGGCCCGGTCGAGCGCGTCGGTAACCTGGGCGATCGTCACATCGTTCACCGACAGCTGACTCGCATCGACCTCGACCTGGATCTCCCGGATCGGCCCGCCGGTGATCGCCGCCATCGCGACTCCGTCGAGCTGCTCCAACCGGCGCTTGAACACGGCGTCGGACAGATCCCTCAACTCGGCCAGGTTGGCACCCGTGATCGCGAGCGAGATGATCGGGTCGTTGGTGGGATCGGAAGTCAGAATGACAGGCCGCTCGGCGCTCTCGGGCAGAGCCCCGACCAGGTTGTCCAGCCGCTCCCGGACGTGGAGCATCGCGAACTCCATGTCGGTGCCCCAGTGGAACTGCAGACGCACCAGGGATTGGCCTTCGCGCGACCTCGAATCGACCGTGCGAACGGCCGGCACCCGGCTGACCACGGCCTCGACGGGCTCGGTGACGAAGCGCTCGACCTCCGCGGGGCCGGCATCCGGGTACGTCGTCCACACCGAAAGCGTGGGGAATGAGACATCGGGCAGGAGGTCGATGGGCAGTCGGGTAAACGAGACGACGCCGAGGACTCCCACCGCCAGGTACAGCATGGTCGTCGCGACCGGGCGCCGAATCGACAGGTCGGACAGTGCCATCAGGTCGCTCCCTGGCCCAGGTCTCCCCCGACCTTTTCCTCGAGGCTGGCCCAACCGATCAAGTAGTCGTAACGCTCCTGGAACAGGGCCTGCTCAGTGAGTGTCAGGCGGTCGATCGCCTGCTGCAGATTGAAATAGGGGATGCTGCCGAGACGGTACTGCTCGCGGGCCAACGAGAGTCGCTCCGTGGCCAACTGGACGTTGCGGTCCAGGATCGTGAGGCGCTGGCTTCGTCGCTTGAGTTCCTTCACCAGGTCCCGCACCTCTTTTTCGAGCTGGAGCTGCTCCGCGGTGAGCCGGGCCGCCGACTGCCGCTTCTGCATGTCGGCCTGTGCGGTCTGCCGCTTGCGGCCGAATCCCGAGAACACGCTCCAGGAGCCCTGGATGACGAAGCCGTCAGACGTGTTCGCCGGGTTGAAGTCCAGGAGGCTCTCGTCCCGTCCCAGTTCCTTGCTGCGGCCCAGGCTGTACCCGAGGTCGATTCGCGGCAGATAGCTCGACTTGGCGGACCAGAGATCCGCCGTTGCCGCCTTCTGGTCCTGCTGGAGAGCCAGGAGGTTGGGGTTCATGGCCAGAGCCGTGATCACGAGCGCATCGGCATCGAGGGGCTCCGCGTCCGGAACGAGGTCTACGTCCACCAGTTCGATGGAACCGGGGTCCGTGTTGGTGACCGGCACGCCGAGCGTCACCTGCAACTGCCTCAAGGCCCGGGACAACGCGTCCACCGAGTCGAGTACCCTGAGCTCGGCGTCGCTGAGATCCATCTCGGCCCCCAGCAGGTCACTCCGGGACGAAGCAGCGATCCGGTAGCGTTGCTCCGTGACTGAGAAGTCCTGCCGGCGAGCGGCAAGTTGTCGCTCGGACACGTCCAGGAGCTTTCTCTGCTTGAGGGCCTCGAAGTACGACCACTTGACGTCTCGAATCACGACCCGTTCCGCGGCCGTCAGCCGAAAATCAGCGGCATTCTCCCGGGCATCCCCGGCCTGGACGTTGGCGATGCGCTCCGGGCTCAGGAGTGACAGCCCGAACGATAGGGAGCCCGAGCTGCTCTTTCGCTCGGAGGTGATCGGCGGATCCAGCGTCTGCGCCACACCCGTCGGATCGACGAAGGTCACGTTGGTGAAGGCGGTCTGGGAAAGTGAACCCCGCAGATCGATCGTGGGCAGGAATGCCCCCCAGTCCGCCCATCTCGACGAGGTTGCGGCGGCGGCGGCGGCTGTGGAGGATTCGATATTCGGGTTCATCGACAGGCCCGTTCGAAGAGCTTCCTCGAGGGTCGTAACCTCCTGCGCCACCGCCGTTGGTGCCGCGATGGCTGCCACGGCGAGGAGACCGACCAGGCTCAGGCCCCTGCGACAGCGACCGTGGCGACTCATGGCGCGCCCCCTGCACCACCCTCCGCCTCCGTATCCGCCAGCCGCACCATGGCATCATGGGTCAGGGTCGTGTGCCCGCCCACCAGGACGATCTCGCCTTCCGCCAGTTCATCCGTTTCCTCAGAGGGTACCACCTCGATCGCTTCTTCGTTCTCGAGCCCTGTCGTGACGTAGCGCCACTTGGCTCGGCCGGTGCTCGCCCCCTCCGACTCAGGCTCGAACACGAACACCACTTCCCTGCGGCTCCGCTCGACGATGGCTTCCTTCGGCACCGAGACCCGGTCCTCGTACAGTCGACCGGCGATCCGCACATTGGCGTGCATTCCCGGGAGAATGCGGGCCCCGGGGTTCCGGAGCCGCACCGTGGCCCTTCCCACGTGACTGACCGGATCCACGACCGGATTCACGGTCGCCACCTCGGCCTGAAACTCCTCGCCCGGAAAGGCCGTGAACATCACGGTCGCGTCCCGACCCACTTCGAGGGCCGCGATCTCGCTTTCCAGCACCTGCACGTCCACGTCCACGAGCGACAGGTCCACCACGGTCGCCACGGAGTCGTTCACACCGAGGCGACTTCCCACGTCGACGACAAGGTTGGCCAGCCTGCCCGAGTACGGCGCCCGGATCACCGTCTTCTCAAGGTTGTATTTCGCCTGTTCTAGCCGTGCCTCCGCGCCGACCAGACCGCTCCGGATTCGCGCCTGTGTCTGGCGCACCCGGAGGACCTCGGGGTCGTCGATGGTCTCGTCGCCAAGTGTCAGATCCTGGTAGGAAGCTTCCGCCTGCTCCAGGGCTCCCTGCGCCTCCTTGCGACTGATCTCGTACTCGACGGGGTCGATCCTCGCGATGACATCGCCCGCGGACACCCACGCTCCTTCACGAACCGGGACCTCGATCACCGGCCCACCTACCTGGGCGTGGAGCGGCGCCCTGCGCGTGGCCGCGGCCTGCCCCTCGGCGCTGACCCAGAGGACGAAGGTCCCCCGCTGCACCGCGGCGCCCTCCACGGGAACCGCGACTCCCGTTGCGAACGCCGACGCTGCCGCCGTGCTCTGGGCAGCGGCGCGCGCCGAATCGACGGTCGCGCTCTCGGAGTCTTCAGGGGTCTCTTCGCTGTTCTGCTTGAGGCGCAGGTAGATCCCGCCGAGGGCGGCGGCTGCGACAACGAACACCAGAATTGTGACGAGGTAGCGCGACTTCATGGAAACGCGTCCCGGTTCAGAGTTCGAGCCTGCTGTACGGTATACACCCTGGGGCGCAAAATCTTCTGGAATGGGTGTGGATGCCTGACATCACTATCACAACACCCGATCCGCGGTCTGCGCTGGATCGCAAGCGTTCACCCATCGCTCCCTTAGACTCTACGCGCACCGAAGAGGTTGCCCCCGTGCGTCTTCGGTGCTGCCGCCGACGGTCTCAAACGGGAAGGAAGAAGAAAGCCAGCCCCAGCATGAGGTACACGGCCAGGAGCTGCACTCCCTCCATCCAGTGCGACTCTCCGTCGAGAGAAACGAGGGCCATAACCCCCGCCGACAACACGACGGCCACCACTTCCAGCGACGTGAAATGCAGGTCCATCGGGGCCGGTCCGATGGCGTAGCTGAGGAACACGAGAAGGGGGGCGACGAACATGGCGATCTGAATGGACGATCCGACCGCAATGTTGACCGACAGGTCCATCTTGTTCTTGGCGGCCATCAGCACGGCCGTGGAGTGCTCCGCCGCGTTACCCACCAGCGCCACCAGGATGACGCCGACGAACACCTGGTTCATGCCCAGGTCGTGAGCCGCCTCTTCCAATGCGCCGACCATCATCTCAGACATGACGCCCACTGCAGCGGCGGAGAGGAGAAGCAGGCCGAGGGCGCGCGATGCCCCCCCACGCTGGCCGTGATCGCCGTCCGCCGAACCATGATCCATGGCGGCGCCCGTGCCGAGGTACAGGTGGGAGTGGGTCCGGAAGCTGAACACCAGTCCGAGAACGTAGGTCGCCATCAAGACGATCGAGATGTCCAGGCTGAGGCCCCGCTCGAGCCCGACGGCACCTTCTCCCACGACCTGGTGGAAGATCGCCGGCAGCACGAGACCGATGGCCGCCAGCAGCAGCATCGTCGCCCCCATGCTTGCAGCCGTACGGTTGAATCGCTGAATCGGCGGGAACTTGAGGCCGCCGACCAGAATGCTCAGGCCCAGCACGAGCAGGAGGTTCCCGATGATCGATCCGGTCAGCGATGCCTTGACCACGTCCATCAGGCCTGCCCGAAGGGCCATGATCGCGATGATCACCTCGGCGGCGTTGCCGAATGTGGCGTTGAGGAAGCCTCCCCACCCGGCTCCCAGGTGCTCGGCCAGCCGCTCGGTCGCCCGGCCCATGTAGCCGGCGAGCGGAATGATCGACACCGCCGCCGCGATGAACACCGGAGTCCCATGCAGACCGAACCCCCACACCATCGTCAGGGTGGCCGGAACCGAAAGAAGAAGCACGAGCAGGATGCGGTCCACGGACAGGACGCGACGTGCGTCCGGGGTCGAGTCGGCCACGGCACCTCCCTGCTTCGGATCGGTCACGGAGCGCGAAGCGCGCCGAAGCCTGATCCGGGGGTATCTGTCGTGAGGGCGCCTCCCGAAAATCCCGGGAGCAAAGGCGTCGTCCGGATTCGAACCGGAGTAGGGGGCTTTGCAGGCCCCTGCCTAGCCACTCGGCCACGACGCCACGCCGGAAGTCCTTCTGGTTCCGGGGCGCGGAAACTAGCCGCTTCCGCGACCCGTGGCCAGAGTCCGAGTTCGCTTGTGCGGCCCCGTGGCGGACGCCTATACTCCGGTCCACGCTCGCCGCTCCGCGGCGCGATTCACCGTACCGGAGATCGTCATGGCCCGGAGCCCCGCTCCGCTCGTGCACCCCAACCTGATCCGCCTTGGCTGCGCAGTGGTTGCGCTGCTATCCGCGGCACCTTCGCCCGCCGAAGCACAGGTACGGGACCGGGACGCCCGGATACCGCAGGCCGGCTCCCTCTGGATCGAGTTGTCACCCCAGTTCTACAACTGGAACGAGCAGTTCGCCGAGAACAACGCGGGCGTCAGCGACGGTAGTCGTGAACCGTTGTTTTCCGACTACGACGGCAGCGTTGCGGCGCGCCTGTTTCCGGGCCTCGACCCGATGCTCGAGGTGGTGAATCGAGACGCCGATGCCCTCGGCTTCATCCCGCTGACGGGGAGTGATCTCGATCTCGGAGACGTCGACTTCGGTTCGATCGACGTGTTCGTCCGCCGGATCCCGTTGGCTCTCCAGTTCGGCATTGGTGGCTTCGCTGCCATCGAGATCCTGGCCCCACTCGTCAAGACGGAGGTCGAGACGGGATTCGCGTACGATTCCACTGCGACCAATGTACTCCGGGCTGAGACCGCGCTCGCCGACCCGACAGCGTTCTTCTCGCAGTTGGACGCTGCCCAGGCTCAGCTGCAAGCCCTCGTGGACGGCGGTACTCTCTCTCCCGAGGACCAGGCCACCGCTGAGTCCCTTCTCGCGGACTCGGACGCGTTCCAGGGAGCGCTGGACTCCAGGATCTCGGGGCAGCAGTACCTGTTCACCTCCGGCAGCTCCGCCGGACAGCAGATGACCGGCTACTACGGCGGATTCGAGGCCGGATTCCAGTCATTCGGGATCACGCTGCCGGGGTTCGGACTCCCTGACAACGCCACCCGGTCTGATTTCAACGCCTATTTCGAGCGCGATCCGGTCCTCGGTCAGCCGCTGGGCAAGGTCACGCGTGGCTGGGCGTTCTCGGAGATCGAGATCGGCGCCCGATTCAAACTGCTCGACACGTTCGGGTGGCCCGAGCGGCCCGAGCCTCAGCCGGAGGTTGCCGCCGCCGCGCTTCCGGTCGAGGCCGACACGACCGTCGTCACGGACCCGCTGGCAGCGGCGCCCCCGCCGGTGGATGATGAGGATCCGGATTCCGTACCCGCGGAAGCGGCGCGTCGGCGAACCGACACCCCGGCCGAGGCCGTAGAGGCAACCGAACTGGTTCCGGTGGACCTGCCCGGGGTGAGATTCAGGACGACCGTGGGAGCCCGGTATCGATTCCCGCTCTCGGACCCTGACAAGGATCCGTATCTGGATCCCGACGTCTTTCTCCAGCAGCCCATCGGGACAGGCCAGGCCGACCTGCAACTCGAGCTGTTTCAGGACGTGGCTTTCGGGCGACGTTTCATGGCTGTCGCCGGCGTCACCTATGGTCTACAGCTCAAGGACGAACTCGTGCGGCGCGTTTCGCCGCCCGGGCAGCCCTATGGTTATACCTCGCAGAAGACCACCGTCTCACGTGACATGGGCGATTTCCTGGAGATCGTGATCTCGCCCCGCTTCTCACTCACCGAGGCCATGTCACTGGCGGTCGAGTACACGTTTTGGAACAAGGGGAACGACGTGTACCAGACGACCTCGGGTGGCGTCGACGCCTCACCGCTCAACGTCGAGACGTCCCAGACGCGGCACATGCTGGGAATCGGAGCCCACTACAGGACAACGCGCCTGTTCGCCGCCGGCAGGGCTGGCGTGCCGATCGATCTGGCCTTCCTGTGGCAGACGGCGATCTCGGGATCCGGGGGACAGACCCCTGCGCTCGGCGTGGTCACCCTCTCGATTCGGTTGCCGATTCAGCTATTCTGACAGCAGTTCCGCCGCGTGCCGCCGGGACACTTCACGACCAGGATCACCACCCAGCATGCGGGCCAGCTCCTCTACCCGTTCCTCTCCCTCGAGCGTTCGCACGCGGGCCGAGGCCAGGCCGTCTTGCTGGACCTTCTCCACGAAGAGGTGCACGGAGGCCTTCGACGCGATCTGCGGCAGATGCGTGATCGCGAACACCTGGTGATTCTCGGCCACCATGGCCAGCCTCTCGGCGACGCGGTGGGCCACCCGGCCGCCGACGCCCGAATCGATCTCGTCGAACACGAGGCTTGGGACTCCATCCACTTCTGCGAGCACGGTCTTCAGAGCCAGCATCACGCGACTCAGCTCGCCACCCGAGGCGACGCGGGCAAGAGGTCCCGGCTCGAAGCCGGGATTGAGGCTCACCTGGAACTCGGCGCGCTCTGCCCCATGACTTCCCAGTTCGGCAAGTTCCTCCAAACGCACGCGGAAACGCCCTCCCTCCATGCCAAGCTCGTCGAGCAAACCGGTGACCTCGCTCTCGAGCCGGGCCGCGGATGCCTTCCTTAGAGCGGTCAGCTGGTCCGCCTGGACAACCAATTCCTCCAGAGCGGCCGTCTCCTCCACGGCAAGGGCGTCGAGATCGAGCACACTGCGATCGGCTCTCTCCAGCTCCTCGCGGGCGGCTTTCCCGGTAGCGAGAACTTCTTCGATCGTCCCGCCATACTTGCGTTTCAGCCCGTGTATCAGGTCGAGCCGGTCACGCAACTCTGCCAGGCGCCCCGGGTCGTGTTCGACCGCATCGCGATAGGCGGAGAGACGTCTGCCAAGTTCTTGCAGCGTAGTCCTGGCATCGGCGTACAGCGCCTCGATCTCGCTCGCCGTGGGGTCGATCCGGACCAGGTCCTCGACCTTCCGCGACAGACCGCCAAGTCCCTCGACGAGCGCACCATCGTCTCCGTACACGGCCGAATGCAGTGCGGCGGACAAGTCGATCAGCTCCTCCGAGTGCTCGAGACGCCGGGCTTCCAGGGCGGCTGTCTCGTCCTCCCGCAGCGTGAGGCCGGCTGACTCGATCTCCCGCGCACGAAATGCGAGAAAATCGGCCCGTTCACGAGTGGCGGACGCCTCGGCCCGGGTCGCAGCGATCCTGCCGCGGAGACCGACCAGCCTGGCGTGGGCCTCGCCCGTACGGTCGGCAGCGTCCCTGGCCCCGGCGAACGCATCAAGGATGTCCCGCTGGGCTTCCCGCCTCAGCAGCGCCTGGTGTTCGTGCTGACCGTGGAGATCGACGAGTCTCTGCCCGATGTCTCGGACCAGGCCCGTGGTCGCCGCCGAACCGTTGACCCAGGCCCGATTGCGTCCCTCACGGAGGACCTCGCGGCGCAGAATTAGCCAGTCTCCGTCGACCTCGATTCCCTGCTCCGCGCACAGGCGGACCAGTTCCGGCGCCCCCGAGCAATCGAACACACCTTCTACCAGTGCCCGGTCTTCACCGGCGCGCACCAGGTCGGAAGAGGCCCGCTCTCCGAGCAGCAGCGAAAGGGCGCCGACGATGAGCGACTTCCCCGCCCCGGTCTCTCCCGTCAGAACGTTCAGGCCCGGCTCGAGCTCGATGCGCAGGTCATCGATGACCGCGTAGTTCCGGACATGCAACTCCTTCAGCATGGATCCATCAATCGGCGTCAGGTCGGACGTCGCCCCAGCGCATCTTCTGGCGCAGGACGGAGAAGAAGTTCTGGTCCGGCATACGGATCAGCCGAACAGGATGCGGAGAACGCTGCGCAGACACCCTGCCTCCACCACCCAACCTGCCTCCGCTCTGCCCATCCACCGTCACGAGGATCCCATCCATCCGGCTGAGAATCTCCACGCTGATCGTCGCGTCCGCCGGGACCACGACCGGCCGGATCGACATGGTGTGCGGACAGATAGGGGTAGCCACAAGAGCGTCCAGAGTGGGAAAGAGTATCGGACCTCCGGCGGACAGACTGTAGGCCGTCGACCCGGTGGCCGTCGCGAGGACGATCCCGTCCGCACTGTACTGACCGATTTCCTCGTCGTTGACCCACACCCGCATGGAGATCAGTCGTGCGAAGCCACCCTTGTGCACGACCGCATCGTTGAGCGCGTAGAACGTCTCGCTGGGTTCGGCGTCCGCCGTTCCGACACCGCCCTCGGCCGGGTGAAGTCCCACCTGGAGCGCCAATCTGCGCTCTTCTTCGTAGTTGCCATCGCGCAGGCGGCACATCAGATCCTCGACCTGATCAATCCGCACTGCGGTCAGGAAACCCAGCTTCCCCAGGTTGCAGCCGACGACGGGGACGTCGCGCGGCCCCGCGAACCGCGCCCCGCGAAGGAGAGTCCCGTCTCCACCCAGGGTGAGAAGAAAGTCCAGTTCACCCACCTCGTCCTCGAGAGGTGGACCGTCACCGCCCGATTCGGCCAGGAGATCAGCCGTAAGGACCAGTTCGGCCCCTATCTTCTCGGCCGAGTTCCGCAAACGATCGAGGATGTCGTGAAGGGCGGGATGATGCGGCTGTGACAACACGCCGAGTCGCATGTCAGTGCGTCCTCTCGATTACGTACGATGCGATGGCTCTGAGACCCTCAGGCCGATCGAAGAGGGCCAGTTCGGCCATCGCCGCCTCGGCGAAAGCCCGGCTGATCCTCTCCGTTTCCTCCACGCCGAACAGGGCCGGATAGGTCGCTTTGCCCAGGGCGCGGTCCCGGCCGCTCTCCTTGCCAAGCTCACCCGCCGTGCCCCGCAGATCCAGAATATCGTCTACGGCCTGGAAGGCCAGCCCGAGGTCCATGCCGAACCGGCGCAGAGCGTCCAGGCTGGAACTCGACGCGCCCGCCGCGATGCCACCCATGACCGCGCACGCGGCGATCAGACGGCCTGTCTTGCCGGAGTGGATCTCCTCGAGTTCCTCCTTCGTCACCCACCTCCCCTCGGCCCGGAGATCCAGGAGCTGTCCGCCGACCATTCCCGATGCGCCGGATGCCGCCGTCAATGTCTCGACGAGCCGATCAATCACGGCCGGGTCAAGCCCGAGCAGGGCTCCACTCCGCACGATGGCCCGCACCGCCAGGGGCATCAGCGCGGCGCCGGTCAGTACCGCCCGAGGCACCCCAAACTTCACGTGGACCGTGGGACGGCCGCGCCTCAACACGTCGTCATCCATGCACGGAAGATCGTCATGCACCAGGGAGTACGCGTGCACCAGCTCGACGCTGAGCGCGAGATCCGCGATCGAAGAGTTGTCGCCGCCCAGCGCTCGATACGAGGCCATCAGGAGCAAAGGGCGGATCCGCTTGCCGGGGCTAAGCACGGAATAGCGCACCGCTTCGGAGACCTCGGGTTCGAGGTGATCGAGCTCCTCGCGCAGAAACAACTCCAGGGCCCGGTCGAAGTCCACCCGCAAGGACGCCATCCGGACCAGCGGATCTTCCACCGGCCCGCTCGATTCCGGACCCGAGGGCCTAGTCTGACCCTGCCCCACCCGCGTCCTCACTCTTTTCGAGGTCCGGGGGGCTGGCCCTCAACGGCTCCGAGGCCCCCTTCACCAGCTCCTCGACCTTGCCGTGCGCCGAATCGAGCAGGCTCCCTGCCACGCGCAGTCTGTCGATGCCGCGTTCGAACAAGCGCAGCGCTTCGTCCAGGGCCAGATCGTCTCGCTCCAGGGAGTCCGCGATCGTCTCCAACTCTGCAAGCGCTCGCTCGAACGTCAGGTCGTCGCTCATGCGTCCTCTACAGGTAGATCGATGTTCCGGATCCCGCCGACTTCGCAGCGAATGGTCGCATCCACGACCCGAAGATCAAAACTGGCCCCCAACTCGAACATGCTACCTCGACGCAGCACCGTCCCCTCATCATCGAGGGGGACCGCGTAGCCGCGACTGAGAGTCGCCAACGGGCTCAGGGCATCCAGCCGGGCCGAGACGAGCGAGAGCCCCCCCGCCCTTGCACTCAGCGAGTCTCCAATGGCACGAACCAGGCGGCTGGCGTTGTCCTCCGTCCGGTCCCGGCCCCTTCTCACGACATCCCTCAGCGCGGAGGCCATGCCGTCTCTCAGCCCCGCCAACCTGGACAGGAGCGCACCCACCTCCGGCACGACTGTCTCGGCCGCCGCGGATGGAGTAGCGGCACGGTGGTCTGCCACGAGGTCGGCCATGGTCACGTCAATCTCGTGACCGACAGCCGACACCACCGGGATCGGACACGCGGCGATCGCCCGGGCGACGGATTCCTCGTTGAAGGCCCACAGGTCCTCGACGGATCCGCCCCCCCGTGTGACGATCACCACGTCGCACGACCCTTCACGCCCGATGCTCTCGAGCGCTTGGACGATCTCCGGAGCCGCCTCCCGTCCCTGAACGCGGCAATTGGAGACCAGGATCTGAGTCCAGGGAGCGCGCCGACGAATGACCGCTATGATATCCCTCAGGGCGGCTCCCGAACGCGAGGTTACGACGCCCACCCGACGGGGAACCTCCGGCAGCGCTCGCTTGAGGGCCGGGTCGAGCAGGCCCTCCGCCGCCAGGGTGGCTCGCAGTCTCTCGAAGGCCAGTCGCCACAGGCCGTCACCGCGCGCCTCCAGCGCCCTCACGACCAGCTGATACTTGCCGCCAGCGGGATAGACGGTCAGGCGACCGAAGACGCAAACCTCCATCCCGTCGTCCGGATCGGTAGGCAGGGCGCGCGCATCCGAGCGAAACATGACGCAATCGACCTGGGCGTCGTGATCGCGAAGCGTGAAGTAGCAGTGGCCCGAGCCGTGACGTCGCCAGCGGCCGATCTCGCCCCTCACCCACAGGGGTTCGAACGACGATTCGAGCACCTGACGGACGGCTTCGTTGACCTCAGAAACCGGTACCGCCGTGGCCGGCGTCCGGCCCGGATCAGCGACCTGCCCGACGTCCTCGATAGCGACTATCCTCAGGCGAGTCCCGCGAGCCGCCTCGCAGCAACCACGGTGTTCTTGAGGAGCATGGCGATCGTCATCGGACCCACTCCGCCCGGGACCGGCGTGATCCACGACGCTTTCTCGGCGATCGCGTCGTAATCGACATCCCCCACCAGGCGGTAGCCGCGCTCCCGAGTATCGTCATCCACACGATTGACGCCGACGTCGATCACCACCGTACCCTCTGAGACCATGTCGGCCGTAACGGCGTTCGGCCACCCGACGGCCACGATCAGGAGGTCGGCAGACCGGGTGATCTCACCCAGGTCCTGGGACCGGCTGTGCGCCATTGTGACGGTCGCATTGGCCCAGGGAGCCTTCTGGGAGAGAATCGCGGCCATGGGCCGGCCGACGATGTTGGAGCGCCCGACGATCACGGCGTGCTTGCCGGCCGGATCGTACCCGATGTGCTTGAGCATCACCTGGACACCGGCGGGCGTGCAGGGACGAAACGCGTCGGGGTCGCCGCTCGCAAGGCGACCCACGTTGACCGGATGGAAGCCGTCGGCGTCCTTCTCGGGCCGGATCCGCTCCATCACCGTCTTCTCGTCCACGTGGTCGGGCAGGGGCAGCTGGACGAGGATCCCGTGAATCGACGGATCCTCATTCCACGCGTCGAGGATCGAAAGGATCTCTTCCTGGGAGGTGTCGGCCGGAAGGCGCTGATCGACGGCCTTGATGCCGACCTCGGCGCACTTCTTCTCTTTCATCCCGACGTAGACGCTCGATGCCGGGTCTTCGCCGACCAGCATGACCGCCAGGCACGGCTCGACGCCGGCGGCCTTCAGCTCCTCTACCTCCTGCGCGACTTCATCCCGAACGGCCTGCGAAATAGCCTTACCGTCAATGATCTGAGCGGACATGTCATCTCCTCGCATCTATTCCGAGCGGCCGGTGCTATCCGGCCCGTTATCGGGCGAAATTGACGGCCCGGGTCTCCCGGACCACGACGACCTTGATCTGTCCCGGATACTGCAGTTCTTCCTCGATCCGGCTTGCCGTCTTTTCGCTGAGAGCGGCCATCTCTTCGTCCGTGACTTTTTCGGGCATGACCATAATCCGGATCTCCCGCCCGGCCTGAATGGCGTACACCTTCGATACTCCAGTGTACGAACGCGCGATCTCTTCCAGCTTCTCCAGTCGCTTCACGTAGTGCTCGAAGGACTCACGGCGGGCGCCTGGGCGAGCGCCCGAGATCGCGTCCGCGGCGGTAACCAGGAACGTCTCCGGGTAGCGGGCCGGCTCCTCGCCGTGGTGGGCCTTGATCGCGTTCAGGACCTGGTCGCTCTCACCGGCTCGCTTGCACAGATCGTAGCCGATCTCGACGTGGCTGCCCTCCTGCATGTGGGTAAGGCCCTTGCCGATGTCGTGCAGCAGCGCCATCCGTTTGCACATCTCGACGTCCACTCCCAGCTCGGCGGCCATATTCCCCGCCAGCAGCGCCACCTCGCGCGCATGCATCAGCTGGTTCTGCCCGTAGCTGGTCCGGAACTTCAGATTCCCGAGCACGTCGGTAAGAGACTCCGGCAGGTCGTGGATGCCCAGGTCGTAGAGCACTTCCTCCGCCGCCTCCAGCATCTCCCCCTTCACATCCTCTGCCGCCTTCTCGACCACCTCTTCGATGCGTCCCGGGTGGATCCGGCCGTCCACCACCAGCCGCTCCATGGCGATCCGTGCCACTTCACGTCGGATCGGATCGAAGCTGGAGAGGATGACGGCTTCGGGAGTATCGTCCACCACGACATCCACACCCGTCGCGGCCTCGAAGGAGCGGATGTTGCGGCCTTCTCGGCCTATGATGCGCCCCTTCATATCGTCGCTCGGGAGGGGGACCACGGAGACGGTAATCTCTGACGAGTGATCCACCGCGAGACGCTGGATGGACATCGCGATGATCTTCCGAGCCTCTCGCTCCGCCTCCCGACGTGCCCGCTCTCTGATGTCGCGGACCGTCCTGGAGGCCTCTGCCTTCGCTTCGTCCTCGATTCGCGAGACGAGCTCGGCCCGAGCTTCCTTCGCCGTGAGCCCGGCGATCTTCTCGAGCCTCGTCGTGAGCTGGGCCCGCTCCGACTTGAGTTGCTCCTGCGCGGACTTCAGCTCCTCTCGACGCTGACCCGCCTCTTCCTCGCGTTGCGCCACCCGCTCCTGGCGCTGGTCCAGCACGTCCAGTTTGCGTTCGAGACCCTCTTCCTTCTCGCCCAGGCGCTTCTCGGTCTTCTCCAGCTCCGCGCGCCTCTGCTCCGCTTCTTCCAGCAGCTCCTGCTTGAGGCGGTAGCCCTCTTCCTTGCCCAGGAGTTCAGCCGCACGCCGGAGATTGTCGGCTTCGGCGCCCGCGGCCTCGAGTATTCCCGCTGCTTCATCTTCCGCGGTGCGCCTGGCGGCCTTTGCCCTCCGCACCTCCAGCGCGCGGCCGCCGAAGACACCCACGACCAGAGCAGCGGCCGCGGAGAGGATGGTGATGAGGTTCTCCATCGCTGACTCCATCTATCTGCAAGGAAGGGATCCGGGCTGGCGTCGTCGCAGTCACGAGGCCCGCCCCTGTCCCACAAGCCCGATCCGATCACCAACCCCAAATGAAAAAGGGCCGGCGGCCTCCACGAGGCCCCGCCGGCCCGATGCACGGCATTGCGAGCGCGATCGATGCCGCGCGAGCCGTGCGATCTATACGTCCACCTGACCGTTAGCGATAGCCAGCGTCCGCCTCGTAAGTCACCCCAAGTTGTCCGATCAATCGTCGGTTGGCAAGCCGCCGGCGTCGTCATTCACGACCGATCCGACGCGCTCTCTGAGCGCCGTAACCCGCTCCAGCACGCCGCCCGAGTGCTCGGTCAGCTCCCTGCGCGTACGGAACAGCTCGTCCGTTATCTGCAATGCCGCGAGCACGGCGGCCCGGTGCGGCTCCGCCACCTGGCCGCGGACGTGCGCCTGCTGAACCGCGTCGTCCACGTAACGAGCACATTCCAGCGTGTACTCCTGGGGGGCATCCGTACGAATCGCGTATTCTTCCCCGAAGATAGTGACCCTGACCGTGGCCCTCTCGGCTCCATCACTCATCGTGTCACTCCTCAGCCCGCGGACTCGTCTTCCATCACGATCAGTCTCCCCCGGATGCGCTTTGCCCGGGTGTGCGCTTCCCTGAGCACTTCCTTCAAGCGAAAGTTCTCCTCAGTGAGTTCCTGCAGACGGCTTCCCAGGGAGGCCGGATCCGAGACATCGACTCCGGAACGCTGGAGCAGCCCCGTAAGGCGTGCGTGCTCACCTTCGGCGAGCGAGGCACGGCCCCTGTACTCCTCCAGCTCTCGAACGAGTCGATCGATGCCCTGTTCGAGCACGCCGAGTTCCCGCTCGATCGCGGCGGGATCACGAGGAGCGGATTCTGGCATTGAATCGTTCCTCCAGATAAGCGGTAATCGAGATCAATCCGTCTTCCACGTCCGCATCGCGAAGCGTCCGGTCCGGCGCTCTGAACACGAGGCGCCAGGCCAGGCTGCGCTGTCCCTCCTCGATCTTATCACCCTCATAGACATCGAACAGGACCAGCGACTCCAGCGTGTCTGGACCCGCGGCTCGGATCGTGTCCGCGACGCTCGCGGCGGTCACCGTGCGATCCACAAGGAGCGCCAGGTCCCGGGTCACCGCCGGGAACGTCGGGAGGTCCTGATAGGAGCGCCGATCCTCGAGCTGCACGGAGTCGAGCTTGAACTCCGCGGCATACGCTGACGCAGCCCACACCGGCGCGTCCAGTGCGTCATCGCGTACGCGACCCGCGACTCCGACCAGACGCCCATTCTCGAAGATGCAGAATGCCTCCTCCCCGAGCCACCATCCCCACCCGATATGGAGTCCATCGCCGACCTCCTCGGGCCTGCCCGGGAGGATCTCGCCGAGCCCCAGCTCGGCAACTAGGTCCTCCAACGACCCTTTCAGGTCGGCTACCGTGAGATCGCCCTCGGACCCGCTCCAGTGCGCCGGCTGACTCAGACCGGTCATCGCGAACGCGACGCGAAGCTCCTCGCTCACCGTAAGGTCTGCCCCGTTCCGATCGCCTGGTGCATCCTTCGCCGACCGGAACACGCTGCCGATCTCGAACAGCCTCACGTCACGATGGCCCCGGGTCCAATTGTACTCCACTCGACCCAGGAGAACCGGGACCAGGTCCGTTCGCAGGAAAGACTCGGCCTCGGAGAGCGGCTTGAGGAGGCGAGCCGGCTGGCCCGCGGTCCGGGACTCGGGCACGAAGCTCGAGCTGCGGGCCTCCAACAACCCGGACGAGGAAAGCGTGCGCCTCACACGGTCCGCGCGCTGCCAGGACGGACTGTCCGGAACCGCGCTCGGCCTGAAGGCTCGCGCTTCTTGCGGGAACGACTCGTAGCCGTACCGACGGGCTACCTCCTCCAGGAGATCGACCTCCGTACGAACGTCAGTCCGCCAGCCCGGAACGGCTACATCCAGGACCGTCGGTCCTTCGGAACCCGACTCTGCGACGGTGACACCGAAACCCAGGGGTTCGAGAAGCTCCGCGATCCGGTCACTCGTCAGTCTCAGGCCGAGCACCGCCTCTACGCGCGAGGGACGGAGCCCCACGGGAGGAACGGAAAGCGGAGCTCGGCCGACGCGAATCGCCTCTTCATCCGCCACACCACCCGCCGTCGCAACGATCAACTCCACACAACGTCGGAGCGCCTCTTCCATCCCAGACTCGTCGATTCCACGTTCGAACCGGTACGATGCGTCCGTCGCCAGCCCCGTCGCCCGGGCCGTGTGGCGCGTGTGCCTCGGGTCGAAAGCGGCGCACTCGATGAGGAGGTCGGACGTCCCGTCGGACACCTCGGAATCAGCCCCTCCCATCACGCCTGCCAGGGCCACGGGGCGCTCCGCATCCGCGATCACGCTGACTTCCGGACCGAGCTCGTGGCGGGCTCCATCGAGCGTGGTGTGCGGTTCGTTCCGCGCCGCGCGGACACGAATCTCCGGACCTGCGAGCCGCGCCAGGTCAAAAGCGTGCAGCGGCTGGTTCAGCTCGAGGAGCACATAGTTGGTGGAATCGACGACGTTGTTGATCGGCCGGGACCCCGCAGCGCGAAGCCGGGCCTGCAGCCACTCCGGGGATGGGCCCACGGTAACCCCGCGAACGACGGCTGCCAGGTAGCGAAAGCAACGATCTCCGTCCTCGATCGTGACGCCAACACCGCCGGCTGTGGCCGACTCCTCGCCGGACTGCCAGCGTGGCGACCAATCAGGTCCCCCGAAAGAGGGAAGCACGAGGTCGTTCACGCCTCCGGGAGCGAGCTCACGCGCCACACCCACGTGGCACGCCAGGTCGATTCGGTTCGGCGTGAGGTCGACCTCCAGCCGCGCGTCCGGCAGCCCGAGAGCTTCCAGGAACGACTCACCGGGCGTGTGCCCTTCCCCGAGGCGCATGATGCCTGCCGAATCCCGCCCCAGGCCAAGTTCCTTCTCGGAACACAGCATCCCGTTGCTTTCCTGCCCACGGATCTTGCGGCGCTCGATCTTGAAGCCGCCGGGCAGCGTGCCCCCCGCCGGTATGAACGGGTAGAACGCGTTCTCCACCACGTTGGGAGCCCCGCAGACCACCTCCAGCAGGTCGTCCCCCCCTGCATCGACCCGACACAGGGACAGGCGATCCGCGTTCGGATGCTTTCCGACTTCGACGACGCGACCCACGACCACATCGGCGAGTTCGTCACCCACGAGTTCAGCCCTATCGACGGGGACGGCGCGCGCGCTGAGCGCGGCGGCCAGTTCAGCGGCCGAGCCCTCGATCGAAGGCGCAAGGGCGTGAAGCCAGTTGACGCTGATGTCCATCAGGCGAACTGCTCGAGGAAGCCGCAGTCGGCTTCGTACAGGAGTCGAATATCGGGGATTCGGTACCGGAGCATCGCGATCCGGGCCGGTCCCATTCCGAACGCGTAACCGGTGTACCGCTCCGGGTCGTACCCCACGGCCTCGAACACCGCCGGATTCACCATGCCACTGCCCATGATCTCGATCCAGCCGGTTCGCTTGCAGGCCGCGCAACCCGAGCCTTCGCAGATGAAACAGCTCACGTCCACCTCGGCCGAGGGCTCCGTGAACGGGAAGTACGAGGGCCGAAAACGGGTGCGTGTCGAGGGTCCGAAGAACCGGTGCACGAAGTAGTCGATCGCGGCACGGAACTCGATGAAGTCGATCCCTTCATCGACGGCCAGGCCCTCGACCTGCTCAAAGGCGGGGGCGTGCGACGCATCATACGGATCTCGCCGGAAGACCATCCCGGGCGCCAGGATCCTGACCGGCGGTTCGTGTTCCATCATCACACGCGCCTGGACCGGCGACGTGTGCGTCCTGAGGAGCAGTCCCTCGTCCAGGTAGAACGTGTCGTGCATATCCGCCGCCGGATGGTCGAGCGGAATATTCAGAGCTGTGAAGTTGTGCCAGTCGGTCTCGACCTCGGGCCCGGCGGCGCGCGTGAACCCGAGCTCCTTGAAGATCTCGCAAATCTCATCGATCACCAGGGTGACCGGGTGGACGCCGCCCCGCCACCGTCGACGCCCCGGCAGTGTCAGGTCCGGCCCCACTGTCTCTTCCGGCTCAAGCAGCGACGCCAGTTCGTCCACCCGCATCTCGAGCGTCGTTTCCAGTGTCCTCTTGACCTGGTTCGCGGTCTTGCCGGCTTCCGGGCGCTCCTCGGCCGGGACGTTCTTCAGACCGGACAGGGCGCGGGACAGGAGTCCGTTGCGCCCCAGAAAACGGACGCGAGCCTTCTCCAGCGACTCAGAGTCCTCGGCCTCCTGGATCGCCTCCAGAGCCTCGACCCGGATGGACTCGAGGGTCTCTCTGAGGTTTCCCTGCTCGTCCTTCGAACTCAATGCGAGTGCTCTTTCGCCAGTTTCGCCAGCTCAGCGAAGGCCTCCGGCTCGCGAATCGCGAGATCGGCCAGCGCCTTTCGGTTCAGGTCCACGCCAGCACTCTTGAGACCCGAGATGAACCGGGAGTACGAGAGATCGTGCTCGCGGCTCGCGGCGTTGATCCTGGCGATCCACAATCGGCGGAAGTCCCGCTTGCGACGACGACGATCGCGGTACGAGTAGGCCCACCCTCGTTCGACGGCGTTCTTCGCCGTGCGATACAGCTTTGAACGAGCGCCGAACTGGCCGCGGGCCTGCTTGAGTACCTTCTTCTTGCGCTTATTTCGAGCAACGCTCGATGTCACACGCGCCATATCGATATCCTCTTCTTTCTATATTCCAATGCTTCAAAGCCACATCCGGACTGCCCGTCCGTGCGGCGTCAATGCTCTACGGGCTCAGCCTCCGAGCAACCGGCGTACCCGGCTCTCGTCGGCCTTCGAGACGAGCGTCTTCTTGCGGAGATTGCGCTTCCGCTTCGGACTCTTCTTCGTCAGGATGTGGCTATGAAAAGCCTTGTTACGTCGAAACTTCCCTGATCCGGTCTTCCGAAACCGCTTGGCGGCAGACCGGTTGGTCTTCTGCTTTGGCATCTTGCTCTACCCTTTCTGACTTTCCTTTGGACCGATGAGCATCGTCATGGTCCGGCCTTCCTTGCGTATGTCCGACTCGACGTTGCCTAGCTCCTCGAGCTCTCCCTTTACGCGCTCGAGGACCCGAACGCCCAGCTCGGGGTGCGTCATCTCCCTGCCCCGGAAGCGAAGCGTGAACTTCACCTTGTCCCCATCGTCCAGGAAACGTCTCGCGTGTCGGAGCTTGAAGCCGAAATCGTGATCCTCGATCTTCGGCCGCATCTTGATTTCCTTCACGTGGATGATGTGCTGCTTCTTCTTCGCCTCTTGCGCCTTCTTCGCCTGCTCGTACTTGAACTTCCCGTAGTCCATGATCTTGCACACGGGAGGGCGCGAGTTGGGTGCGACTTCCACAAGGTCCAGGCCCTGTTCCGCCGCCATCGTTCGGGCCTCGTCCGTGGCAATGATGCCCAATTGCTCGCCGTCCCCGTCGATCAGGCGGATCGGACTGATGCGAATTCTGTCGTTTACGCGCAGCTCGTCTTGGCTCACTTCACCTCTTCCAGGGCCGTGGTGCATCCGTCGCCGATCCGCCGGGCCCGGGGCAGATCGACGACCACGAAAAATGCCCGTTCGACATGAGCCGAGCGGGCATACACGACACGGCTGCGACCCAACGAGGATCGCGCCATCGTGATTGACCCGGCGGCTGTGACCGCGCCCCCGGGCTGCGGTTCGCCGAAAGGTGGGAGCAATGGCTCCACTTTCCGTGTTTTCAGGGTGGCCAAGGTATGACCGGACTTCAGAAGTGTCAACGAGAGGAGGGGTTGCTGGCCCGGATGGGTTCGTCTCCGATGGATCCGTTCACACGTGAGACGTGAGTCATGCGGTTTTCGTCTACCGGCATGTAATATTTCGTCGTCGAGCGGCAAATAGAATATGAGGCCGGACGTGGACGCTCGCCTGAAAGGGCGGGCCCTGGCTGGTTTCGCTCACGCTTGAATCTGATCCGGAGGCCGGTGCGGGGCGCAGCGAGCCGATTGGCTCGAACCGGTCTCCGGTCAGGTTTATCGCCCGACCAACGTTCCCTACCCACGATGTGTCTCATGTAAGAGCACGCTTTCATCGCGGCGACCGCATTCCGTCGCGGAGCACCAACCCGTGAACAGGATCTGGACATGCGCGCCCACGAGGCACTCTACGACTCGTCCACGCGTCGAATTCTCCTCGTGGCCTGGGCGGTGGTCGCGGTCATCGCCCTCGCACTCGGAGCCTCGGGTTGTGCCAGCGAGGCTCCAGCCAGCGGCTGGGGTGGCACCGTCGACACGCTGAGCAGCGGCCAGGTCTCTGTGTACAATCCCGTGGGCTCACTGTGGTCCGCCGGCGACGGGTGGGTACTCGAGGAAGAGCTCAGAATAGGGACACTCGAGGGCACCGGGCCCGACATGTTCGGGGCGATCACCGACTTCGAGGTCGATCGCTATGGTCGTTTCTGGCTGTTCGAGGGACAGGCGCAGGAAATCCGCGTATTCGACTCGAGCGGCCGCTTCATCCGGACGGTGGGCAGGAAGGGAGAGGGACCGGGGGAATTCAACCAGGTGATCGGCATGACCTGGGGGCCGGACGAGAACCTGTGGCTCGTGGATCCATCGAACAATCGCCTGTCGGTCGTGGACACGGCCGGTGTCTTCGTCGACAGCCACCCCACGATCGGCGGCATCGTGGTCATGCCCTGGCCGGGAGGCTTCGACGACGCCGGGCAGTTCTATACCTACGGTGTGGACACCTCGGTCGATGATGATTTCGCGCTCGTCATGGTCCGGCACGGACTCGACCTCCAGCCCATCGACTCCGTGGCCCCTCCCGAGTACCCCGGGGAGCGCGAGTACTACGAGATCAAGAACGAAAGCAGCTGGATGATGACGGGCGTGCCCTTCACCCCATCCATGGAATGGCGGCTCGGCCGCGACGGCACCGTATGGGGGGGGCTAACCGGAGAGTACCGCATCTTCCAGTTGAGTTGGGAAGGCGACACGCTCCGGTCGATCCGCAGGGCCTACGCTCCGTTGCCGGTGACCGATTCGGATCTGGACGAGGCGAAGGAGAGACTGGACTGGTTCATAGAGGCCGGAGGCAAGGCCGATTGGTCCCGAATTCCGGCTACGAAGCCCGCTTTCGATGACTTCGTGATCGATGATGATGGGTTCATCTGGGTTCAGATGATCGCCGAGCCCGGTGAGGAGGGTCGGCTGTTCGATGTCTTCGATCCCGCGGGGCGGTACCTGGGCGAGGTCCTCGCGCCCTTCCCGGCTGAGTTCAACCCGGCCCCGATCTTGAGGGACGGCTACATGTACGCGGTGTCTGAAGACGAGTTGGAAGTGCCGTTCGTGGTTCGGGCCCGGATCGAGCGACCCGAGGGTTCCTGAACGCCGGGAAGACTAGGCCGTCCCGTCCCACTCCCGGCGAGCCGTATCCAGTCTCTCGGGCGTGCCGACGTCCATCCAGCGTTCACCGGTAACGTCGAAGGGCTCGATGCGTGCGCCCTCGGCGGCGAGCCTCAGGTACGAGCGCACGATGGAGAAAGCCCCCTCTTCCGAGAGCCTCTCCAGGATGTCGGGGGACAGGGCGTGAATGCCCGTGAACCCGGCCCGCCACTGCAGGCCGGATGGGGCCCTGGCCCACTCCTCCGCGCCCGTGCGCATATCGATCCTCCCACACAGCCCGGATTCGTCGAACACGAGGTGACGACTGGCAGGCCTCCTGTTCACGGCCAGCGTGGCGAGAGAACCTGAGGCCTCGTGCTCCCGGGCCACAGCGGCCAGGTCGATCGTCGACAGCACGTCCACGTTGTGTACCAGAATCGTCCGGTCGCCGCGAAACAAGTTCCTGGCCCGCTTGAGGCCGCCACCGGTCTCGAGCGCCCCTTCGGGCTCGAGCGACACAACGACCTCCGCCCCGGACCACAGGCAGGGTGAGGCCAGGCCTCGCGTCGCCTGCGCACCCGCTGCACAGTGCTCGGCCAGGAAGTCCGAAACCATCTCGGCGTGATGGTGCAGGTTGATGACGACCCGGTCACAGCCCGCGTCCACGAGCCGGCTCAGCGTCCTCTCCAGAAGCGTCACTCCGCCGATCTCGACGAGCGCCTTCGGGGTGCCCTTCGTGAGAGGGAGAAGGCGCGTGCCGAGGCCGGCGGCGAGGATCATTCCATCCACGGATCGCTCACCGTCCCGCTGCCTCGCGCGCCGGCCAGTATGGCTCCTCTCGGTGGTGCACCCTCACTCGCACGTCCGGGAATACACCGCTCACGTGCCTGGCCAGTCGTTCAGCGAAGTATACGGAACGGTGCTGACCTCCGGTGCACCCGAAAGAGACCGTGAGGCTTTCGAAGCCCCTGCGGAGGTACTCCGAGACGTGCGCCTCGGACAGATCTCGAACGTTCGTCCAGAACGCTTCGCTGGAAGCGTTCGTTTCGATGAACTCGACGACGCCGGAGTCGAGCCCGGTCAGCGCCCGGTATTCCGGCTCCCGGCCCGGGTTCGGGACGGATCGGCAGTCGAACACGAAGCCGCCCCCATGGCCGTCGACCGGATCCGGGTAACCACGCCGATAGCTGAAGCTGAACAGATGGAGCGTGAGTCCGGTGTGGCTGGGCACCGCATCCGGCGCCGACCACGAGGCGGCGATGTGGCCGAACACCCGCTCCAGTTCGGGCACGCGAACCGGTAGCCCCTCGTCGAGCAGGGTTCGAAGGTTGCGGGCTGCGAAGGGCACGCTGCGCAGGAATCGCGGCTTCCTCTCGAAGAAGCCCCGGTATCCGTACGCTCCCAGTGCCTGCATGATGCGGACGAGCACGTACCCCCGGTACAGGAGCTGGAACCGTTCCCGGTCGACCGACGTCTCCTCCTCCAGGGCTTCGAGGTAGCTTTCGAGGAGGCTCGATCGCAGCTCCGGGGGCAGATCCGCCTTCGCATCGTACAACAGGGAGGCGATGTCATACGGCAGGGCCCCCCGCCTGCCGCCCTGGTAGTCGATGAAGCGGGGCGAACCATGCTGGAGCATGACGTTCCGGGACTGGAAGTCCCGATACAGAAAGTGTTCGCGCTCCGCCGCCAGGAGGAACTCGATCAGCGCCTCGAAGTCGTACTCCAGCCTGGCCTCGCTGAACGGAACGTGGGCCAGCTTGAGGAAGTGGTACTTGAAGTAGTTCAGGTCCCACAGAATCGACTGGCGGTCGAACGCCTCCCGGGGATAGGCGACGGAGTAGTCCACCACCCGACCGCCCCGGACCTGGAACCGCGGCAGCCAGCGGACCACGTCGCGGTATACGGACACCATCGCTTCGGGAAAGGCGCCGCCGGCCTCTGTCCGGGACTCGTCCAGGGCGTCGAAAAGAGTCGTGTCTCCGAGGTCTTCGAGGAGGTAGACACCACCCTGTTCGTCATCCGCGATGATTTCCGGAACCGGAAGGTCGATGCTGCGGAAGGCTCGCGTAAAAGACAGGAATGCCCGATTCTCGTCGTGGTCCGGCCCCATCACGCCGATGACCGATTCGTTCCCGGAGCCCAGCAGCCTCCGATAGGCGCGATTGGACCCGTCCCCGGCCAGCGCGAGTACCGCTGACGGGGCCTCTCCGAAGCGCTCCCGGTACAATCCGATCAGGCGTTCCTGCATGGTGGAAGGAGAAGCTATGGCCGACGGGATCCGGCGCAACAGCCGTGACAGCGAGAATGAGGCCATCCGGGCGTCCCCCGCTCTTCTCGCCCGACTCGAGGACCGGATTCGAACGCTCGAGGGACTGCCACAGCTGGCGGAACACGTGGACCGATGCAGGAGCGAAGCGAGAGTCGCCGGCTACCGGCCGCCGGCGCATCCTCGATCCAAGGACAGGGACTACCAGGTCTGGCTGCGGAGAATCGGCTGGCGATAGGTTCACGGTCCCCTCTCCGGGGCCGGCGGAGCCGGACTGCAGGGGGCATCTAACGGACCTCCCACTACGAGGACGGCATGGGGAAGATCAGGCAGTACGACGGAGACGGGATCAGGGTCACCTACGATGCCGAACGCTGCATCCACGCCGCTGAGTGTGTTCACGGGCTCCCGGAGGTGTTCGACCCGGACCGGAAGCCATGGGTCGAAGCAGGGGCGGCTTCGGCGGAGGACCTCGCGGCCGTGATTCGCCGATGCCCGACCGGAGCCCTGGCCTATGCGAGACTCGACGGCGGGCCCGACGAAGGGCCGACATTGACGAACGAGTTGCGGATCGTCCGGGACGGCCCCGTCTACGCCACAGGCGGGCTGGTCCTCCTCGATGCGGAGCACAGCGAGATCGGACGTGAGAGTCGGGTCGCCTTCTGCCGCTGCGGCGCCTCGGAGAACAAGCCGTACTGCGACGGACGGCACGCGGAGGCCGGTTTCGAGGACCCCGGGGTGATCGGGAACCCGACCGTCCGTCCTCCGGGCGACGACGACCCGTCCGACCTTACCATCAGGCTTCGGCCGGACGGCCCCCTGGTCCTGGAAGGACATTTCACGGTCGTGGGCACGGACGGTGAATCCGCGGAGGGGTCGTCCGGAGCCCTGTGCCGCTGCGGCGCTTCGAAGAACAAGCCCTTCTGCGACGGTACCCACCGGGAGATCGATTTCGAGGCGAAGGACCCGTCGGCGGGTTGAAGACCTGAAGCTCGCGGCGTGGGCAGAAGCTGAGTTGCAGGCCAGAAAGCAGTCAGCCGGCTTCGCCCGCTTCTCCCGGAATGGGGAACCAGCGCAGATGCTCGAAATCTCCGGTCACGTCGTCGGTACAGCGGCCCCGGGTCGCCACGGTTGATCCGCCGTCCGCGACGATTCGCTCCGCCTCTTCCAGGTAGGACGCCAGGTCTCCCTCGCCCGCCGAATACCGGTGATGCGGGCACTCGATTCCGTTCGGAGTGAAGCGGACATCCCACAGGCTCATTGGCGGCTCGCTGCGTCCGCGTACGTGCGTCCACAAGCCGGTGTGCGGATCGAAGTCATACTGGTCCAGCAGGCGCCAACCGTGCTCCGCGACGAAATGCACGGCATCCAGGACGAACTGGAAGACGGTCTCGGAGATGAAGTAGTTGAAGTTGACTCGCACCCAGCCGGGCTTGATGCCCTCGCACCCGCGGCTGATCTCGCGCTCGAATTCACGCGATTTCTCGACATCGATCCCGAGGAGGCGGTGCCCGTAGGGCCCAGCGCAAGAGCATCCGCCGCGGGATTGGATTCCGAACAGGTCGTTCAGGAGCGCCACCACGTAGTTGTGGTGCAGATACCGCTCGCCGCTTCGCAGAACGAACGACACGATGGACAGCCGCTCGTGGGTCCTGTCACCCAGGATTTCGATGTTCGGGTCGTTGCCCCACGACTGGATGGCCCTCCTGATGAACGCTTCTTCCCGCTCTCGGATTACCTCCCACCCGACGGCGTCCTTTAGCGCGAAGACGAGTCCCGCCCGGATCGACCCGACGATCTGTGGTGTCCCGCCTTCCTCGCGCTTCTCCGGGTCCTCGAAATACCTGTGATCGTCGGGGTTCACGTACCATACGGTCCCGCCTCCGGGGACATCGGGCACCCGGTTCGTGAACAACTCGCGGCGTGCCACGAGGAGGCCAGGAGTATCGGGCCCGCCGATCATCTTGTGAGGCGAGATGAAGACCGCGTCCTTGTAGTCGAGCCGATCCTCTTCCGAATCCCCATCCGGTCCCATTCGGATGCCCACGTACGGCGCGGCCGCCGCGAAGTCCCAGAGGGCGAGCGCTCCATGCCGATGCAGAAGCACCGATACGTCTCGAACCGGCGTCGTAATCCCGGTCACGTTCGAAGCCGCCGAGAACGATCCGATCTTGAGGGGCCGCTCCGCGTACTCCACCAACCGCGACTCCAGCTCGGCGAGATCGATCCCTCCATGCAGGTCTTCGTGGATGGTCACCACGTCCGCGATCGATTCCCTCCACGGCAGCTCGTTGGAGTGGTGTTCATACGGTCCGATGAACACGACAGGGCGGTCCCCCGCGGGAATCTGGGCGGAGAGTTCGTATCGATCGTCGAGATCCGCCGGAATGCGGAGGTTCATCACCCCGATGAGCCGGTCAATCGCCCCCGTCGTACCGGTTCCGCAGAAGATCACGGCATGCTCGTCAGTCGCCTTCACACACCGGGCGATAATCCGACGAGCGTCCTCCCGGAACCGCGTCGTCTGCAGGCCCGTGCCCGAACTCTCGGTGTGCGTGTTGGCGTACAGCGGCAGGACCGCTTCGCGAATGAAGTCCTCGATGATCGAAATGGAGCGTCCGGAGGCCGTATAGTCCGCGTACGTGACACGGCGGGGTCCGAACGGGCCTGGCACCGCCTCGTTTTCCCCGATGACGGAAGACCGGATCAGGTCGATGAGCTCCCGGCCGTCTTCCGGGCCGAAGTCGATCAAGCGCCTACCCACTCGGTCGGATCATCCTCGGCCCCACTTACCACGACCTCCGCCGGCTTCGAGCCCAGGAGCACAGCCATCCAGCGCGTTTCGTCGTTGGCCTCGAGCACGATCTTCATGATCATCGTCAGGGGAACCGAAAGCAGCATCCCGACCGGCCCCAGCACCCAGCCCCAGAAAATCAGGGACAGGAACACCACGAGCGTCGAAAGGCCCATGCCCTCACCCATGACCCTCGGTTCGATGAAGTTCCCGATCGCCGTGTTGATGACCAGGTAGCCGATGGCAGTCAGTGTGCCGTCACCTGGCCCCAGCTGGAGAAAGGCCAGCATGACTGCCGGAATCGCCGCAATGAACGACCCGAGACTCGGGATGTAGTTCAGGAGAAACGCCAGTAAACCCCACAGCAGCGCGTAGTCGACCCCGATGATCCTTAGCCACAGCGCCACCAGCACACCCGTCGTGAGGCTGATCAGCGTCTTCAGGGCAAGGTAACGGCGCACGTTGTCGTTGATCTCCGCGATCGGCAAAAGGCTGCGGTTCGCATTCGGAAAGGCCAGGCGAACCTTGGCCGAGAAGCCGGAGATCTCCAGCAGTATGAACACTGTGATGATCAGGATCAGGGCGATCTTGCCCAACACGTCGCCCACTCCCGTGAAGATGCGACCGACGATTCGGAGGATCTCTCCGGGGTCGAAGGAATCCGCCAGGAGCTGCCCCGACACCTCGAACCCATGCCCGGAAAGCCACACCACGAGATCCGCCACCTCCCGTTCCAGGCGCACCTGGTAGCCGGGAAGCGAGCGTGTGAAGTCGATCAGGGATGTGCCGATCAGGGTGCCCGCCATGGTCCCGATACCGAGCAGCATCAGCACGATCAGAAGGACCGAAAGCCAGGTTGGCAGGCCCTTTCGCTGTAGCCATTGCAGCGGTGTCGCACAGATCACGGCCAGCATGACGGCCAGAAGGAATGGAACAAGGATGGGCTCAGCGGTTCGCACGCCCGCCACCAGGACGACGAATGCCGCCCCGTACAGCAGGAAGCGCGCAGCCTTTGAGAGTCTCGGCCCGTCGGTCATTCCGCATCCCGTGAAACGGTTTAGGTCGGTACAGAAACCTGTTGCGCCCGCCAGTCGAATCGTAAGGTAACGTGCGATACGGTGCTGCCGTCAACGGGGATTTGCAAAGCCAGGAGCCGCCGCGCGTGACAACACTTCAGACTGCATGGCCGTACATCGCGGCGGAACTGGCTTTCCTGCTCTCCTTGATCGTCTCTTCGCACATCCTGCTTCACAAGAGAGAGGTCAGGGCCGCCATCGGCTGGATCGGGCTCGCCTGGCTCGCGCCGGTCGTCGGATCGATTCTCTACCTCGTGTTCGGCATCAACCGGATCAAGCGTCGGGGGTCCGAGATTCACGCCAGCATGGACCGGATCCCCATCCCGACACGGCTTCCGCCGACCCTCGCTCCGCAGAGGCCCCCCGCACCGATCGACGAATCGCTGCAACCGCTGGCGAGGGCCGTGGATCGGCTGACTCAAAACGAACTCGTGGCGGGCAACCGGATCGAGCCGCTGCGGAATGGAGACGCAGCCTATCCCGCGATGCTCGACGCGATCCGGGGAGCCCACACCTCGGTGGCGCTCGCCACGTATATCTTCGATATGGACCGGGTGGGTATGGAGTTCGTGGAGGAACTGGGCGCGGCCGTCCGGCGGGGGGTACAGGTCAGGGTCCTCATCGATGGGGTAGGAGCGGCATACAGCAAACCTCGAGCTCCGGGGACCCTGCGCGATCGAGGTGTCCGGGTGGCGCAGTTCGGGGGCCGGATGGTCCCCTGGCGCATGCCCTATGTCAACCTCCGGAACCACCGCAAGATCCTGGTCGTCGATGGCACGATCGGTTTCACCGGGGGGATGAATATCCGCGAGTCAGGCTGCCTCAAGCTCGACACACCCTTCCCTACGAGGGACCTGCACTTCAAGCTGGAGGGCCCGGTGGTCTCACAACTCGTGACCGCCTTCGCCCAGGACTGGACCCACACGACGGGCGAGCACCTCGACGGCGACCTGTGGTGCCCGCCAGTCACTGCGGTGGGTGCATCCATCGCACGTGGCGTGAGCGACGGACCGGACGACGACTTCGAGAAGCTGTCCTGGACGATCCTGGCCGGCCTCAGAGCGGCGAAACGACACGTTCGGATCATCACACCGTACTTCCTTCCCGACCAGGCGTTGCTCACGGCCTTGAACGCGGTCACGCTCGCTGGAGTGCGGCTGGACATCGTGCTGCCAGAAACGAGCAACCTGCGAATCGTCGGGTGGGCGATGCGCGCCCAGCTGGCGCAGGTCATGGAGTATGGTGCGCGGATCTGGCTCAGTCCGGCCCCGTTCGACCACACGAAGCTGATGCTGGTGGACGACGGGTGGGCGCTGTTCGGCTCCGGGAATTGGGATCCGCGCAGCCTCCGTCTCAACTTCGAGTTCAACGTGGAATGCTACGACCCCGACCTCGTCGCGATCCTGGACGCGATCGTCACGGAGACGATCGAAGATGCGCGCCCACTATCGCGGGACGAATTGGACGGCCGCAGCCTCCCGGTGAAGCTGCGCGACGGGGCTGCCTGGCTATTCTCCCCCTATCTCTGACCGGAGTGTTCGGATGCTCGTGAACGGACGGGACACACGGTCGATCCGCCTCGCGGAGCCACCGCGTAAACCGCCGGTGCCCGAGATCATCGACCAGACGAGGCTCCCCCACGAAGTCCGCTTCGTACTCCTCGAGACGCTCGAGGACGCCGAGAGAGCCATTCGGGAAATGTGGGTGCGCGGGGCGCCTCTGATCGGCGTAACCGCCGCATACGGGATGGCCCTGGGCGCCCGGACGGACCCGTCGGACGGCGGGCTCGAGTCAGCGGCCCGCCGGCTGTCGGATACTCGTCCGACCGCCGTGAACCTGGCGTGGGCCCTCGGGGACATGCTCGAGAAGCTCCGCCCCCTGCCGCCGGCCGACCGGGAGTGCGCGGCATTCGAGCACGCGGCGGCCCAGGCTGAAGCCGATGTGGCCGCATGCCGGGCGATAGGGCGGCATGGCCGCGTAATACTGGACGGCCTCGCGGCCGCCGGAACTTCGGCCGGAGGAGTGCAGATCCTGACGCACTGCAACGCCGGTTGGCTGGCTACGGTCGACTGGGGCACCGCCCTGGCCCCTGTGTTCGACGCACACCGTTCCGGCGTGCCTCTGCACGTGTGGGTCAGTGAGACGCGGCCGCGGAACCAGGGCGCCGGGCTCACGGCGTGGGAACTCGCCCAGGAGGGTATCCTGCACACGGTGATCCCCGACAACGCGTCCGGCCACCTGCTACGCACCGGGCGCGTGGATGTCGTGATCACCGGAACCGATCGAACCACGTCAGCCGGCGACGTGTGCAACAAGATCGGCACCTACTTGAAAGCCGTGGCTGCACGCGATTGTGCGGTCCCCTTCTACGCAGCCGTCCCGAGTTCCTCGATCGACTGGGAACTGGGCGAAGGCGAGGCCGCGTTGATCCCCATCGAGGAGCGGGATGGGTCGGAAGTGACGCACGTGCGTGGATTGGGGCCCGACGGGCAAATGACGTCCGTGCGGATCACACCCGCGGGAAGCCGGGTCGCCAACTTCGGATTTGACGTCACGCCCGCGCGGTTGGTCACGGGGCTCATTACCGAGCGAGGCGTTTGCGCTGCGAGCCGGGAGAGCCTGGCATCGCTGTTTCCTGACAGGGCCAGTGGAGAGGATACGCAAGGATGAGACTGCTCCAGGTTGATGCATTCACTGACGAGCCGTTCGCCGGCAACCCGGCGGCGGTGTGTCTGCTGGACGGTCCGGCCGAGCCCGACTGGATGCAGAACGTTGCGCGTGAGATGAACCTCTCGGAGACCGCGTTTCTGTATTCCCGGCAGAACGCGTTCTCGCTTCGCTGGTTTACGCCCGCGGTGGAGGTCGAGCTGTGCGGGCACGCGACCCTGGCCAGCGCACATGCCCTGTGGGAGGAAGGGGTCCTCGACCCGATCGAGTCGGCCCTTTTCGACACGCTGAGCGGCCGACTCGCGGCGACCCGACGCGGCGATGGAATCGAGATGGACTTTCCGGCCGAGTATGCCCAGACCTGCCTGCCACCCCCGGGTCTCCTGGACTCGCTGGGCGGAGTCAGTCCGGTGGCGGTGGCCCGGAACCGTTTCGACATCCTGATCGAGGTCGCCGACGAGGCGACGGTTCGAGCTCTCCGCCCGGACTTCCAGCGCCTGAGTTCCGTCGCGGTGAGAGGCGTCATGGTAACCGCGCGGGCGGGAAACGAGCTGGTGGCGAGCGGTATCGACTTCGTCTCCCGCTTCTTCGCTCCCGCGGTCGGGGTCGATGAAGACCCGGTGACCGGCTCCGCCCATTGCTGCCTCGGACCGTGGTGGGCCAGTCGCCTCGGGACCGACGATCTCCTTGGACGACAGGTTTCGGAGCGCGGAGGGACCGTAGGCGTACGCGTCCGCTCGGACCGGGTTCTGCTGGCGGGCAGGGCGGTCACCGTGCTGAGGGGTGAGCTGCTGGGCTAGCGCTCTGGAGGTCAGGGACATGGACAGCGACGATATTTTGAGCGTGAACAGTGAAGAGGCCCTGGACGATGTCCTGCGGCTGCCACTGGCCCTGCTCTACAAACACTCCACCCGCTGTGGGACCAGTATGCGGGCGATGCTGGAGGTGGAGCGGTTCGCTCGGAGCCAGGGAGAGATTCCCGTGTACGGGATCGATGTCATCCGGCAGCGTGGGATTTCCGACCAGGCCGCGCGGCGGCTCGGAATCGGACACGAATCGCCCCAGGTCATCCTGATTCGAGATGGCCACGCGATGTGGCACGCCTCGCATTTCCGGGTCACGGCCGCAGCGCTGGCGGCGGCCGCCGAACAGGTCAGCGACTAGCCGCGGCCACGAATCGACGAACGATTCCCTCCACCGCCTCGATCGAGTCAACACCGGCGACACTCTTCCCCGCCTGCCAGAACTGCCGGCGCCCGGTTTCGTCGCGATTGGCGCGCGCGAGCCGGACTCCCGACTTCAGGGCGTAGAACGAGCGCATCCAGTGTTTGGTGCGACGGCCGCTGAGCAAGCGTCTCGCTACCGGTCCGGCACGGGTCCCCATGGCATCCACGTAGGGCGTCCGGAGAACCGCCAGAGGCACGCCCGTGACCTTGTCGCTCAGCACGACATCTTCTTCACCAGCCGCGATGATGGCCCCCTTGTACGCCTCACTGGCGGAGCATTCGACCGTAGCGATGAACCGCGTTCCCATCTGCACGCCGGCGTATCCCAGGCGAAGTGCCTCGACGAAGTCGCGCTCCGCGCCGATCCCGCCGGCGCAAACCACCGGCAAGCCCAGGTCTCCCACCTCGTCCAACAATCTCTCAGCGGAATGCGGACCGGAGTGCCCCCCCGCCCGCTCGTTGACGGCGATCAACCCCTGTGCGCCCCCATCCACCGCCTTCTGGGCCCACTTCCTTTCGGTCACGTCGTGATACACGACCCCACCGACTTGCTCGGCTCGCTCAACGACCCACGCCGGATTCCCGAGCGAGGTCACGAAGAAGCGGATGCCCTCCTCGAGGGCCACGTCGACCCACGTGGCCATGCGATCCTGGTAACGCCTGGATGACTTCTCGATGAGTGCGTTGAATCCGATGGGACGGGAGGTCAGGTCCCGAATGTAGCGGAGGCCGTTCCTGAACCCGTATCCGTGCACATAGGTCAGTGACACCGGTTGCACGATCCCGATACCGCCAGCCGCGGAAACGGCGGCCACGAGCTCTGGATTGCCGCATGGGTACATCGCGCCGCCGATCAGCGGAACGTCGATCCGCGCATCGCGCGTGAGCGCCGTACTCAGGAGATCAGCGCTCACAGGGGGTGGGTCTGTCCGGCCCGCGCGATTTCGAATCCCGCGGCGAGGACGGCTTTCCGTTCAGGGCCGTCGAGATCGAGAACTGGATTCGAACTGTTCAGGTGCGTCAGTATGATCGACCGATCGGACCGGGCAAGCGGTCCCAGGCGCTCCATCGTGTCGATGATGAGCGGGTGAGGAACCTCTGACTGATTTCTTCCCGGAAGCTCAGCCGCCGAATAGAAGGTCGAGTCCAGGAGGGCGATATCGACCTCGGCGACCACATCCTCGATCCGCCGGTCCCATTGATCCCAGCGGTCGATGTCCGGCAGGTACAGCAGGGAGCGGCGGGGCCCCTGGAATACGAAACCCAGGGTATCGCTGTACTCGTCCCGGTGAGGTACCTGTAGAGCGGTCACGCTCAAGTCTTCGGCCAGGCGCGTCGGGCGCTCCGGCTCGAGCACCCGCAGATCCAGGCGCCCCTCATCGACCATGAGGCTCCATGGACCGTTTGTCCTCAGAAACTCGGCCATGCGCGAACTGCAGTAGCAGGGTGTCGGCTCCATCCCGAGACCCTCTCGACCGAGCAATGCCAGGCCCAGGTAATGGCCGATATGTGCGTGCGTGAGGAGAATCCCCTCGAACGGCCGTCGCGCTGCGGCCCGGGCTCGGAAAGCGGCGCCCGGCAACAGGTCCATCTGCCGGATCAGGTCCGGCGTGGCGTCCACCAGGAACGCGCTCCCCGATTCCGGATTGACGATGCCCAGCGAAGCCACGTAGTGGGGATCCAGCCGGGCCCTGTCACACCGCTCCGAATAGCAGCCGGCCTGCGGAAGCCCTCCGTCCTGTATCGAGCCGAGAACGATCGCGAGCCACTCGGGCGCCGGTGTCAGACCCGGCAACATCTTGAACCGGGTCCCGAGGGCTCCGCACACGGCAGCGCCCGCAAAGGCTCGGCGGGTCCACGTGCGGGGCGACGCCGGGTCGGGACCGTGCCTCACCGGCGAGGCCGCCTCATGGCACGAGGGCCCTCGTGCGGACTTCGTCCTGGATTCGCTCCACGAACTCCTGCACCGGCATCACGACCTGTTTCTTCTCCGCGCTCCGAGCCCTGACGGCCACGGTACCCGCTTCCAGTTCTCGTCCCCCGACGACCAGCAGATACGGAATCCTGTTCAACTCGCCATCCCGGATCCGGTAGTTCAGCGTGTCGGAGCGGACGTCGAGTTCCGCCGCCAGGCCAGCGTCTCGCAGTGTGCTCACGATTTCGGCTGCTCCCTCTGCCTGGTCGTCGGTGATCGGCAGCACGCGCACCTGCTCCGGGGCCAGCCAGACCGGGAAGGCCCCCGCGAAGTGCTCGATCAGAAAGCCCGTGAACCGCTCGAGCGTCCCGAAGATGGCGCGGTGAATCATCACCGGCCGGTGCGGCTTGTTATCCGGTCCGATGTACTCGAGCTCGAATCTCTCGGGCAGGTTGAAGTCGAGCTGAATCGTCGCACCCTGCCACTCGCGGCCGATCGCGTCTTTGAACTTAATGTCGATCTTGGGGCCGTAGAACGCTCCCCCTCCCTCATCGACGCCATAAGGTCGGCCCACCCGGTCGAGGGCCTGTCTGAGATCCGTTTCCGCCCGGTCCCACACATCGTCAGCCCCGATCCGTTTCTGCGGCCGGGTCGAGAAGTCCAGCCGGTACTCGAGTCCCAGTGTCCCCATCACTTCGTCGATCAAGTCGATGCAGGTGAAGATCTCGTCCTCGACCTGGTCCGGCGTGCAGAACAGATGCCCATCATCCATGGTGAGCATCCGCACCCGCAGCAGTCCGTGCAGGGTGCCCGAACGCTCGTAGCGATAGACGTTGGCGATCTCCGACAGGCGCAGGGGCAGATCCCGGTAGCTGCGCTGACGGGCGGCGTAGATCATGGTGTGGCCCGGACAGTTCATGGGCTTCACCCGGAACGCCTCGCCCTCGCCTTCCTCCTGCATCCTCGGATACATGTTCTCGGCGTAGGCCGGGAGGTGGCCGGACCTGCGGAACAGCGCCTCACTGGCGACGTGGGGCGTGAATACGAATTCGTAGTCCTGCTTCAGGAGAAGATCCTCGATCCATCGCCTGAGCTTCATCTGGATCCGCGCGCCCTTCGGATGCCACGCCACCAGGCCCGGGCCGAACTCCTCGTGGAAGCTGAACAGGTCCTGCTCCTGGCCGATCTTGCGATGGTCGCGCTTCTTCGCCTCTTCGAGCTGTGTCAGATACGCGGCGAGAGCCTTCTTGTCGTAGAACGCCGTGCCGTAGATGCGCTGAAGCATCTGGCGCGTCTCGTCACCCCTCCAGTAGGCGCCGGCCCCAGAGAGCAGCTTGAAGTGCTTGATCTCGTCCGTCGAAGCCACGTGAGGGCCGCGGCAAAGATCCGTGAACGGGCCATCCGTATACGTGGAGATCGTCTCCCCTTCGGGAATCTCCGCCAGGCGCTCCAGCTTCAGCGGATCGTCCGCGAACAGGTCTTCCGCCTCCTGCAAGTCGACCTCACGTCGCTCGAACGCGTATCCCTGCTTGACGACCTCGGCCATGCGGGCCTCGATCCGCTCGAGGTCCTCGGGCGTGAACGGCTCCGGCACGTCGAAATCGTAGTAGAAACCGTTCTCGATGGGGGGCCCGAATCCGATCCCCGCGCCCGGATAGAGATCGCGCACGGCTGTGGCGAGCACATGAGCCGTGGAGTGGCGGAGGGCGTAGAGAGCGTCGGCGTCATCGTCGCCTCGCGTCACGATCGCCACGGTGGCACCGTCGGGAAGCGGCCGGTTCAGGTCCCTCAGCTCGCCGTCCACTCGCGCGGCGACAGCGGCGCGGGCCAGGCCCGGGCCTATCGAAGCCGCCAGATCGGCCGACGACGAGCCGGCGGGAAGGTCCTTCACGGATCCGTCAGGGAGGGAAACCCTCAACTTGGAGTCGCTCATCGCATACCCGTCGATGATTCGAGTGACTGTACCGGTCCGGCTTCGTCTATCGGAGGCCAGACCGCGATATCGAGGGAAAGAAGGTAGAGGGTGCCCGACAAATCGACCAGCGGCGGTTTCCCCCCACCTGACCCCGACTCAGCTTCCTTCGGGCGCCAACTCGATTCGATCCGGCAGGTTCGGCACCATGCACAGAAACTCGAACGGCCCGGATTCCGCGGCCCGGTACCAGTGAGGTACACCGGCCGGGATGAAGACGACGTCTCCGGCGGACACCGCGAACGTGTCGTCCCCTATGCCGATGTTCGCTCGCCCCCTCAGCACGTACTGTTCGTGTTCTACCGTGTTGGTGTGACGTGGCATCCCGCCTCCCGGCTGCATGATGAACCGCCGCATCTGGAAGTTGGGGCCCGTGTCCTCACCGATCAGGACCTGTCGTTCGGTTCCGGAGCCGGCGGCAACCGACTCGACCGGCATGTCTTCTGCTCGTCTCACGTACACTGGTGATGCTCCCTTCAAACAGGTCGACCCATTCCCCCTGGCACGGGATACGACGATCTTAGTGCGATTGCGCGTCGAAGAGAACGGCTCGAGCGTCACATGACCGCTTCGGACGCGCGGCCAAACCGGAAACCTATCGTGGAGAGTTGCATGGAGAAGATCTGGAAGGCGGCAGTGTTCGCCGCGTGTCTGCTGCCCGGCGCCTGCGGCGAGCCTGCGGATCGAGAGAATCTGCCTCCGGGGGACGCCGCGAGCCCGGTCATGGAGGCGACGACACAAGGCGTTCAGATCATCTCGCCGGCCGACGGTGAGGTCCTGGAGAGAGGTGCCGTCACCGTGCGGCTGCGAGTCGAGGGCCTCATGGTCGTGCCGGCTGGCGTCGAGCAGTCCTCGTCCGGACACCACCACCTGATCGTCGACGCTCCCCTGCCGGACCTGGGTCTGCCGATTCCGTCAGAAGCCGGCCGGTATATCCACCTCGGCATGGGTCAGACGGAGTACGTGCTCGAAGGACTCGAGGCAGGCCAGCACCAGGTCATCGCCCTCGTGGGAGACCATGTGCACGTTCCGCTGAGCCCCCCCGTGGCCGACACCGTCCGTTTCGTCGTCCGCTAGGCGACCCCCCGGCCCGTGCCCACTCCACGGGCCGGATTCAGTCGCGCAGGATTCCGTACCGACTCACCGTGACCCGATCCGCGCCGAGTACCACCCAGATCTTCGCTCCCAGCTGTCCCGCCAGGCGCTCACTCACGTCCAATCGAACCGTCGAACCGTCGTCCTTCGTGATGAAGAACCCCGAGGCATCCTCGGCGAGGATGCCGACCAACGGCACGTCACCGTCGACCGAGAGAATCCGGTACTCGGACACCCGGACGGCCGGGCCGTAGTCGGAGCTGACGGGAGTACCCGAGACCCACACTTCAGCCCCGGCCGCTCGCGCGATTTCCGACTCGTAGTCACCCACCACGACCACGGACTCCTCGCCCTGGATCACCGTTCGCACCGCCGCCTCACTGCCAAGGCGGCGGACGGTTCCGCGCGCCGTCGTTTCGGGCGTGCTCACCGCGGGACCACTCTCGACGACCGCCTTGCGTGAACAGGACACCGAAACCAGTGCGACCGCCACGAGTCCGACTGCTGCTAGAATCCGTCGCATTCGTCCGTCTCCATTGCGTTACGTTTCCCTGGTGTCGCTCCGGCGCTCGATCCCCGATCCGGATAGCGATTCTACACTTCCTCGACCAACCCCTGCCACAGGTCGAACCAGTAGCCAAGGTACTTCCAGCGCCCCCAATCCGCGTAGACCTGCTCCGCTTCCCTGTCGGACGGAAGCCGGCCCTCGAAGTAGCGGCTGGACACGAAGGCCCGGTACACGGAATCGACCGCGAGGTGGTCGTAGCGACCGAGGAGCATGAGCATCGTCGCGGCGGCATAGGGGCCTACACCCTTGATGTCGAGCAGCGCGCGCCGGACCTCCTCCGTGCTCGCGTCCCGTGTGCGCAACTCCTCCAGGTCCAGGTCGCCTGCCGTGACCCGCTCGGCCAGTTCACGAACGTAGGGCGCACGGTAGCCCAGCCGGGCTTCCTCCAGAGTCCGCCCGTCGGCGGCCGCGATCGCCGCGGGCGTGGGGAACGAGTTCGGTAACGCCTCGGGATCGGGCCCGCTGAGGGGCCCGGCCTCACCGAGTTGCCGGGTCAGGCCCCGGACCATGGCTTTGGTCCCGCCCCATTGAACGTTCGTCGTACAAATCGTCTTCACGGCGTCCTCGAACACCGAGGGCGAGCGCAGCAGGCGCCCCAGTCCGTTGCTGGCAGCCTCCCAACGGGGCCCCGCCTCTCTGCAGTGCGCGTGAAACGGTCGAAGGTCCTCATCCAGCCGAAGCATACGCGTGATCGAACGACGCACGGTCTGCCGCTCCGATGCCCGCATCTCGCCCTGGTGTGTCACCTCGATTCGAATACGCGGACGATCCACGCTCCCCGTGCCCGTGACTTCAAGATGAACCACCCGGCCTGGACCCAGACGCTCCGTGCGGATCAGGGCATGGCGGTCGCCATCCCAGCGGTTGGGGTGGAGGACGGCCCAACCGTGCGAGTACACCGTCCCCGCGAACTCGAACGGGGTCGGCGCCGCGAAAGTGATCTTCGTGGTGCGCAGATCGCCGCGGCCAAGCCCCCGTGGAGACGTCACGGCGAACTCTCCTTCCAGAGCAACCACACTCCGGCAAACTGGACTGGCGGCAAACTGCGCTCGGCGTCGAGTACCACGGCGCGCACGCGGCTCCCACCCCGCGACGGATCCCCCCGACTGGCCACGAGCGCGCCGTTCGAGAGGCCATGGCCCCACCCCGTGAGACCGTCGGGGCCTTCGACCTGGCCACACGACGGAGCATCAAACCGGGCGAGCATGTCCGAGAGCTTCTGCGAAGCCAGTGTCTCAATCCACACTTCAGCCAGGCCCAGGGCTCCATTCCGGTGGTGAAGCTGGGCAGGCTCGTCGGGCGCTCGGAACCGGACGTGCACGAAGAAGAAGGCGTGCAGCGGATGTCCTTCTGGAAACGACACCCAGTCGAAGGCACGCCCTTCGAACACCACCGCCTCCGCCGCCAGCGCTCCGAGGCGGCCCAGGACGGTGTCGGGCGGCCCCGCGCTGAGGGCTACGAACGCCCCGCCATCCCCGCGCTCGAGGAACCGCCGGTACCACTCGGACAACTCGTCCGAATCTCCGGGGCCCGTCGTGATGAGTTCGAGCGCCGAGCCGTCGCCGAAGCGAATATGGACGTTCCTCAGACCGTTCTCGTGGACCCGTCCCGGCTTGAGCGAAAAACCTAGCGCGTCACGGAAGGCGGTGCCGGCCGACCCTAAATCGGTCACGGCGATCACCACGTGATCCAACCGTATGGCCGCTGATTCCGCGCGACACGAGACCGCGCCCCCCTGCCCCGCGGCGTCCGGCGCCGCGGCCAGGAGAGACAGCGCTGCCAGCCCGAGAAGCCCTCTCCGGCTCAGTACACGCGCTCCGTACCGTCCGCCATCACCCGGCGCACGCGAACCTGGTTGTCCAGTGAGAGTTCCAGGAGCCACATGCTGCCGTCCGGACCGGCCATACCGCCCGACGGAGCCCAACCTGCCGGAGAACGCGCGACGACCGATTCGCTTCCGTCAGGATCGATCCGGATGACGGCCGCGCCGGCAAAGGAGGCCACGTAGATCCGTCCCTCGCCATCCAACCACAGGCCCAGCAGGGAATGTCGGTCCTCGACTTCCAAGGCACGGGGCGTGAGGCTCGACAGGTTGGGTTTCCAGACGATCGCGGTCTCACGGCGCGTGTCCGCGCGCAGAAGATCACGGCCCGCCGTGATCACGACCTTTCCGTCCGGTGTCGGAAGGGCGAAACCCGGCTCAGGGCGAGGGAGTGTCGTGCGGGTCACTTTCCCGGTCGCACCCAAGCGCACGAGGGCCGGCCCGCCCGAGTGCTGCAGAATGTAGGCGACGCCCATCTGGTCGTGAACGAAGCCGAAGTCACCGTAGTCCCAGAGGTAGCCTGCCCTGCGCGGGATCACATCCGTCAGAGTGCCGTCCGGATCCAGTCTCCACACTCTGTGATACGGCCGGCCGGTGGCGTCGTCGTTCGTGGCATCCTCACCATACAGCCGGTTCTCCGCGTCCAGGTACAGCTGCTGTGTATGAACCCCGATCACGGCAAGCGTGCGCGTACCGGTCGGGGAAATCCGCCACACGTTCTGGAGGTCGGAGTAGTAGACGAAACCACGACTGTCCATCACGACACTGACGGGCGGCTGCGCGGCTACCCCGTTCGCCAGGGACACCACCGCGACGGTAGCGAGCGCCGCAATTGACGCAGTTCTCATACGCGAACCTCCTCCGGTCTGGCCGGGTTGGTGTTCACTTTGGGGAGGTTGCGGTCACCGCGGCAAGTGACCCATTGAACTCCTCGGCCCAGACTTCGGCCTCGAAAGCGCGCAGACTCACCTGGGGACTGCGCCACGATCCCTTCGGAACCCCGGCCTTGTGGCAGAGACCGTCCAGAAAGGCCTCCCGGTCCCATCCCTGCTCCACGGGCACCTGCGGAAGAAGCAGGCCCAGGGTGGTCTCTCCGTACAAAAGGAGCCCGTGGGTACCGACGAGCACCTCCTCCGGTCGGATCGGCCGCGGAGTCGTGAGAGCACTGATCTCGAACCGGAGGGCCGGAAGCTCGTCGCGGGTCACCGGGGAGAAACGGGGATCGTCCAGCGCCGCGGCCACCGCGACGCGACGCACGCACTCCGGGAGTGACCTGCGGGCAGGACATTCGCCGCGACAGCCCCGAAGACGCCCCGTCCGCGCGCGCCGAACGGTGACGAACGCGGCGCGCGGTTCCACGAGGTCCCGGAGAACGGACCCGATCTCGGGCCGTGGCTGCCCGTCCAGTGCGCACGCGACAGAGCCGCGGGCCAGAACAAGGAGCTCGGCTCTCTCCTGTCCGCCGACCGGCATCAGCGACCCTGCCCTGTCTTTCGCACCAGCCTGGCGACCCAGCCACCGCCCGGCGCCAGGTGAACCTCCAGCGGCTCGCCCGCCTCGAACTCGAGGGTCACCTTGCGGTAGTCCTGCGGGTTGCGGCCGGCATTTCGACCGTCCCTGAATACCTCGGCGGACCATGCGCCCTCGTCCAGGAATCCCGTGTCCAGCGAAAGGTCACGCGCTTCCCAGTCCGTCATGGCGCCAATGTACCAGGAGTCCCCCGATCGCCTGGCCACAGCCAGGTAGTCGCTTACGCTGGCCGCCAGCACCTTCGTGTCATCCCATACGGTCGGGACATCCACGATGAACGCAGTGCACTCCGTTTCCTGGAGGTAGTGCGACGGTGAATCCGCCAGCATCTGGAGCGGACTCTCGTACACCACGTACATCGCCATCTGGTGCACCCGCGTGCCGAGGCTCATCGGGCGGTCGAACACCGGCTTGAACTGCTCCTCGGTGGCGTTCAGCATGGCCCCGGGCGTGTAGTCCATCGGCCCGGCCAGCATCCGGATGAACGGCAGCGTCACGTCGTGCTCGGGCGTCGGATACGGACTCCACTTCACGTGCTCCAGGCCGCGCACGCCCTCCCGGGTCACCACGTTCGGATAGGCCCGGCGCAGGCCCGCGGGCTTGTAGGCCCCGTGAAAATCGACCAGCAGGTGACGACGCGCCGCGGCTTCGGCGATCCGCCAGTAATACTCGACCATGGGCTGGTCGTCTCGCTGCATGAAATCGACCTTGATCCCTGCGGCGCCCCAGGCCTCGAAGCGGTCCAGCGACTCGTCCAGTCGGTCGTCGAGGGACTTCCACACCACCCACGGGATGAGGCCCACCCCGCGTTCCTCGGCGTGAGCGAACAGGACGTCGAGGTCGACGTCAGGATTGAGAGCGGTCAGGTCCGCCGGGTCGGACCAGCCCTCGTCGAGAATCACGTACTCGATGCCCTGGTCGGCCGCGAAGTCCACGAAGTACTGATAGGTATCCGTGTTGACGCCCGCCTCGAAGTCCACACCCGTGAGGTTGAGCGCGTTCCACCAGTCCCACGCCACCTGCCCAGGACGGATCCACGACGGGTCCTCGATGCGAAGCGGGGCCGCGAGGCGCCACACCATGTTCGTGCGAACCAGGTCCGCGTCCTCGTCAGCCACCACGAATACACGCCACGGGAACGTTCGAGGGCCAGAGGTCCGGGCGATGTAGGGCTCGCGGCTCACGACGCGCACCGTACGATCATTCACCTGCTCCACTTCGGCCGGGTAGGCGGGCGAGACGCCGGCCAGCATCGACGTTCCGGTGCCAGCCAGGTACAACCCCGGATAGGCCTGGAGGTCCGACTCGGTGATCGCCAGCTTCGGCCCGCCCGGCCACGAAGCGAGGACGGGAAGGTGGGCCATCGTGCCCGGCTCCACCTGGCTTGCCCGCAGGCGCTCGTACAGCCGCTCGGAGTGTGTGAGGAAGCTCTCCTCGGCCGGAAACCACAGATCAGGGTCCCGCACGAGGTGCACGGCGAAGTCCTCCGACGCGATGACGATCGGGCCAGTCTCATCAGCCCGAAACCGGAACGCCACTCCGTCATCGTAGGCGCGCGCGTCCAGTCCCCAGCCTCCCTTGAAGTCGAGGTGCAGCGCCGAGTAGCGATCGCGTACGCGTGACTGCTTCTCGGGCACGACCGGCTCGAGCCAATCATCCGTATCCGCTCGCCTCGATGACGAGACGGTCACTCCGGGCCCCACCGAAGTGCCATCTGCCAGATGCAGTGCGATCGCCGAGGCGGACACCAACTCCTCCCCGTCCATCGAAACCCGATACGTCAGTTCATCCCCGGCTCGAACGCTGAGCTCGATACGGCCGTCCGGAGAGGTCAGGGCGTAAGCCGCCGGCTCCTGGGCGCCAGCAGGAGAGGGGACCAGCAATGTCGCGGCAAGCACTGTGACCCCAGGCAGGGTGATTGGCTTCATAGGAGCGCGGGACCTCCCGTCAGGATTGGGTTCTCCGGTACAGGGCATTGATCGTGACCCTCCACCCCTCCTCCGTCTCGACAACGACCTCCCGAGTCGGCACGACCGGGACGAAACCGGCCGAGGCAAGCGTCGAATCGAGAAGCGGGGCCTCGACCAGGTAATGGGTCCCGGAGTGAAAGCCCTCGTAGACGTGCTTCTCGCCGGCGAGGAGACGGATCGACTCTCCGTGCGGCCGTGAGCGCGGGCTCCAGACTGCGACCAGCAGACGACCGTCCGGAGCGACACACCGGCTCATCTCGCGTATGGCCCCGGTCCACTGACTCTCCGTCGCCGCCTGATGCAGCACCCCCAGGGCCACGAGCACGTGGACCGAAGCATCAGCGAAGTCGCCTAGATTCTCCATGTGCCCGAGCCGGATTCGGCGATCGGATTCTGCCGGACCGAGGACGCCTGCCACCCGCTCGCGAGTTCGAGCCACCATCGCCTCGGAACTGTCGATGGCGAACACGTCGAATCCTCGCTCGGCCAGCATCACGGTGTTACGGCCGGCGGCGCACCCGACGTCGAGCACCACGACCTGTCCGGGATCCGAGAAATCGTTCAGCAGTTCCTGCAGGCGAGTGTCCGGATCCCTGTCCGTGAATCGCTCCACGGCCTCACCGCTCTCCCAGAAGGAACCCTCGCCGGCGGGAGTCACCGGCCCGGTGCCTCAGCCGGCAGGAACTCGGCCGGGATCTCGTTCCCGGCCCGCTCCTGGTCAAAGATCCAGCTCGTGATCCACCAGCGACTTCCGTCGTTGTACAGCTGAATGCTGTTGATCCCGCGGCCGAAGACCTCGCCGTCCGGTTCCCCGCTCGACGCGTAGGTGCTCCAAACGTGGGCCACGTTGCCGAACCGTTGAACCGTCCGGTGGACCTCCCACTCGAAGAACGCCGGCGCGTCGGCCGCGCCGAATCGGTCGTGGTACTCCGCCAGGGTCATCGTCTGGATTACCGGATCCCCGTCCGCTCCCAACCCAGTGATCGCCACCAATGCGTCGGGGTGGTGGATCCACTCGTCCCGCTCGCGGTCCGGCGCCGTTCCCGCCGGTCGGGACACCACCTCGTAGTAGGCATCCAGTATGCCGTCGAGCGTCTCGACGTCTTCCATGCGGCCACCACCCACCTGTGCCTGGATCGAGCCCGGCGCCACGAGGGAAGTGACGATGAGCAGAGCGAGTACTCGTTTCACGACATCTCCTCGAGGTTGTGGGCCGCCGACTCAACGCCGCGCCCCGGTTGTTGGCAATGGCTCTCCCGGCCCACGATGCCGACGATCTCCTCCGGCGTCCGGGCAAGGAAATCTGGAGCTTCGGGCCAGCCGTCGACGGACTCACCTCCGTACAGAACGGCGATGCTCCACACGCTCAGCTCCAGACCACGAGCGACCACCTCCTTCCGCGCCTGCGCAACGCACATGGCATCGGTAGGGTGATCACCCACGTAGAACGCCGCGCCGGGCCCCATGGATGTCATGCGTTCGAGGCAATCCAACAACCCGTCCGGGGCCGGTTTCTGCCTCCCCGGCGCGACCTGCTCGTAGCCGATCACGTGATCGAATCGGTCTCCCAGGCCCAGCGGGTCCAGCGTCGCCTCGATGATCTGGCGGGAATTCTGCGACACGATCCCGTGCGGCAGGTGTGCGAGCGCCTGCAGAGTCTCCGGCACGCCAGCAAACGGCTGGACGGGCGTTTCGTCCGTCAGTTGGCACCGGGTCCACATGCGACCCGCGGACTCGAGCATGTCTTCCCGGAGTCCGAACTCCCGCTGATAGAAGTCCCTCCAGTTCGTGCACCGGGCCACGGCGGCATCGTAGTTCTCGACCGAATGGAGAGTCTCGAAATCGTCCCAGGACCGCCCGGTGAGACCCTCGATGATGGATCGGTTGACGCTCAGGTTCCGATGGCGGGAGTCTACCAGCGTTCCGTCATAGTCCCAGACAATGGCGCAGGCCCGCATCAGTCGCCGAAGCTCGGCACCGGGAGGTCGTCGCGCGGAAGCTCGTTGACCACGGACACGACCTTCCACCGGCCATCGACGCGTATCAGCGACCACAGATCCACGCCCGGTCGCGCCGGCCGTGCGGTACCGGGGATGCTGGACTCGTACACCACACTCACGTGGGCGACGTCTCCGAACTCGGTCGTCTCGGCCGAGGTAACCGTTTCCTGAAACCCGTTCACACTGGCGGCCGCCAGTTGATTCTCGAAACGGAGCCAGTCCAGCAGGAAGCCGTCGACGCTCATGACCTTGAGATCCGGTGGATACCGAAGCACCACGATCGCCTCCGGGACGAACACGTCGCGTACGACCTCCCAGTCAGGCGTGTTCCCGTCCGTCCAGGAAACCAGGTCGTACACGTCCCGAACCACCTGCTCTACGGAACGAAGGTCCTCTGCGCTCTCGTCCGTCTGGGCCAGCGCCGGGGCCGTCAGAAGCATGGAAAGAGCACAGGCCAACCCTGTCACCCTGATTCGGTACACGGCTCTTCTCCTTTCGCGTACACGTCTGTCAGTCGTTCTGCGGGGCTTCGTCAGCCGCTCCAGGCGCTGGCGCTCCCGGCACGGCCGCATCGATAGCCGGACGGGTGGAGGCGATCGCGGCCTCGACCTGCCTCGCCAGTCTGTCGATCAGCGCCCGGGCTGTATCCTGCCGACTCCGCACTTGCGAGGAATAGATGGAGCGCGCCATGAAGAAGGAGCCCGCGATGGCCGCTAGCGGGAATGCCACGAGGCCAGCACCTAGACCGAGGGTCGCCGAGAGAGCTCCGCCAAGACCGAAGCCGACGCCACCGCCGACTCCACCCATGATGCCGCCGAACCAACCCGCGGCGAGCCCGGAGTAGCTCTGCTCGACCCGGATCAGGGTCTGACCGTTCTGAGACGAGACCAGCACCTGCTGCTCGGTGAGGTTGGATCCTTCCTGCGAACTCCACGTCAGCGACCGGCCGACAGCGCTCGCGGTGCCGCGTCCGGGAGTGGCGGCCACGATGGTGGGCACGAGCTCCTCGAGACGCTCGACGGGCATCTCTCCCTCGACCACGCGTTCGATCGCGACGGCCGTCGGCGCGCCGGCAAGCCGGCTTCCCAGGGTAGCAGGCAATTGGGCGTTCAGCTCGCTCGCCGCCTGGCGCAGCATTCCGGGATCGATGCCGGCTTCGGCGGCGATCTCCTCCAGGTCGGCCATGGTCAACCCGGCCGGATCCGGCGCGGTGGGCTCGGCACGCTGCATCTCGGTAGCCCGCCGCAGGATGAGGGCGATTTCCTCCTCCGAGTAGCGACGGGGTTCGGGCAATAGATCGTTCATGATCCGCACAATCTAGCGACCGGCGAATCCGCTGCGACCCCGGCTTCAGTTGGACTCATCGAATTCCCAGGAAGCCACGAAGTCCCGGGTCGGGGCCTCGCCCGTAAGCCGGGCTCGGACCATCTCGATGGGCATCGTCCCACCCTGGAGGATCGCGTCGTGGAATTCTCGCTCCGTCATCCGGCCCGTTTCGACCAACTCAGAATGAAGAGCTAGTATCTGCATGCCACCGATCATGTACGCGGCCTGGTACAGCGGAGAGTACGACCCGTTGAACGATCTCCTCACCTCGGCCGTCGCGCTGGCCCGTTCGTGACCCACCCCGTCAACCAGGAAGTCGATCGCCTGGTCCGGCGTCATCTCCCCGAGGTGGAATTTGAGGGAGAAGATGATCCGGGCAGCACGGTGCTTCCTCCAGAACAGCATTCCCATGCGATCTTCCGCCGTGGCGGGGAATCCCAGGTCCCACAGCCGCATCTCCCAGTACAGGGCCCAGCCCTCTCCCCAGAAGGGCGTGCCGAACACCCTGCGGTGCGGGTTGTACCGCCGCGTCATGAAGCCTTGCAGGTGGTGCCCCGGAATGAGCTCGTGGTGAACGGTGGCGCGGGAGAAGTGGACGTTGTTCGCCCGCATGCTCATCAACTTGTCCTCGTGCGCCATACCGTCGGTCGGAAACGAGACCTGGATCACTTCTCCGCCGAGGAAGAACGGGGCGATCTTCTGCATCTCCGGTGACATCATCTCGAGGCGCCACACCTCCTCGGCGAGCGGCGGGATGGTCAGGAGGTCGCGCGCCTCGAGAAAGGCCACGGCCTCCCACGCGAGATCGCGCACCAGGTCCGGCTGCTCCCCGGGGTCCACGTGAAGCGTCTTGACGTGCTCCAGGGCGGCGTGCCAATCGTCCCCAAAGCCCATGTCGCGAGACGCACGCACCATCTCGGCCTCGCACCAGGCGAATTCCCTCTCGCCGATCGCGATCAGCTCCTCGGGCGTGTAGGCGATCATCTCGTGCTCGAGATCCGACCGCATGCCGTCCGCTCCTATCGGATCACCCACGATCGGCTCGTCGCCTCCGGCCTCGACGCCCACGAGACGCTCCCGCACGAAGTCGACGTAGCCGGCCAACAGCGAGTCGACCGCCGAGTAGGGGGACTCCACCCACCATGTGAACAGTGGATCGTAGCCGGCGTAGTGGCCGTACCAGTGCTCGAGATCGCGGCGGAGTGAGTTGATGGCCCGCGCCGCACGGAGCGCGACGATCGGCGAGGGAACAGTCGCCTCCCCCGCCGTGGCATCGAGCAAAGTTTCGAAGCCGGTCTGCAGGCCTTCGACCTCGTCCGCGAGCGCCTGGAGAGCGACGGCGGCCTCTCGCGGATCGACGGGTGCCAGATCTCGACGAGCCTCCTGCAAGGACGCGATCGTGGGGATGAATGGCACGAGGCTCTGCAGCTCCTTCGCGCGTTGGCCTTCGCGCTCCAGCAATTCGAGTTCGTAGCGCAGTTCCGACCGGAGGAGGACGTGGTCGATGCGCCCCTCCAGACCGAGCCCTCCCATTTCGATCTCGTCGAGCTGCTGCAACCACCCTTCGTAGAACGTGCGCAGTCGCTGTCGCCGATCCGGCGAGTATGCCACGTCCCAGCGGCGCAGAAGGACCTCGCGGTCCGCCGAGTAGCGGCCGACGACTCCCGCCAGGTCGCTCTCTTCCATCGCGACGATTGCACGAAGGTCCGGGGCTGCCTCCTCCTGCGCGTCCGCCGGCGAAGCGGTGATCAGCAGAGCGGAGAGAAGAAGAACGGCGCTCGGAGTCCAAGGGATGCTGTCAGGTTTCACGTGCGGTTTCCTCCAGCGAGTCGCTTGAAGCAATTCGGGCTCGGTGTCCGGCGCCTGCGTTGGCCGAGCGCGAACCGGGCCCCGAGATCCAGAGCTGCAGCAGCCAGGATGACGCCGGTCCAGACGAGACCGCGCCTCACTTCACGCCCTCCAGCCCGGCCGTCGCCATGGCTCGCCGGGCCACCTTCTCAAGGTCATCGGCCAAGCCGTACTCGAGGACGTGTACGGCCGGGTTGCCGCGGATCATGGCCGACAGGCGACGCCCTGATTCTGGCCGGAACAGGCCGACCACCGGCTTTCCCATGACGGCCGCGCGCGCGACTTCGTATCCCACGCCGAGTGACGGGGTGGTTACCTCCGCGATCACGACGTCCGCCTCCCGCAGCCACTCGAGATCACGGGCGTAGATCCCTGCATCGCCAAGGCCAGCCTCTCCACCATCCGAGAGGTCAGGACTGCCAATGTGCTCGGTGAGGACCGAACCATGCTGGGCAAGGGCCGAGATCAGAGCCTCGTACCTGGGGGCATCGTCCCGGCCGCCACTGATCGAGGCGGAAAAGTAGATCAGGGGCCGGGCCCTGCCGGTCACTCCCGCTCCTCTCGTTCGAGAACCGGGGGATCGCCCGACTCGTCCTCTTCTTGCTCCTGCCTCACGTGCGCTTCCTGTACGTGCTGCATGCCCGGGTTGAAGATCGAATCGAGCTCCTGCGCGTGGTACATGGCGCCACCGCGAACTCCGCGAGTCCGGCGATAGAAGATCCGGCCCTTCGCTTCGAGCCCGAGGAGCAGGCGGTCCAGCACCACCAGGACGACCGCCGCGACAGCGGCCCAGGCCAACCACTTCAACACCGGCCTCCCGGTCAGAAAGTGGACATAGTGTCGGCACGACGAGTGAAGCTACGACGTGACCAGTCGCAGAGCGATCCACAACAGGGGCAGGGAGGACACCCCGATCGCGATCCAGTCCCAGACGGCCGGGCGGCCGGTTCCCGAACGGCCGATGATCAGCAATCCGACCCCTACGAACAGGGCACTCAGAGCCACCGGAAGGAGGAGCAACGGGGCCGCCGCCCAGGCGCCCCAGCCGTCGTAGCGATCGACGACACTGCGCGCGTAGAGCCATGCCACCGCGGGCACCCAGCAGGCGAATCGGAAGTACGTCATCGCAGGCCTTCGTCCCTGGACTCCGCCCCCCAACCGACCTTGAACGTCGGAACCGCGTACCGGTCGAAGAAGCGCCACATGCGCCGAGTGTGTCCGCGCTCGCGCGCCCGCAGTGAGGATGTCGCTACGATCACCAGGTCGAGACGAGGCACGACCACGATGAACTGGCCGCCGTACCCCCAGGCGAAGTACGCCCGCTCGCCACCCCAGCGACGCATCCACCACAGATACCCGTATCCGTGACCGTTCCAGGGCGAAGACCCGGTCGGTCGCCAGGACGCCGTGATCCAGTCCTCCGGCACCAGCTGCTGCCCCTCGAAACGCCCCCCGTTGGCGTACAGCTGACCGAACTTCAGCATGTCGCGCGGTCGCAGGGACATGTTGTTACCACCGAGGTATCGGCCCTGCGGATCTCGATCCCATTCACCGAGGCCGATCCCCATGGGCCGGAACAGTTCATCGAGCATGTATCGGCGGAGGCTCTTCCCCGAGCGCCGGGTCAGGATCACGGACAGGAGGTGCGTGTTTCCCGTGGAGTACTCGTGGCAGTCGCCGGGATCGCAGATCATGGGGCGTCGCAACTGGTCGTACGCCCAGTCCGGTGACGCGGCCCACGCACCGTAGTTCCCGAAGGATGCCGTCTCGATGCCGGTTCGCATGCTCAGGACGTGCCTGAGCTCGATATCTTCCTTGCGCGGGTCGAGCGAGCCCCTCTGAGCCAGGATCTCGTAGTAGTCCGGGAGAAGCTCGGAGAGCGGCTGGTCCACGCCGTCCAGGAGGCCGTCCCTCAGTGCGATCCCCACCATCGGCGACAGCAGCGTCTTCGAGACCGACTTGACGTTGATCGTCTGAGACGGGCGGAGGCCCCGATAGTAGTTCTCCACCAGCACGCTGTCCCGCCGGGCCACGATCAGGCTGGTAAGGGCGCTCATGCCCTCCGCTTCAGCGAGCATGCGCGCCATGCGAGCGGCGTGAAACAGGGGAGGCGGCGGCGGACCGACCAGGGACCCGGTCAGCGAGTCCATGGCAGCCGTCTCGACGCCTTCCGGCTGTCCGGAAGCCGCCCCCTGTGCAAGCAGCGGCCGGGCCACGGCCGGCAGAAACGCCGCCAGGACCAACATCGTGACGGAGAGAACGCGGCTCAGTTCGTACACTCGCATGACCTGAACCTAAACGAAGAACCCGGCCGAGTTCCGCCAGGCGCGCCGGATGTCACTCTGGTCTGCCGGCAAGATCATCCTGGGGATAGACTTCGTCCTCCGGCTCGACGATCGTCAGAGCGGGGGTCGGACGGCGGTGCACTCGGAGTTCGAACACATCGGGGCGTGCGTAGTTGCCGGCCACGTCGATCTGCCAGCGCGGCCCCACCAGTTGGTCCGGCCTGACGTCGGCGTAGAGGATCGTCTCTTCCTGGTCCGCGGGACCGGCTACGACCTTTCCGTCCGGATCGACGATGACGGTCCCCCCCGGATTCAGCCATCCTTCCATGGCTCCGAGGTACTTCTCCTTGAAGGCATAGCGGTCGGGTATGTCGTCCAGGTGAAACGCCTGGCAGCTGCCGAGCACGAATACCCGGCCCTCCTTCGCCACGTGCCGCATGGTGGACAGCCACGGCTCGCCCCGGTCCCAGGTGGGAGCGGCGTGGAGCTGGGCGCCCCACGCGCTGAGAGCGTATCGAGCCAGCGGCATGTAGTTCTCCCAGCAGATGAGTCCTCCCAGGCGTGCGAACGGAAGCTCGTACACCGCGAGGTCGCTGCCATCGCCCCGCCCCCACACCAGCTTCTCGGCGGTCGTCGGCACCAGCTTGCGGTGCTGACCCAGGACCGAACCGTCCGATCCGATATACAGGAGCGTGTTAAACAGCGTGGAATCGCTTGACTCCGAGTTACGCTCATTTACCCCTACAGCCACCGTGATATCGCACTCCGCGGCGACGGCTCCGAGCACCTCGGTCGCAGGACCTGGAATCGAAACCGAGTTCGCGTGGAGTTCGGTGTACAGTTCGCGGAGGGGGTGCGTGTGTCCGCCCGGCATGAACCAGACCCAGATCGGATAGCCTGGCAGGAAGGCCTCCGGAAACACGACGAGCCGAGCCCCTCCGTCGGCTGCCTCCCGAATCAGGCCACATGCTTTCTCGAGAGACGCTTCGAGATCGAGGAATACCGAGCTCGCCTGCACCGCGGCTATTCGAAAAGAGGTTGCCTGGTCCACTCTATCTCCTCAGTCCGCCCTAGAAGAACTGGTCGATCAGGATCGGATTGCCGTCCGGATCGAGGAATGCGATGTGCGCCGGGCCGCTCGTACTCTCGTCGGCCTCTTCCGTGAGCTCGATGCCCTCGCTCTTCAGCGATCTTTGGATCTCTCTCACGTCGGTGAACTCGCCGAGCTGCTCCATGTCCGGCCCCGCGAGGCCGGGGTTGAAGGTAAGTATGTTCCTGTCGAACATTCCCTGGAACAGGCCGATTACCGTGCCCTGGTTCACCAGGATCAGGTAATTGTGTTCCTCGGCCCCGCCTGTCACCTCGAAGCCGAGTTTTTCGTAGAAGGCCCTGGAAGCCGCGAGATCCTTCACGGTCAGACTGACGGAAAACGCTCCCAGATCCATGATCTATGCTCCTTGGCCGGACACGGCCTTGCTGCGTTCGATCGATTGCAGGACCAGGTATTTCTCTCCGAAGCGGTCGAGATTGTCGATCTCCTGGTCATACTGGTCGAAGTGCCGCTCTTCGTCGGCGACCAGTTCCTCGAAGACCTTCCGAGTCCCAGCATCGTTGTTGTGCGAGGCGATGTTGGCCCACTCGTTGTACTCCGCGACGCTCTCCTCCTCCATCTTGCGGGCCTGTACCAACATCTCTCGCACGTCAGTGATCTTCTTCACCTCGTGCGACGGCCTCATCTCGACATCGCCGCCCAGGAAGAGGATACGCTCCGCCGCTACTTCGACGTGCAACATTTCGTCGATCGATGTCTTCTTGAACAGACCCGCAAGGAGATCGTATCCCTGGTCGTCGCAATGGAAATGGAAGTACATGTACTGGTGAATGGCCGAAAGCTCGTCCGCCACCACTCCGTTCAGCAGTTCGATGCTCTTCTCTTTCATGGTTCTCTCGATGCAATGGGTGATTCCGCCTGCCGCGCATACCTCCGCCGCGCACGCGCCTGCGCCTTCTCGGCCTGCACCGCGCGGCTCAGCGTGGGGAGTATAACAGCTCCAAATTGAATAGTGGATTGATGTTATGGCATACAATATTATCCATTTTCTTAAGTATTCTCAGTCCGCCATGGCTCCAACGCGGACAGCACTTCGCTGGACTGCACGACCACAGCGAACTCCCCGTGCAGGTTGGCCAGCGAGACCGCGTGAACGAGTTCTGCGGGGTGGGAGACTCCGTCGGGTCCAGCGCGATCGAACGTGGCCGTGGCGTCTGCGACAACGAAGGTCTCGAACCCCAGGTTCCCGGCCATACGGGCGGTCGTCGAGACACAGTGATTGGTGGTCAGGCCCACCATGACCAGGGACTCGACCCCCTCCGACCGCAGGTGGTCTTCCAGCCCGGTGCCGATGAAGGCACTGTTGACGCTCTTCTGAAACAGTGGCTCCCCTTCCCTGGGCTCCGCCTGCGGCTTGATTTCGACTCCGGGCTGTCCCGGTCCCAGCGCCGACCCCGGCTCGACCGAGACATGCTGGGCGTGGACCACGGGCCAGCCAGCCGCCCTCCAGGCCTCGAGGAGGCTGGCGATGACGCTCTCCGCCTCGGGGTTATTGCGAGCTCCCCAGCCTGGAGCGTCAAAGCCCTTCTGCACGTCGATTACCAGCAGAGCTGCGCCATGCGGAACCATGTTCACTCTTCCTCGAGACTCGTCATCGGGTCCTCGCCGAACCGTCCATACAGCAGGCGGACGACACCGTTTTCCCATGCCGTGACGTCCCGGAGTTCCAGCTCTCCCGCCGGAAATGGTGCGGGAAAGAGGGGAACGCCTGCCCCGAGCCAGACCGGCATCACGAACACCTCGTACTCGTCGACCGCTCCGAGGCGCTCGAACTCGCGAATGGCCTGTCCGCCGCCGATCAGCCAGCAGTCTCCCTCGAGATCGCGGTCCGCGAGGTGCGCGGCCAGCTCCCGGGGCGTCCCGCTCCAGGGGAAGGCGCGCTCGGGCATGCCGTCGATCGGGGCGTGGCTGAGAACGTAGACATCGTGATCGGGATACGGCCACTCACCGAAGTCCAACACCTGCTCATACGTAATCCTGCCCATGACGGCGCAGGAGATCTCCCGGATAAACGACTCGTAGCCGTAGTCCGCGTCGAAGAACGGCTCCAGCCAGTCGACCGCTCCGTCCGGGGTCGCGATGTAGCCGTCGAGGCTCATCGCGATATAGACCCGAAAGCGCACGGGTCAGTGGAACTGGGGGTGACCGCCCTCGGGCGCGATCACCTCACCGTAGTTGGCTTCGTACTTCTGCATGTTGTCGACGAGGGCCGAGAGGATGCGCTTCATGTGCCCCGGACTCACCATCACACGGGAGACCAGCTGGGTTCCGTTGGGAGCACTGAGAAGGAAGTCCAGGATGAACTCCTCCCTGGTGTGCGTGACCAGCATGTTGTTGCTGTACCGGCCTCGCGCGACCTCGTCGTTCGCGTTGATCTGCACCTGTGGCGCAGCGGGGCGAGTCGGGTTGTCTGCCATCGGGAACCGGCTCCGTGGAATCTGATTGTGAGTCTGCGGCGAGAGCGGAACCTAACACGGGCTCCGCCAGGAGTCAGCCACTCCGCGGGCAGTCCCTGAGGTCCGCGCTGCCGCTTCCACCCCCCCGCCAGACCAGGAAGGCCGCCATGGCCATGACCGCGAGCGGTACCACGGGTTCGTTTGGCTGAAGCGGAAACATGAAGGGGTCGTCCACCACCACGTGCACATATGCGGCGACGGACATGATGGCGACGATCACGAGCGCTACGATCCGCGTGAAAGCCCCTACCAGTAGCGCCAGGCCCGACGCGATCTCCACGATGGGCACGACCCACTTCACCAGCCAGATCAGCGGGATCCCGGAAGCGACGAGCTGTCCGGAGAAGGCCTCTCCCAGCATGGGGACGGCCAACTTCATCACGCCCGTCATCAGGAACAGCGCGCCAAGGGCCATGCGTATGGCGCCGGCGAAGCTGTCATCGCTGGTCTGGCGCAGGCTTCGGACATCCATGGATCGAAGTCTCTTTCGGGCCGCTACTCAAGACTCGGTTATCGTACACTCCCACTGAATGTTCCTTTTGGCGAGCCCTTCGAGCAAGTCGGCGTGACAACCCTCCGTGCGGCCCACGAATTCCGGCGGGTTGATTCCCGGCCTGCGGAACAGGCCCTTCGCTACCTGCCGAGCGACCACCGTGCACGTGTACCCCGTCGTGCGGGCCATCGACGTGGTGCCGGTCGCAGGGTCGTAGGAATCCAGCAAGTCGTACGTATGGGTAACCGCTTTTCCGTCGAGCAGCCCCTGCACGATCACTTGCATCACCGTGAGGTCCTCTTCTCCCTCCCCCAGCTTCCAGTGCTCGAAGATGATCGCGGACGTAAGGTCCCTGGGAACGACGGTCTGCCCACCCACGTCGAGCGGCTCCTCGTCCAGGAAGCCCGTGTCCCTGAACACCTGCATGAGTTCGGCATGTCCCGGGTATCGGAGCGTCATCTCCTTCATGTCCGGGATGTCCATCGTTCGGACCAGTGAGCGGAGGCCGTCCGTATTGAAGGCCTCCAGCGTGCCGATGCCGCGAAAATCGATGAGCTCCCGACCGGAGAGGGCCGGTCGAACGACCTCCAGCCCGTTCTCCACCAGGCGCGCTGGCCGGGTGTACTCTTCGAGCACATCCGCCGGCGAGAAGCAGGCCTTGTACTCGAACGGCCAGGTGCGCTGTTTCGGCAGTCCGCCGACGTAGCAGCGGTAGCTGTCGATTCTGTCCAGACGGGTGTCGAGGTAGCCGAGCGTCACGTTGCAGAGGCCGGGCGCCACTCCACAGTCGACGACGGCGGTTACCTGCCGCTCGCGCGCCAGGTCGTCCAGAAGGAATGGGTCCTCAGGAAAAAAGGCGATATCCACGACGTCCCGCTCCGCCTCGATCACCGCCCGAAGCGTCTCGAATCCCATGAAGCCCGGCACGGCGTTGATCACCAGGTCCGCTTCCGCCACCACATCCCGAACGGTCTCCGGCCGGCCGAGGTCGGCCACGCGGGTACGGACGCCATCGGTTCCAGCCAGTCGTTTCAGCGCCGAGCCGTCTCGATCGACGGCCTCGACCTCGTGCTCTCCGTCGCGGGCCAGATCCAGGACCATTGCGTGCCCCACCATACCGGCTCCCAAGACCGTGATTCTCATCGCTTGACTCCAGGCCGGGCCGAGGTCGGCCGGCAGAGCGGGTTCAAAGTGACTGGTCGTCCACCTTCTTCACGAACTCGATCAGCCCCTGAAAATAGGTCTCCTGATCGTCGTAGGGAGCCAGGTGACTGCCGTTCTCACAGTAGAGGTAGCTGCCGTTGGGAAACTGCCCGGCCATCCACTCCATGTGCGCCGGATCCATCGTGTCGTATTGGGCCCCGATCACCAGCGTGGGGGTCTGGATCTCCGACAGATCGGCTGAGCGATCCCATTCCTCCAGCGTTCCACGCAGTCCGAGCTCACTGGGGCCCTGCATCATCACGTAGATGTCCGGATTGATCTTGGAGAACGAGCGATTCACGGGCTCCGGCCAGTCTTCGAGCGGCATGCGGAGGACGTGATGCACGTAGTGCTGCTCCATCAGGAGCTCAACGTACCTGGGGTTTCCGAAGTCCTCAGCCGCCTCGAACGCCTCGAGCTCGGCCAGCGCCTCCGGGTCCATGGCCGGCTTGAGCACGTCGTTGGCGTACGCGTTGTAGGCCGGCCCGCTGGACATCATGTTCGAGATGATCAGGCCCTTCAGGTGATCCTGGTACTTCAGCGCATACTCGATGGCCAGTATTCCGCCCCAGGACTGTCCGTACAGATAGAAATTGTCCGGCCCGAGGCCGAGCGCCTGACGAACCTGTTCCACCTCCTCCACGAAGCGGCCGACCTCCCACAGGGACGGATCATCGGGCTGGTCCGAGAAGTTGGAGCCCAGCTGGTCGTAGTAGTAGTACTCGATCCCGGCGTTCGGGAAGTAGCTGTCGAAGGCCTCGAGGTACTCGTGGGTGGCTCCCGGGCCTCCGTGCAGGAGAAGCACCTTCATCGTCGGGTGATTCCCGATTCGCTTCGTCCACACGTTGAAGGTGCCCACCGGCGTCTCGATCGGAATCAACCGCGCCCCTCCACTCAACACATCGTCGCGGCTCGAGTAGTCGAGATAACCATCAGCGCCCGGCGTGTCCTGCGGCACCTCAGCCTGACACGCGAGCGCAACGACGCACGAGAGAGTGAGCAACAAGGATCGGTTCACGTTGACCTCCGCTAACGGGGTGCGTTTCCGGCCGCACCTGCGGCCAGTGACATTCGATCATAGACGGCTTCCAGGTCCGCCCGGGCAAGCACGCGCCGTCCCTCCGACATCTCGCCCCCCCACAGGACGAGTCGAATCTGCCCGTCGGCCAGTTCGATCCCGGTGATCCGCCCATCCTGGAAGCAGCAACATCCCGAATTGAACAGGTTTGGGGCCGGCGATTCATCCTCGCGCGGTGGCCCGCACGGCGCCTCGTCACCGAGCCAGCCCCGATCTGTGCAGTCCGATACGATCTCGTCCCAGAACACCTGGTCCTCCGCTCGATTCCGGATCTCCTCCATGTCGAGGCCGAGTCTCCGCTCCAACTCGTCTACGATCGCAACCGACGCGAACACCGGGCGATGCGTGTGCCCGGCGATCAGCAGGAGATTCTCATGTCCCTCCGCCCAGCGTCGCATGGCCCGGTGATGTCTCTCCCGGACCTTCCGATTCTTGGAGGGCGTATTTCGAGACACGGCCGTCAGATGCTGGATGGGCTTCCACACGAACCGCACCGTGAACCGGGCCAGGAACGCGAGACCATCGCTCATTCCAGTTCCCTGGTGTCCATGGACGAGGAACAGGCCGCCCAGGCTGCGGTCTCCCAACCGCACGTCGAGCAGCAGTGACTCCCGAACTTCGAGTGGTCTTCCAGGATGCGCGGGGCCGAGTTCATGTCGCACGGCAGATGGAGAAGCCCATTCCTCGTCGTGGTTTCCCCAGAAGCGGATCAGGCGACCGTCGGCGTGGAAGGAAGATTCGGCAGCGTACACGTCCTCATAGGCCGCGATGACCGAATCGACCCGGCTCTTCCACAACTCCTCGACGTCACCGAGCAGCGCCAGCGTGTAGCGCTCGCGGTCGTAGTAAGCGAGAGCGCGGGTGTAGGCCGACTCACAGCGGCGAAAGTCGTCTGCCCTGTCCCGCTTTCCCCTGTGCATGTCCGACAGAACCACGAGCCGGTCTGACGCGACGTCGATCGGCATCGGGACTTCTCCTCGATGCCCGGGCGCGCGACGTGCCCGCCACAGAGCCGCGGACAGCCCGGCGGCGACTCGCGCATCATAGATGCTGGGACCGGAGCGGGGCCTTCGCTTCCCCATTCGCCCCCTCGGCGTGTTCAAGGGTGGGTTGAACGCCCGTCAATCTGCGACAGGCGCGAGGCCATGCCAATGGTCCGACGCCTGGGACTTCGGGTTCTGGCCGGCGGGGACGATTGAGACGCCTCAGGGAGCGTCGCCGTCTGCTTCCGCGACGCCGTCCGACCTCAGGAGCGCCGGGTCCAACGTCGGCATTCGGATCATCATCCACGTCGCTCCAATAGCCGGCGCGAGAAGGACGAAGCGCATGGGGTGGGTCAGTATAAGGACGCTGGACAGGATCGCCGTCCAGGTGAACACGAGGATCGTAACCTTGCTGCTCGCCGGCAGCGCCCGGTGCTCGCGGTAGCCGCGAATGACCGGGCCATACACTCGGTGATTCATAAGCCAATGGTGCAGTCGGTCCGAACTCCGGACGAAACAGGCTGCGGCCAGTAACAGAAAAGGGGTCGTGGGCAACAGCGGCACGAAGATGCCCAGCGTTCCCAAGCCGACGGACACGACCCCTACCCCGACGAGCAACCAGCGTGGCAGGTACCGATGCCCGGCCCTTGGCGATCCCTGACTCACCGGTGATCAATCATGGTGGTCGGCCGCCCGCATCGACTCCGCACCGGCCAGTCGCCCCGCCAGACTCGTCGGGTCGTGGATGAGTATAGGCAGGTGCTGCGGGCAGATTCCGATCACCGCACCCTGGTACTCGATGCGCACGATCGGCACGTCGTCCGAGGTCCGGGCACAGGCGACGCATGTCGAGCACGTCTTGTTCATGGCTCTCTTTCTGGCGAATGACCGATTCATCGTTCGAACAGTTTGTCTAGATACGGCGCAGAGTGCCCCCGGGCAACGTCGGTAGGGTTTGCAGCCTACCGGTTTGACGCGCACCGGGGCCTGGCCCACGTTGTGGCCATCCTGCCGCCCCGCGACGGGAGCAGCCTTCGACCCGAGGCAACCGAGTGAAACTCCGTACGCGAGGACGATGGGGTGTGCAGGCCGGCCTCCTGGCCGGGATGGCGGTCGCCGCGTTCTTCTTCATCCTCGATCTCGTTCGCCTCGCGCCCTTCTCGACACCGCTCTTCCTGAGCCGATCCCTGCTGGAGGCCGCCTTCAGCCTGGATAGCGCGAACGCGAAGCAAGGCGAGACTCTGCTGGATGCTCTCGCCAGCCTCTCGCAGGGAGGCCGCCTCGCGGCGTACACCGCCGTTCACCTCGCCGTGTCCGCCGTCCTCGGCATGTTCGCCTCCGCCCTGGCCAACCTGTTCCATGTGGGATGGAATGGGCGTACGGGCGCCGCCGCCGGGTTGATTGTCGGGTTTGCGACCTGGCTGGCCGCGTCGCAGGTCGGTCCGGTATGGCTCGCGGGAGCCCACCTCACACCGGAGATCGTCATCGGCGGAGGTATCGTGGGCGGCACCGTGCTTGGCTGGTATCTCAGGCTGTGCAGGTTGGACGCGCAAGAGGCGGGCTGAGCGGAATGCGGCAGAGAGCCGGTGCAACGCAAAGACGGCCCGATCATTCGATCGGGCCGTCTCCGCCCTACGCCCTCGTGCATCGAGCGTTTAGTACATGCCACCCATATCACCACCCGGCATGGCCGGCATACCGGCTTCCTTCTCCGGCTTGTCCACCACGACGCATTCCGTCGTGAGAAGCAGTCCCGCGATGGACGCGGCGTTCTGGAGTGCCGTGCGCGTGACCTTGGTCGGGTCGATCACACCGGCCTTCACCAGATCCTCGTACTCATCAGTCTGGGCGTTGTAGCCCCAGTTGAGCGAGTTCTTCTCGCGGACACGCTCGACGACGATGGCGCCCTCGGCTCCCGCGTTCTGCGCGATCTGCCGAAGCGGCTCCTCAAGCGACCGCCGCACGATCTGCACGCCGATCTGCTCGTCCGAGTCCTTCCGCTTCAGGCTGTCCAGCGCCTTCTGCGCCCACAGCAGCGCGACACCACCGCCCGGGACGATGCCCTCTTCGACGGCCGCCCGCGTCGCATGCAGCGCGTCCTCGACCCGAGCCTTCTTCTCCTTCATCTCGGTCTCGGTCGCTGCGCCGACGTTGATGATGGCGACGCCACCGGCCAGCTTGGCGAGCCGCTCCTGCAGCTTTTCCTTGTCATAGTCCGACGTGGACTTGTCGATCGCGACGCGGATCTCGCTGATCCGGCCCTTGATCTTGTCCGTGTCCCCTGCTCCATCCACGATGATCGTGTCGTCCTTGTCGATCACGATGCGCTTCGCGGAGCCGAGATCGCTGACGACTGCATTCTCCAGCTTGAAACCGAGCTCCTCGCTGATCACCTGTCCGCCGGTGAGGATCGCGATGTCCTGGAGCATCTGCTTCCTGCGATCGCCGAAACCAGGCGCCTTGACGGCTGCGACCTTGAGGGTCCCGCGCAGCTTGTTGACGACCAGCGTGGCGAGGGCTTCTCCCTCTACGTCCTCGGAGATGATCATGAGCGGCTTGCCCATCTGGGCCACCTTCTCGAGCACCGGGAGGAGGTCCTTCATCGAAGAGATCTTCTTGTCGTGGATCAGGATGAGGGGATCCTCGAGCACGGCCTCCATCTTCTCCGGATCGGTGACGAAGTAGGGCGAGAGATAGCCACGGTCGAACTGCATACCGTCCACCGTCTCGAGCGTCGTCTCGAGACCCTTGGCCTCCTCGACCGTAATGACTCCGTCCTTGCCGACCTTCTCCATGGCGTCGGCGATCAGATCACCGATCACGGAATCGCTATTGGCCGAAATCGTGGCGACCTGGGCGATTTCCTTCTTGCCCTTCGTCTCCACCGCCATGTCGGCCAGCTGACCGACCACGTTCTCGACGGCGCCTTCGATGCCCCGCTTCAGAGCCATCGGGTTCACGCCGGCCGTGACGCTCTTCAGTCCCTCCGTGAAGATCGCCTGGGCGAGAATCGTCGCCGTAGTGGTGCCGTCACCCGCGTTGTCGGAAGTCCTCGTGGCGACTTCCTTGACCATCTTCGCGCCGAGATCCTCGACCGGATCGTCGAGCTCGACTTCCTTCGCGACGGTGACCCCGTCCTTGGTGATCGTCGGGCTGCCGAATTTCTTCTCGATGACGACATTCCGGCCCTTCGGGCCCAGCGTGACCTTTACGGCCCTGGCGAGCTTATCGACGCCGACCTTGAGTCGGGCGCGCGCCTCAGTCTCAAATTCAAGTTCCTTGGCCATCTTGATTGAACTCCTCTAGAAATGGAGCGATCGACCTCTGGATCGCTTCGTTTGTTCTTCCGTCGCCGATTTAGCCTAGAACCGCCAGGACGTCCGACTCGCGGACGATGAGGTACTCGTTGCCGTCCACCGTGACTTCTGTGCCCGAGTACTTGCCGTACAGGATCCTGTCGCCCTTCTTGAGCTCGACCTCGATCAGTTCACCCTGATCGGTGCGCCGGCCCGGTCCCACCGCGACGACCGTACCCTGCATCGGCTTCTCCTTGGCCGTGTCCGGAATGTAGAGCCCACCCCGCATCTCTTCCGTCTCTTCGAGAGGCTCAATGACCACCCGATCGGCCATGGGCTTGATTTTTGCGCTTGCCATGTCTGCTCCTCCTGGTGCTTCCGCTATCGGTTGAACTGCATCGTTTCCGAGACCGTCGCTGTTAGCACTCTCCTGTTTCGAGTGCTAGAAGCGCCCCCCATAATACGACACGAACGGCTGCGGTCAAGGCGTCGTACGTGTTCCGCATTAGGCACGGTCCGTGCCACGCATAACCGCCTTACTTCGAGGGGTTTTCACGCGATTTCGTCTGCCGGCCTGGCGCAGGGAGGAGGCTGACCTGTCGTTGTGGCGCACGCCTGCCAGAAGGGCGGCCTGAAACCCCCCGCCATCGCAGGACGTAGAGTCAGGAGAACGTGATTGATTCGCCGCCCGGCCCCCGCCGACTGGAAGCACGCGTGGGCCGACGCGGAAGAGAATAGGGAGGAAGCAAGATGATTCGAGCAATCGTGACGCTGCTGGTCCTGGGCTTCATGGGAATGGTGGTTCTGAGTCTGCTGTTCGGACTGCTGGTGCCGCTGCTCGCCGTGGCACTCAAGATCGGACTCGTTCTCGTGATCGGGTACTTCGCCCTCCGGATCGTGAGTCCGAAGAGGGCCGAGTTGGTGCGGGAGAAGCTGCGGCGGGTGAAGTAGGGTCGGGGTGCGGGGCGCAGGCCTGGCGGTTCCGCCGCCAGGCCACCCGCTTCAGATACTCGTTCTTGCCTCGAGCAGGGTCTCAGGAACCGCCCTGCTCTTCCAGCACGGCTCTCGCCGCCACCAGGTGGCTTGCCGCCGCGTCCAGATGTGTCGCCAACTCTTCGATGCGCTCGGCCACCGCCCCGAGATCTCCCGCGCGCAGTGCCAGGCGCACGGCCGGCATTGGCAGCGTGGCGTAGCCGTTGTCCGGATCGGAGGCGAACAGCAACTGCCGACTCCACCCGTCTCCAGGGAGTCCCGCATCGCTGGCGAGCGACAGGCTCGCGGCTCGCAGGTGCTCGTTGACTCGACCTGCGATCTCAACTCCCTGCCCCGCTTGCGCCAGCCAGCGTTGACTGGCGCGCGAGCAGGCGGCGGCCGCTTCTTCGGTCCGAGCTATCGCGGACCACAGGTCCTGAAGCGCCGCACGCACCTCTCCGGCGATCGGCGATTCCGACTGAACCTCCAGCGCCGCGTCTCCTACTGCATGCTCCGTCGCGGTGGCCGCCACGAGCGCCGACTCCACCTCGCTCTCGAGATGCACCGCACGCTCGCGAACCACCTCCGCCAACTCGACGAAGTCGTAGGGCAGGATGTCGGCGTTCGCCAGACGGGAAACCACGACGGCGGCGACTCGCGCGACAGCCGCATGATACAGGTAGCCGGGGTCTCCGTACTGCTGCATCCAACGAGGCGTGTCGTACATCGAATGGTAAACTCCGCCGGCCCCGCCGAAGCCGAAACCGATCGCCGGGATGCCCAGGTGCTGATAGAACCCCTTGTGGTCTGATCCACCGCCGAGATCCCCGACCGGGAGCGGTTCGGGGTCGACCTCCGGGTCGCCGAGACGCTCCTCCACCCGGCTCAGCCAGGCATCGTATACGGTGCCGGTCCGAGCCGGCTCATCGACTCGACGCGCCGCCTCTCGAGCCAGTGCTTTGAGCTCGGGCGAGGCCGCGGCCCCGAACGACGACCCCGACACGGGAGCGTCCTGGTTCACGTAGGCCACGACCGAAGCCCGTAGTCTCTCCGCGTGGGCCTCCACCCACTCGATCGAGCCGACGACACCCCACTCTTCGGCGTCCCATGTCGCGAAGACGACCGTGCGCCTCGGACGCAAGCCGAGCGCCGCCGCCGCCCCGAAAGCCCGGGCCACTTCCACCACGCTCGATGTGCCACTGGCATTGTCGATGGCCCCCGCGCTCCATGCATCGCGGTGAGCGCCGATCACGACCCACTCGTCCGGCCAGTCGGCGCCCTCGACCACCGCGATCGTGTTGTAGGCCGAGTGATAGGCCGCATCTCCCGACTCCGTGCGAACCTCTACTCGAGCCCGAGTGGGACCCGGACCGAAACGGTACGTCAACTCGAGCCCCCCCTGCCACGATTCGGGCGCATCGGGCCCGCCCAGTGGCTGAAGCAATGCCTCCGCCGCCCCGTAGCCGATGGGGACCACGGGGATTCTCGCTATCCCCACCATCTGCTCCTCCGGAACACGCGGCGCTCCCAGGAGAGAGGGACCGGTCGGAGTAGACGGATCACCCGTGGCGTTGAGGACGCTGCCACGCTGGACACCCCTGGCCGGTCGCATGGGGCCGTCCGGATAGACCTCACCTCGCACGAACCCGTCGTTCTCCGGATCCGAATAGAGGAGCAGGCCCACCGCACCTCTCGCCTCGGCCTCGCGGGCTTTGATCCCGCGGAACGATCTGCCGTACCGCGCGAGAACGATCTTCCCCTCGACCGAGACATCGGCGGAATCAAGGGTACGGTAATCCGCCGGAAGTCCGTATCCGGCGAACACCACTTCTGCTTCGGCAACGCCTGACCCCGAGTACGCGTTGAACACGGGGACCACGTCGAGCCCCGTCGCCGGGTCACCGGCAATCGGTGGCTCCACGAGGTCGAAGACCACGGGCTCCGGCCACGTCCGTTCCACCGACACCCACAGGGGATGCGGCATATAGAGCATCAGAGAGTCGTAGCCAGCATCGATCCCCGCCGCCGTGTGCCACCCGATGACAGAGTCCCGCGTCACCACCTGCCCCGGAGTGCCGGCCATGTGCGGTCGCATCGCGAGCGTGCTCGCCCACCGACCGATCGAATCGGAGTGGATCGCGTCCAGGAGTATCTGCTCGAACTCTCCCTGAGCCTCCCTGGACGCGTCGGCGAAGCCGGCGATCGCCGTCGTGTCCTGCACCGTCCGCGACTCCTGCGCGCTCGCGGAAGACACGGCAAGAGGGCTCGCCAGGGTCAGCCCTCCCACCATCGCGACGATCGCCACGCCCGGGGCCCGCGGCCTCACGATGCGCGGCCTTCCCGCTCCAGGTGCGCGTCAGCGCAAATGAGCCCGTGCAGCGTCAGGTAGGGGTCCACCTGGTGAACGGTCCGGCAATGCGGCGCGATCACGCCGGCCAGTCCGCCCGTCGCGATCACCAGTGGGTCGTCCGGGTCCCATTCCTCCAGGATGCGCCGCACGATACCGTCGATCCCGTCGACGATCGAATAGAAGACTCCGGATTCCAGGCAGGTCACGGTCCGCCGGCCGATGACCTTCTCCGGCAGACGGATCTCCACGGACGGCAGCTTGGACGTGTACTGGTGCATTCGATCGATCCCGGCGCGCGGACCCGGGGCGATCACTCCACCCAGGAAGATCCCATCGGCCGTGATGCAATCGAACGTAGTGGCCGTGCCCAGATCCACTACGATCGTGTTTCGGGCGTAGAGACAACGGGTTCCCAGCGTGTTCACGATCCGGTCGGCTCCAACGGACGCCGGCTCATCTACATCGAGCGTCACCGGCAGCCGAGAGGACGCGTCGATCCGGCGGTTCGGAATCCCCAACTGATCGAACGCTTCGTCCCACGAGCGATCGATCGCCGGGACGACCGATGCGATCACGGCTCGTTCGACCGATGCGAGCCCCTCACCCTCGGTAGCCAGCAGGCCACTGAGCATGACAGCCATTTCGTCGCCGGTGGGGTGGCGCTGTGTGCTGATACGCCAGCTTCTCTGCACCTCGGATCCAGAATAGAGGCCGAGAAGAGTCTCGGTATTCCCCACGTCTACGGCCAGGATCATGTCGTTCTCCTCGCGCCCTGGATTCCTGTCAGCTCCATGGATCCACCACACCATCGCTCACCCTGCGGAGGGCCCCCCGGTCGGGTCGAAACAGCAGGGCTCCGTCCGGCGCGATGCCCACGCAGGTTCCCGCATGGCCGTCTTCCGCGCCGGGCAGGGTCAATCGGGCGCGTCGATCGCGCAACCAGTCATATCGGTCCACGCGGGTCAGCAGGTCTCCCTCGAGGGAGGCCGGTGCACGGGGGAGCCACGTCTCGAGCCCGGCGATCGCACAGTCCGCCACCTCAACGAGAGATACGGTCTCGCCGACTTCGGTGTCGATGGCAGTAGCTCTGGCCCTCACATCGGCCGGGATCTCGCTGCCCAGGGGTCTCACGTTGATGCCCACCCCCACCACCAGATAGCGAGGGCGCGACTCGGACCATGAGGCCTCGGCAAGGATGCCCCCCAACTTCAGCCCCCCGGCGACCAGGTCGTTCGGCCACTTGAGGCCCGGGGCCAGACCCTCGAAACGGGCGTCCAGGCGTTCCACCACTCCGAGTCCCCCGAGAATCGAGATCATGCCGGGGTGCGACAGGTCTGCCGGCCGGAGAACCATGCTGAGGTATACCCCGGCATCCCGCGGTGAATGCCACTCGTGCCCCGCCCGGCCCCTGCCAGCGGTCTGCTCACGGCACAGGACGACCGTCCCCGCCGGCGCTCCGTCCTCCGCGAGGTCCCGCGCCACCTCGTTCGTAGAGTCGATCTTGCCGTACAGGACCACGGACTCGCGATCCCAGCGAACCTGCAGAGCCTCGAGCGACTCTCCGGCCCATGCCGTCGTCTTTCGCCTGCTCATCAGCTCGTCACCAGAAGAGAGAAGTCAAGGGCGGGAGCCGAGTGAGTCAAGGCGCCCACCGATACATAGTCGACGCCGGTGCGAGCGATGTCCCGCACCGTGTCCAGCGTCACCCCGCCCGACGCTTCGATCCGGGGGTGCGGACTCGGACTCCGCCGCACGATCGCGACGGCCGCCGCCAGCTGGTCGGGCGTCATGTTGTCGAGCAACACCCGGTCTGGACCACACCCGAGGGCTTCCACGAGTTCGATCTCGTTCGTGACCTCGACCTCGACCTCGAGAGCCTCCCGCCGGGCACCCGGACGCGCGCCCTCGATGGCCGCCGCAACGCCTCCGGCCGCCCGAATGTGGTTCTCCTTGATGAGCACCATGTCGTACAGACCCCGCCGGTGGTTCATGCCCCCGCCCGAGGTGACGGCGTACTTCTCCAGCGTACGCCAGCCGGGCGTCGTCTTGCGGGTGTCCGCGACCCGGCAGCCCGTGCCCGCGATGGCCTCCACGTAGCGGGCCGTCAGCGTCGCGATCCCGGAAAGGCGGGCCAGGAAATTGAGGGCGGTCCGCTCGGCTGCCAGAATCGAGCGGAGAGGACCCGAGATGCCGAGCACCGCGTCGCCAGGACTCACTCGCACCCCATCGGCGACCCGTTCGACCACGTTCACTCCCGCGTCCACGGTCTCGAACACCCGCCTCGCGATGGTGATACCGCAGGCTACTCCGTCCTCCTTCGCCGTGATCCACGCTTCACCGGTCGCGTCAGCCGGGATGGTCCACTCGCTCGTGCGATCCCCGTCACCCAGGTCAGCCTCGAGTTCGAGGCGAATGAGAAGATCCGCGGCCACCGCGACATCCACGGTCATCGGAGCGCAGGCTCGAAGACCGCGGCAACCAGGTACGCCGAGCCGGCGGCCCAGCAGTACCAGGCGAACCGGTAGAACGCCCCGGTCTGCAGCATTCGCACGAACAGGCGGATCGCCATCACTCCGGCGACCAGCGCGGCGACGAAACCCGCCCCGAGCGCCGCGGATCCCGGTCCACCCGCGCCACCCGCATCCCGAAGCTGCAGAAGGCCCGCCCCGAGGATCGCCGGAACCGACATGAGGAAGGAGAACTCGGCCACAGCTACGGCATCGACGCCGCGCCACGTCCCCATCGCGACCGTCGCTCCCGAGCGACTGATTCCCGGGAGGATGGCGGCGGCCTGGGCGATGCCGATCCACACGGACTGGCCCGGCGAGGGAGTGGGAGCCTCCGCCCGGGCAGATGTGAGGCGTACCGAGTAGACGATGAAACCCGTGACGATCAACAGGCAGGCGGCGAACACCGGTCTACCAAAAGCGGCCTCGAACCAGTCCTTCGCCAGCACGCCGACGATACCCGCCGGCAACGACGCAAGGACCAGGAGCCCGATATAGGTCCACGAAGCGCGCTCTCCGCGCAGCGCACCCGAAGCCAGCGATCCCACGCGCCCGCGATATACCCACAGCACGGCGCACAGGGTAGCGAGGTGCACCGTGACCTCGAAGGTCACACCGGGCAGGCGGATCCCGAGAAGCGCCTGTCCCAGGACCAGGTGACCGCTGCTGGAGACCGGGAGGAACTCGGTCAGCCCCTGCACGATCCCGAGGACGATCGCTTCGAGCACGCTCACCGCGCCGGCCCGTCGAGGATCTCTTCGTAGAACCGCTCGTACATCGGCACGATCAACTCGGCCGAGTACCGCTCCACCGCGGCGGTCCGTGCCGCGCGTCCGAACGCGGTCCACCGATCGGCGTCCGTCAGGAGCTGCACCCCACTGGCAGCCATTTCGTCGACAGCTCCGACGGGGTGCAGGAATCCGGTCACCCCGTGGTCGACGACCTCCGAGAGCCCGCTGCCCCCGGTCCCTACCACGGGAACGCCGCTGGCCAGCGCTTCGAGCGCGACGAGACCGAACGACTCCTGCTCGGAGGGAAGCAAGAACAGGTCGGCGCAGGAGAGGAGTTCCGCCACGGATTCCAGCTTCCCGAGGAACACGATGTCCTCGAGAACCCCCAGTTGTCCCGCCAGCTCCGTCGCCGCAACTCGCTCGGGGCCGTCACCGATGAAGACGAGTCGTGACCCCACCTCACGGCGGATGCCCGCGAACGTGCGGACCACGTCGTCCACGCGTTTCACTTTGCGGAAGTTCGAGATGTGCATGACGATCTTCTCGCCCTGCGGCGCGAGAGCCCGCAGGTGGCAGTCGTCCCGGCCCGGCTTGTAGATCTCCGGATCGACGAAGTTGGGCACCACCCGGATGTCGAGCTTGTCACATTTGAAGGCACGGTGCGTCTCCTCCCGAAGGTACTCGGACACCGCCGTCACCCCGTCCGACTGCTCCACCGAGAAGCGGGTGATGGACCAGAACGATGGATCCTGGCCCACCAGGGTGATGTCCGTCCCGTGCAGGGTGGTAACGACTCGGAGGTCACGATCCTCCCGCTGCAGCATCTGCTTGGCAACCCAGGCCGCCTCGGCGTGGGGAATGGCGTAGTGGGCATGCATGATGTCCAGATCATGCTGCCGCGCCACTTCATGCATGCGGACGGTCAGGGCCAGCGAGTACGGAGGATACTCGAACAGCGGGTAGTGCGGGACTTCGACCTCGTGGAAGAACAGCCCCTCGTGGAACGAAGTGAGGCGAAACGGCTGCGCGTAGGTGATGAAGTGGATCTCGTGGCCCCGGGCCGCCAGCTCGATGCCGAGCTCCGTGGCCAGCGCGCCGGACCCACCGTACGTCGGGTAACACGCGATGCCGATTCTCATGGCCTGACCCATTCGTTCATGCGGACCCTTGCTCCTCGTTGGTACCGTCCGGCGCGACCGACCCTGTCCAATCGGCTGCGATCCTGCGGGCCAATTCCCCGGTATCCGTGTGCGCCGGAACCCGGATGGCGTCTTCCTCGAGCTGATGTCTGAACCACGTGCGCTGACGCCGGGCATACTGCCAAGTATCGCCAACGATGGCCTTCACGGCCTCCTCGCGCGAGATCTCTCCCCGGGCGAGCCGCCAGACGTCCATGTACCCGATCGATGTCATGGCCGGCGAGCCAGGCCGGTGGCCGCCGGAGACCAGGCTTTCGACCTCTTCGACCCAGCCCGAGTCGAGCATCAGCCGGGCTCGTTCCTCGATCCGGGCGCGATGCGCTTCCGGTTCGAGCTGCAGCACCCAGGTCCGGGCCCGGAGCGGCTCCGCCTCGGGCGGCGAGTGTCGCTGCCACCAGGTCAGACCGTGTCCTGTCAGTAGCGTCAGCTCGAGCGTTCTACCTGCGCGCTGCCGGTCGACCACAGGCAGCCGGACTCCGATGCCCGGGTCGAGACGCTGGACCCACCGCCGGACTTCCTCGATCGGCAACTCCGACAGCCAGGACTCAAGGGACGACCTGCGCTCGGCATCCAGATCCGGCTCTCTGAAAACGGGCTGCGTGAGGGCACGAATGAAGAAACCGGTCCCACCCGCTACGATCGGCACGCGGCCTCGGGACTCGATCTCGCCCACCCACTGCCGGCAAAGGCGGGCAAACCGCCCTGCCCCGTACCGTTCACCGGGTTCCAGGAAGGCCACGCCATGATGCGCGACCGAGGCCCGATCGGAGGGACTCGGGGCTGCCGTGCCGACCTCGAGCCCGCGGTAGGCCTGCCGGCTGTCCGCAGAGATGATCTCCCCATCCAGCAACCGGGCGACCTCGAGGGTCAGGGCCGTCTTCCCCGTCGCCGTGGGGCCGAGAATGACCAGGACCGTCGGCTTGCGACTCACGATCGGCCGAAACGTCGGGCCAGTTCCTCCATGGTCAGCCGGAGAATGGTGGGTCGCCCATGCACATCGTGGCCCGGCAATTCCGTCGCGAACAGCCGGTCCACGAGTTCCTCCATCTCGGCCTGCGACAGGGGCTGACCGGCCTTGATGGCTCCCTTGCAGGCCATGCTCTTGGCGATGCGCTCGTGCTGGTTCCTGGCTGAGTTGACGAGGTCCGAACCGTGCGTCAGCTCGGACACCATGTCACGGAAGCACCCCTCCGCATCAAAATACGGGTGTGGATTCGGAGCGGAGTGCACGATCACGGTACGGTCTCCAAAGGCGTCGACCTCGAAGCCCACCGCCTGGAGAAGGCCGCCGAGTTCCTCGACTGCCGCGAACTCCGCCGGGGCCAGCCTGAGAGTCAGCGGAAACAGAAGTCGCTGGGACTCCGCTCCGCTGCCCTTGAACCGCTCCATGATTTCCTCGAACAGCACCCTCTCGTGCGCTGAATGCTGATCCACGATCAGAAGTCCGTCCCGCGTGGTCACGAGGATGTAGGCGTCGTGCAGCTGCCAGGCATGTGGACGGACGGCGCGGCTCACCGCACCCAGAGGAGGCCTCTCGCCCCCCTCCGGCGGAGACTCCGTCTCGGCATCACCGGCGCCCGCGCGCGCTACGAAGAACGCCAGCTGCGGGGGCGTCGATTCGCCACCGCTCGCATCGAATTCTCCGGGATCGCGCTCGGCCACCCTCGGCTCGGTTTCCGTGCGCATCCGAGGCGGGCGTCCCGCCCCCGGTGACTCGGGATGCGCGGGCTCTGCATCCGGACCCAGTCCGGGCGCGCTGCTCACCGCCCCGAGGCGGGACCGGACCGCGGCAGCAACCGCCAGATAGACCGCCGTCGCATCGGAAAAACGGACTTCCGCCTTCGCCGGATGCACGTTCACATCCACCTGCTCGCCCGAGAGACGCAGGTACAGCAGGAACGTGGGCCGCAGCCCGGGCGCCACCGTGGTCCGGTAGGCATCGTCCACGGCACGCACGAGAGCGCGGTCCCGGAACGGGCGACCGTTTATGAACAGGTACCTTCGCCCGCCCGTGAGCCGGGCGGAATCGGGACGCTGGATGAGCCCACCGACCCGGAGGCCGTCGACTTCGGCATCCAGTTCGAGAAGCTGCCCGGCCTCCTCCGTGCCCCAGATGTCGGCTACGCGACTCGCGGGATGGTCGGCTGGCGGAAGGGACATCAGCTCTCGACCATTCGACTCGAGGTGGAACGCGGTTCGCAGGTTGGAGAGCGCCAGGAGGAGGATCGCCTCGCTGACGGCCCGGGTCTCGGCCCCGGCCGCCCGGAGGAACTTGGCTCGAGCGGGGACGTTCTGGAAGAGCGATCGCACGGTGACCGTCGTCCCCGGCCGCCGGGCGATCTCGTCGCTCGACACGATTCGCCCCCCGGTGACGCGAATCCGTGTCGCCGGACCACCATCCACGGGCGCCGTCTCCATCTCGAACCGGCTTACGGCAGCGATGGACGGCAGGGCCTCGCCCCTGAAACCGAAGGAAGCGACACCCTGAAGATCCTCCGCCGTGCGGATCTTGCTCGTCGCGTGCCGGTCCAGGGCCAGAAGCGCATCGGGTCGAATCATCCCTTCGCCGTCGTCGGCGACGCGGATGAACGTCTTCCCGCCATTTCGAAGTGCGACACGAACCGACTGCGCGCCGGCGTCAAGCGAGTTCTCGACCAGTTCCTTCACGACCGAGGCGGGCCGCTCGACGACCTCCCCTGCCGCGATCTGGTTCGCCACCCTATCGGGCAGGATCCGGATGCGCCGGCCGGTTCCCGGAGAGTCGCTCACCCGGCCACCTCGATTGCATAGAACCGACAGGCGTTCTCGAGCGTGAGCCGCGCGATTTCTGCGGGCTCCTCGTTGCGGATCGCGGCCACGGCCGCACACGTATGCCCGACCAGGGACGGCTCGTTGCGCTTTCCACGCATGGGAACGGGCGCCAGGTACGGGCTGTCCGTTTCAATCAACAGGCGATCGGACGGTACGCGGCGGACGAGATCGACATCCTCGAAGTTCTTGAACGTGACGATGCCGGAGAACGACACGTACCAGCCGGCGTCGAGCCCCGCTTCGAGAAGCGCCTCCCCACCGGAGAAACAGTGCAGCACTCCGCGCACTGTTCCCTTGAAGGCCTGTATGAACTGAATCGTTTCGGCGTCCGCCGCGCGGGAGTGGACCACTACGGGCAGTCCGGTCTCGCGGGCCAGCTCGATCTGGGCTTGGAAGCTGGCCTCCTGCTCTGCGCGGGGAGAATTGTCGTAGAAGTAGTCGAGGCCCGTCTCGCCGATGGCCACCACGCACGGCTCGCCGGCCATGTCGCGCAGACTCGACAGCTGCTCGGGCGAGTAGTCGCGGGCCTCGTGCGGATGCAGCCCGGCGGTCGCCCATATCCCTTCGTGCGATTTCGCCAGATCGATCGCCGCGCGGGCATCCGCCGGATTGGAGGCCACGCTGACCATGCCGACGACGCCCGCCTCACGTGCCCGGGCGATCGTCTCGTCCCGAGTCTCGGCGAAGGCCGCGTCTGTGAGATGGAGATGACTGTCGAAGAGCTTCACCGGCCAGGGCCCGTCAGTTCGAGCAGTAGCAGGACACGGGACAGCGGCCACGAAGCGCGTTCGCGCCGCCGTCCCGGTGTTCGATCAGCGGTGGCCCTTGGAGTCCTTGCGTCGAGACCTCTCTTCGATCTCGAGCAGCGCCGGAGACGCCACGAAGATCGAGGAGTACGTCCCGATCACGATACCAAGGATCAGAACCAGGGCGAACGGACGAACCACCGTTCCACCAAGGATGAACAGAGCCAAGAGCGTCGCCAGCGTCGTACCACTGGTGAGCACCGTACGCGGAAGCGTCTCGTTGATGCTGGAGTTGACGATGTCCTTGTACGTATCCTTGCGACGCTTCTTGAGGTTCTCGCGAATGCGGTCGAACACGACGATCGTGTCGTTCAGCGAATACCCGAGAATCGTCAGGATCGCGGCCACGGTCGCCAGGGTGATCTCGATGTTGAACAGGGATATGAAGCCAAATGTGAGCATGATGTCATGGAACGTCGCCACGATGGCCGCAACGCCGAAGCGCCACTCGAAGCGGAACGCCAGGTACACGAGCGTCAGGGCAAACGACATCAGGATGGCGATCGCGGCCTTCCGCTGCAGCTCGGATCCCACCTTCGGGCCTACGGCGTCCGCACTCATGGTGAACCCGTCCGCGCCGTAGGTCTCACCGAGAACTCCGTTCACGCTCTCCACGATCCCTTCGAAGTCCTGCGTTCGGATCATGAACTCGTTCGAGTCGCCCAGCTGCTGGATCTGCGCGTTCTCCATGCCGGCCGACGCGAGTACGCCTCTCAGGTCCGACACCGACGTCGGCTCGAAGAACTCCACCTGGAGCAGGGTACCCCCGGTGAAATCCACGCCGTAGCCCGGTCCCCCGCGAAGAACGAGTGAGCCGATTCCGAGCAGCAGCAGCACGGCAGAGACGACATAGGCTCGTCTCCGTACCGACAGGAAGTCGTAGTGCGCGTTTCTGAAGAATCTCATATCTGGACCATCTCAGATGCTCAGTGGTTCGGTCGGCGAACGCCGCTCGAGGTAGACGAGGAAGAACGTCCGTGTCACGTACAGGGCCGTGAAGAACGACGCGATGATTCCGATGACCAGTGTGACGGCAAAGCCACGGATCGGCCCGGTGCCGAACTGGTACAGGATCGCAGCCGTGATCAGGGTCGTCAGATTCGCATCGACGATCGCCGAGAGCGCTTGCGCGAACCCGGCGTCGACCGCCGTCCGCGGCGTCTTTCCTGCGTCCGATTCCTCCCGGATTCGCTCGAAGATCAGCACGTTGGCATCCACCGCCATGCCGACCGACAGGATCAACCCCGCGATGCCCGGAAGTGTCAGCGTGGCTCCGAGTCCAGCGAGACCGCCGAGCACCAGCAGCACGTACACTCCCAGCGCCACGACAGCCATGGCGCCAGCCACGCGATAATACCAGATCATCATCAGTACTACGCCGACGATCCCGATGATGAATGCGTTCCTGCCCTGGCGGATCGAATCCGCGCCCAGCGAGGCGCTCACCGAATGCTCCTCGACCACCTTGATCGGCATGGGCAGGGCGCCGGCGCGAAGCACGAGAGCCAGGTCCTGGGCCTCCTGGAAACTCGAGCCGCCACCCATCTCGATCTGGGCCCGGCGGCTCAGAGTCTGCCGGATGACCGGAGCACTCTGTACCCGACTGTCCAGAACGATCGCCATGTACCGGCCCACGTTGGGAGCGGTGCCACGCTGAAACACCCGTGAGCCGCGGCGGGTCGTCTCGAACGGAACGTAGGGCTGGTTGTACTGCGGGTCGCGCGCAGCCGGCCCGGCGTCCTGCAGCAGGTCGCCGGTAAGAATGGGATCGGACTCGAGAACGTACAGCTCCCGATACGCCGCGCCCGCCGCTGCCGTCGCCTGCGCACCCCACCGCAGCTCCGTGTTGCGCGGCAGCGCGTTCCGCAGCGCTTCGGTCGCCAGGTAGCGCTCGACCGTCGGCACCTCTTCTTCGGCCACCAGCATGATGCCCGGGTGGGTGCCCTCGAGAAGCAGGCCGGTGAGCGGCCTCAGGTTGGGCTCACCCGTATCCTGCTCCGCCAGCGTCTCCCCTACCGCCGCGTCGTCGGCCGCCGTCGTGTCAGCATCCGCTGCCTCGGCCTGCGTCGCCGTAGAATCGCCCGCGGCGTCGACCGCACTGTCCGGCTGCGTCCCGAGGATGTCCGCGAGCTGTGACTCCGGCTCCACGTCCTCGATTACAGCCCCTCGCAGGTTCTCGGCCCCGAGCTCCTGGACGATACCGCGGTCGATCCGCGGCAGTGCGTTCCTGAAGTTGTCGTCCTCGCGGACCAGCTTGAACTCGAGGAAGGCCGTGCGTTCGACGATCGCCTTGGCCCGCTCGGGGTCGTCGATTCCGGCCAGTTCGACGATGATGCGGTCGTTGCCCACCCGCTGAATCGTAGGCTCGCGCACGCCGAATTCGTCGATTCGATTGCGGATCGTGGTGAGAGTCCGCTCGAGAGCGTCTGCTCGAGCCTCGCTCGTCAACGTCCCATCGGGATCGTCAACTTCCACCGCCAGGTGCATACCGCCCTGCAGGTCGAGGCCGAGATTGATCGCGGGGACCTTCTCGCCGGTGGGCCCCGTCTTTGGAACGAGGGCGTACACGCTGACGATGATCAGTCCCAGTATGACCAGGAGTCTATTTCGGATATTACGCATGGAAACGGGCCAGTCCTCCAGCCGGGTGCCCTTCTGTCGGTGCCCGCCCAATGCGGGCTCCGTTCATAAGCGGCGCAAAGTACGGAGGAAAGGCCCGATTGAAAACCCCGGGCTGCCGCCCGGGGAGGCCCACCGACCTCAGGTTTCGCGGTGAATTCCGGTCCAGCGCAGGATGTCCTCCATCAGACACCACCCCGTCAGGCTGGATTGAAGAAGGTTCAGCCCGATGAAGGCCGAGAACAACAACCACCACGGACTCACCCACACTGCCAGCGCGAGACTGATGAGTAGAAGGGTCCCCGCAATGGCTCTGATCTTCCGTTCCATCGTCATATCGGCCTACCTCTCGTCCGTCGGGGCCGGACGCTGGCAACCGCATGCCGCCACGTCCTCCACCCCCAGTTGAAATGCCCGGATCGGGTGCTTGGGATCCTGCACGGCTGTGCAGGCTTGCACTCCGGCCAGGATCGCTCTGGCTTTCTCGTCCTCAGTGAAGATCAGAATCATCTCGGAGCGGTACGGTGCCCCCGACCCGTACCAGCCACCCGATCCTGCAGGCCCGTGCCCCTCGATGGCCAACCGACTGAACGAAGCGACGTCCAGGTCGGCCAGCATGCGTTCGACGCACTTCTCGTCTCCTTCAAGGTATGCCAGCATCACCAGCTTCATGTGTCGTTCCCTTTCGTGCGTTGATCACTGGTCACCGGGCGCCAACACCGCCCGACGGTCCGATACAACTCAGGCTCCTGCCTCCGCCGGTTGGCCGACCTCGATGACTTCCTCGCTGTCCTTCTTCTCGGGCTTCTCACGACGCAGAAGGAAGTAGATTCCGGGCACGACGACCAGCGTGAGCAGTGTGGACGCCAGGGAGCCCGTAATCAGGGCCACAGCCAGTCCTTCAAAGATCGGATCGAACAGGATCACGATCGCGCCGATGATCACCGTACCAGCGGTCAAAGCGATGGGACGGGTACGCACGGCACCGGCCTCGATCACCGCCTGCTTCAGCGGCACACCGGCATCCAGACGCGCCTCGAGGTAGTCGATCAGGAGGATCCCGTTTCGAACCATGATCCCGGCGAGCGCGATCATGCCGATCATCGAGGTAGCGGTAAAGAACGCTCCAAACACCATGTGTCCAGGGGCGATTCCGACCAGCGTCAGCGGAATCGCCGTCATCATGACAAGCGGCGTGACGAAGCTGCCGAACCAGGCGACCAGCAGTCCGTAGATCAGCAGCAGGGCTCCGGCGAAGGCGATCCCCAGGTCGCGAAACACCTCGTAGGTCACCTGCCATTCCCCATCCCACTTCATAACGGGCTGCTCGACGGCTCCGGGCTGGCGCGTGTACAGCTGGCCGAGCGTGGCTCCCGACGGCAACTCGATCTCGCCCACCCGTTCCTTGAGGTCGAGAATCGCGTACACCGGGCTCTCCTCGGCACCCGCTACCTCCGCGTTCACATAGATCACCCTCTGGCCGTTCTTTCGATCGATCGGCTGGGGCACGGTGACGGCTTCGACCTCAACCAACTGCCCGACGGGCACCATACCTCCAAACCGGGAGGCCACGTGCAGGGCCTCTATCCGGTCCACTCCCGAACGCGCCTCCTCGGGCAGTCTCACCCGGACCGGCACGGGGTCCCTGGACTCGGGCGCCGATATCTCCGTAGCAACGGCACCACCGAGGCCTATGGCGAGCGCGTGAACGACCTGCTCTTTCGCCACGCCAGACAGGGCCGCCTTCTCCTCGTCCACGACGAAGCGCAGTTCCTCCTGCGGGTCGATCAGAGACCAATCGATATCCACCACGCCAGGGTGCTCGGCGAATCTAAGCATGACCTGTTCGGCCACGGCACGCTGGGCCTCCTCGTCCGGGCCATATATCTCGGCCACCAGGGTCGCGAGGACCGGAGGGCCGGGAGGCACCTCCACGACTTTGGCTCGCGCACCGGTTCCCGAAGCGGCCACCACCGAGTCCACGATCGGCCGGACGGCCTTGGCGATATCGTGGCTCTTCGCGCTTCTCTCAGACTTATCAACCAGGTTAACCTGAATATCCGCAACGTTATTTCCACTGCGCAGATAGTAGTGTCGAATCATGCCGTTGAAATTGAAGGGCGCTGCCACTCCGGTGTATACCTGCACGTCCGCGATCTCCGACACCGCTCCCAGTCCGCGGGCCACATCGAGGGCGAGGGCGGTGCTGGTCTCCAGGGTCGTGCCTTCGGGCAGATCCAGGATCACCTGCATCTCGTTCTTGTCGTCGAACGGAAGCATCTTCACCATGACCGTCCGGGTGAAGAACAGGCCGGTCGCCCCAAGGAGAAGCACTACGACCACGGCGAGCGCGGCGACCAGCCGGGCGGGCTTCTCGAGCAGCGGCTCCATGAGCCACCGGTAGGCCCGGTAGATCTTCGTCTCTTCCAGGACGTAGCTGGACTCGTCACCCTCTCCCTGGTGTGCCTTGCCGAGCAACCGGAAGGCCAGCCATGGGGTCCCGATCAGGGCCACGAGCAGCGAGAACATCATGGCGAGGCTCGCCCCGATCGGCATCGGACTCATGTATGGGCCCATCAGTCCCGAGACGAACAGCATTGGAAGGACGGCCGCGATGACGGTCAGGGTCGCCAGGATCGTCGGGTTTCCGACCTCGTCCACGGCGGCCCTGGCTGCAGCTCGAAGGGGCCTGTCCTTCATCCGGAAGTGCCGCTCCATGTTCTCGGCCACGATGATCGAGTCATCGATTACGATCCCGGTGACGAAGATCAGCGCGAAGAGCGTGACCCGGTTCAGGGTGTACCCGAAGATCTGGTACACGAACAGCGTCAGCGCGAAGGTGATCGGAACCGCCAGCATCACGACCACGGCGCTTCGCCAACCCATGAACACGGCCACCACGATTCCCACGGCGATCACCGCGAGACCCAGGTGCTCCTTGAGGGTCGCCACCTTCTCTCTCGCCGTCTCACCGTAGTTTCGCGTTACGATTGGATGGACATCCGCGGGCACGACCCGGCCCTCGAGCCGCTCGAGTGTGTGCTCAAGTCGCTGCCCCACTTCCGTAGCGTCGGCCCCCGGCCGCTTGGACACCGAGATACTCACCATCGGGCTCAGGACCTCGCCCGGCGTCCCATGAAACGTGTAGCTGTCCACTTCGGCCGGTCCATCGCTCACGCGGGCGACGTCGCCCACCTGGACGAGTCGCCCATCCCTTACGTCGAGCACCACGCCAGCCACGTCGTCGGCGTTGGCCAGGAAGCCTCCACCGACTACTCGCACAACCCGGTCCGCCGCCGAGTATCGGCCAGCCTCGAAGCTCACGTTGGCGGCCCGAAGGCGCTCCATCACGGTGCCCGGATCCACTCCCAGTTCGGCCATGCGTTCGGGGGACAACTCCACGCGTACTTCGCGGGGCTGTCCGCCCGTGACCTGCACGTCCCGCACGTCCGGGACCGATTCGAACGATGTCCGGACCTCCTCGGCGATCCGTCGAAGAGCCGCGTGGTCCTTGTCACCCGCCAGGGTCACGCTGAAGAAGGGCACGTCGTCGATGGCCACTGTCTTCACGAGCGGGAATGACAGGCCGGACGGCATCCGGTCGGCATACTTCATCAGGGTGGCGTACAGCCTCACGAGGCTGTCCTCGAGGTCCCGTCCCACCTCGTAGCGAACGGTCACCAGGCCGAAACCGGGCCGAGCGTGGCTGTACACGTACTCCACCCCGTCGATTCCGGATAGCACGTTCTCGAGCGGGATCAGGGCCCGGTTCTCAATCTCTTCCGGCTCGGCCCCGGGCATCGGAAGATAGATGTCCGCCAGCGGTACGATGATCTGGGGTTCTTCCTCGCTCGGCAGGGTCGCGCTGGTGTAGACCCCAAGGCCCAGCGCCGCCGCCAGAAGCAGGGGCGTCAGCTTGGAGGTGAGGAACGCGTCGGCGAGACGCCCCGCGATCTGCGTCTTCATCGGGCTCCCTCCGAAGAAAAGAGCCACTCGACTTCGCTCGTTCCATCCACCGCCGCGCCGTCAACCAACCCGGGGTCGGGGTGGCGAACCACGAGACTGCCCGCGGCGAGACCGGCCAGTACCTCGACCGCATCGGCGGTGCGTCGGCCCGTGCGGATCCAGCGGAGACGAACGGCGTCGCCGGTGACCACGTACACGCCAGATAGCTGCCCGCGGCGGACGATCGCATCGGAGGGCACCCAGGCACTCGCCTCGCCACGACCCGCGATCTCGAGTCGAACGTAGGATCCCGCGACCGGAAGGTTCTCGGACGAGTCGAACATCGCTTCCACACGGAATCGATGGCTCGCCAGGTCGATCACCGGCACCACCCGCCGCACGGTGGCGGGCCATCGGCGGGCGCTTTGGGGCTCCACTACGGTCACTCGCTCACCATCGGCCATGGCTTCGGCCATTGCGGCGGGCACGTCCGCTTCGAGCTTGACGCCGCCGGCGCCGGAGATCACCAGCACCGGCTGGCCCGGTGACGCCAGGTCACCCGGGTCCACGAACCGCGCCGATACGGTGCCGTCGAACGGGGCCCGCAGCGTCACGTACTCCCGTGCCGCGTGCGCCTCGTCCCGCATCGCCTCGGCCGTTCGGAGAGCCGCCTCCGCCTGATCGAGTTCCTGCCGGGTCGCCGCACCGTCGCGCTCGAGGTTGGAGAGGCGATCGTACGTGCGCCGCGCGACCACCGCCTGGGCCTCCGCCCGAGCGACGGCCGACTCGACGCCGGATGCCTCCAGCCGCACGAGCACCTGTCCCTGGCGAACCGGAGATCCGATACCGACCAGGACGGACTCGATCGTACCGCTCGTGCGGGTCGCCAGGTTGGCGGTTTCCCGAGCCACCACGCGGGCCGGGATCTGCGAAGCGCCTTCCAATTGGTGCGCGGCACTCACACTCACGGTACCCGCGCTTTCCAGGGCCGTTACTTCGCCCGGCTCATCCCGAGCACAGGCGGAGACGGAGGCCAGGAGAATCGGCATCAACAGCATCATGTATCGCTTCATCGGTCGTTCCCGTTCTGGTGCATTGTGGTGACGAATCGCAGCCGCGCCTCGGCCATGTGCAGCCCGGCCTGCGCGTCGATGGCGTGACTTTCGGCCTGGGCCCGCCGGGTCTCGGCCTGGAGCAGGTCGGCGGCCGTGGCGAGCCCCTCTTCGAACCGGCGACGCATCAACTCTGCCCCCGCTTCCGCCGCCGCGTCCGCCGCCAGGGTGGCGACGACGGCCTGCCGAGCGGATTTGACTCCGTCGCGGGCTTCCGCGAGCTCGGCGGTCGCCTGGCGGAAAGCCTCGTCGTAGCGGGTCTGAGCGATGGAGTGCGCGGCGTCAGCCCTCTGCTTTTCCTTGGAGCGGCTGAAGCCGGAGAAGATGTTCCACTTGAGCCCCACTCCGACGGTCCAGTTGTCGCCGTCCTTCTGGAAGGCGTCGGCCGCATGGATGCCGTAGTTGCCGAACACCCCGATTTCCGGCAGGAATTGACGTCCGGCTCGCTTGGATCCGGCGCCCGCGGCGTCTCTCACGCTGGAAAGAGCCAGAAGGTCCGCTCGAACGGACGGATCGAAGGCGGACGCCACGTCGACCTCCGGGTCGCTCATTTCCGGGGTCTCCAGGTGGAGAGAGTCCGTCAGAACCGGCATCTCGGCCCCGTCTCCACCGAGAAACACGGCGAGCCGGCGGCGCGCGTCCGTATCCCGACGCTCCGCATCGACTCGACGGGCGACGGCGAACGAGTAGTCGGCCTCGGCCTGGAGCAGGTCGGCCCGCGTAAGAACCCCCTCCTCGACACGGCGTGAGAACACGTCTCGGTTGGCCGCGGCCGATTCCTCGGCCCGCCGGGCCGACTGCAACTGGGCCCCGGCGCGCTGCGCTTCCCTGTAGAGCACTTCGGTCTGTGTGAGGGTCGCCTCGCGAGTGCGCGCCGCCGACCAGCTGGCGGCCTCCGCTTGCAGCGAAGCTTCGCCGCGCGAGGTCCAATCCGTCGGGCTGAACACCTTCCACTGGAGCGAGATCCGATTGACCCAGTCGTTGATGGGATCCGGGTTGCTCAGCGCCCCGACATCGAAGTCCGGCTCGCTGAACGTTCCCTGCCTCAGCTTGGTGCCGAACACGAAGACCGGATCGTTGGAGCGGACGAATCCGCTCTCGAAATCGAGGCGAGGCCAGTACACGGCCGACGCTCCCGACGCTGCGGCGCTGGCCATGTCGGCCTGGGCTGCCGCAATTCTGAGGCTGGCGTTGCCCGCCAGCGACTCGTTGAGCGCGGCCTCGAGGCTGAGGGGCCGTCCCCCCTGGCTGTCCTGGGCCACGAGAAGGGCTCCGTCGCCCATCGGGACGGAGGCGAGTGCCAGCGCCAGGAGCCCGGCGACCCGGCCGCTCCGCTGCCGTCGGCAAGGGCCGGTGCTCATGTTCTTGCTGTTCATGGTCAGTTCCATGGGTAGAGTCAGCGGTTCGTGATGTCGCACGCGCGAAGACAATCGATGACGCGCACGACCTTGTCGTCGCTGATGTCGTAGTAGACGTTCACGCCGTCTCGACGCGCCGTCAGGATTCGCTTGTCCCTCATGAGATTCAGGTGCTGCGAGGCCGCCGCCTGTTCGAGCCCGATTGCCTCCCTGATTTCAGTCACCGTCCGCTCACCTCCGTTGTCCAACAGCTCGATGATCCGCAGACGCACCGGGTGCCCGATGCACTTGAGAACCCTGGCCGCGTCCTGGACCGTCTCAACGCTGATCGTGACCGTTTCCTGAACTGACATTCGAACGTTCCTTCCCTTCTCATCCACCTCATCCACGGTGACATGACCGCGTGCCGGTCTTCACCCTCCAATACACTGTTACATTCTAATATCTGAATATATCTATTGTCAACACTCCTGACCAGCTCCTTTCCAGGGACTGCGCGAGGTTGGGTGAGACAAAGTCAACTAGGAAACAGCCACGGCGGGGAGGAATACCGTGTCGCGACAAACTAACCGGCCGGCAAGCCCCGAACCACAGACTGGACGGGAAAACGGGCGCGTCGCTGCCCTGGCCCGTATATTTTGTGTTGTGCGATCAGAACCCGTGGAACTGATGGCTCAGCAAGGCATACTGGAACCCACCCCGTCGGGCTCCCCCGCGGTACTCCGGGGATGCGTGTCGGGTCGACGCAGAGCGAGTCTCTACACCAGGAAGCGGCGATGAGACGATACGGGCCGGGGGCGACGAGAGTCGCGGCATTCACCGCCGCCATCGGGATAGCCGGCATCCTGTTCGCCTGCAGCCCCGAAGGCCCTTCGGGCGCGCTTCCCACGCATCCGTCGGAGGGATTCTCGGTCACGCTCGAGTGGGACGCTCCGACCCAGGACGCCGCGGGCCGTCCCCTGGCCGACCTTGCCGGGTACAGGCTGTATTACTCCACTTCCCTTCCTCCTTCCGGCCCCGATGGCGTGCGCCTGGATCTCGATGTCGAGACACGGGCCACCGTGTCCGGGATACCTGCCGGCCACTACTACTTCGCGGTCACGGCCATTGACGCAGTGGGAAACGAGAGCGACCTGTCTGATCCCCTCGAGGTGGAGATCGGCCAGTGAGGATCCCGCGGCTGGAGGCTCTCTGGCTCTTCGGAGCGCTTGGATTGCTTCTCTGTGCGATCCCGAGGAATGCGCCCGCGCAGGAAGTCCAGGCCGTCCCGGGACCGTCAGACCTGCAGGCCCGTGCCGTCAGCTCATCGAGGATCGACCTCGCATGGACCAGGGTCAGCACGGGTCTCGTCGTGGAGTACCGGATCTATCGCTACCCCAGCAACGCTCTGATCGCATCCGTACCGGCGTCGCAGGGCAGCTACTCAGATGCGGGTTTGAGTCCGTGGACGGAGTACAGCTACTACGTTACAGGAGCCGCCTCCTCCGGAAACGAGAGCGGTCCGAGCAACGTCGCCACGGCTCGAACGCTGGACGGTACGCCCCCGACAACACCGGGGAACTTCAGTGGTACCGCTCTCAGCGCGACCCAGATTTCCCTGAGCTGGTCGGCCGCGAGCGACGCGCAGTCGGGGATCGACGAGTACGTCGTGTACCGGGGGGGTAGCGAGATCACGCGGACCTCCAGCCTGACCTACCAGGACAACGGCCTGACGCCCGACCGGCAGTACAGCTACCAGGTGTCGGCGATCAACGGACAGGGCGACGAGGGAGCGAAGGCCGGGCCGATCTCGGTGCGGACGCTGGCCGAACCACCCCCGGACCCACCGCGGGATCTCACAGCCAGGGCATTCAGTGCGAGCGCGATCGATCTCAGTTGGCGAGCACCCGCGGACGACGCGGACGTCACATCTTACGGGATCTACCGGGGCGGGACACGGGTGGGGACCGTGACGGGCACCAGCTACCGGGACACGGGACTCGCGGCCTACACGGTTTACGAGTACCGGGTCAGGTCGGTAAACGGAGCCGGAGACGAGAGCAATCCGAGCAACGCGGCTTCGGCGCGTACGCTGGACGGTACGCCACCGACGGCGCCTGGCAACTTCAATGGCACCGCGCTCAGCGCGACCCAGATTTCCCTGACCTGGTCGGCCGCGAGCGACGCGCAGACCGGCATCTCCGAGTACGTCGTGTACCGGGGAGGGAACGAGATCGGACGAACGGCCAGCCTGTCTTACCAGGACAACGGCCTGACACCCGGCCAGCAGTACAGCTACCAGGTTTCGGCGGTCAACGGACAGGGCGACGAAGGAGCGAAGGCGGGACCGGTTTCCGTGCGAACGCTATCCGAACCGCCTCCGGGCACCCCGCGAGATCTGTCTGCCGAGGCGTTCAGCGCGAGCGCTATGGACCTGGCCTGGCGTGCTCCAGCCGATGACGACAACGTCGTTTCCTACAGGGTCTACAGGGGCGGAGCGGCCGTTGGCACTGTGACCGGCACCAGTTTCAGGGACTCCGGACTCGCCTCATTCACGGTCTACGAATACCGGGTCAGGTCGGTCAACACCAACGGCGATGAAAGCGACCCGAGCAACGCGGCCTCCGCCCGCACCCTCGATGGTACGCCGCCGACGACGCCCGGGAGCCTCACGGGCAGCGCAGTAAGTCAGAGCCAGATATCCCTGAGCTGGTCGGCGGCTACAGACGCTCAGACCGGCATCGCCGAGTACGTCGTGTACCGGGATGGAGGAGAGATCGCCCGTACGACGGCTCTCACCTACGACGACGGGGGTCTACAGGCTGATCGGGTTTACGGCTACCAGATTTCGGCCGTCAATGGACAGGGAATCGAAGGGACCCTTGGCGGCCCGATCGACGTGCGCACCCTTTCCGACGTAGCTCCCGACCCACCGACTGGATTGACGGCGCAGGCGGTCGACCAGAGCACGGTGGACCTCGCATGGGACACGCATCCGGACGACGATCTGGACGGGTACCGGGTGTTCCGGAACGGGCTGTTCGTCGGCGGAACCGGCGGGACGACGTATCGCGACGCGGGACTCGCACCCTTCACGACCTACGTGTATACGGTGACCGCGGTGGCGGAGGACGGAGACGAGAGCGCTCCAAGCGTGTCAGCCACCGTCACGACGCCCGACGTCACGGCGCCCACGGTGCCGGAGGATCTCTCCGCGACAGCGGTAGGAACTCAGAGAATCGATGTGACCTGGTCGCCTTCGAGCGACGACGAATCGGGGATTCTCGGCTACCGTGTCCTTCGCGACGGCGGGGAAATCGCGGTGACCGAAGCCACCGTCTTCCAGGATGGCGAGCTGGCACCCGGCACGCAGTATGAATACAGGGTATCCGCGATCAACGGAGCCGAGTTGGAAAGCGGCCTCAGCGACCCGGCCTCGGCCACCACCCTCGATGGTAGCGGACCGAGCGTGCCCACCGATCTGGGCGCGACGGCTGTTTCCACCGAGAGCATCGCTCTGTCGTGGTCCCCCTCCACGGACAGCGAATCCGGCATTGCCTACTACCGTTTGTTCCGGGCGGGAGCGGAGATCGCCTCGCCGGCCGGTACGGATTTCCTCGATACCGGCCTCGTTTCCGGCACGGCATACGAGTACAGGGTCTCCGCCGTGAATGGAGATGGCCTGGAAAGCGATCTCAGTGCCGCAGCTTCGGCCACCACGCTCACCGACGAGGGACCGCCGGCTCCGACGGGCCTGACCGCAACACCGCTAGACGCGTCGCAGATCCGTCTGGCGTGGACCGCTCCGGAGGGCGGTGCCGCCGGTTATAACGTGTTCCGGGACCAGGTGTTCATCGGCACCGTGATGGCCACGGCTTTCGTCGACACAGGCCTGGAGCCGGCTACGACCTACCTCTACTCGGTGGCCAGCCTCGACTCCGATGGCATCCAGGGTCCCATGAGTGGTCAGATCAGTGGCACGACCTCGCCCACCGTGGACGTGATACCGCCGGCAGCCCCCACCGGACTGCGCCTGATCACGCCCTAGAAACCGCCACAGCCCCCGCCGTCCGGCTCTGACGCCCGGCGCGTTCAAAGGGCGGCGGAATGGCAGGAACCTTGCTTCCTAACGTCTCGCCCGTGCCGGCTGCGCGAGGTGATCCGTTCTTCATTTCCCGCCGTAGCCGGACTTTTGGAGCTTCCCGCCGTGTGGCGGCGGGTAAACGGACGACGGCTTTCATGTGGCATGACCGCAACAACCGGATAAGCCAGGCCCTGGTGGCCGGCGCGCTCGCACTCGTTTCCGTGGCCTCCTGCACGCCGGATGCGCCGGAGAGCGGACCGCCGACGCACCCCACCGAAGGGTTCTCCCTGACGCTGGAGTGGAACGCGCCCACCACGGACGCCGTGGGCCGGCCGCTGGATGACCTGGCGGGCTATCGACTGTACTACTCGCCCGATCCTCCGACCGAAGCCGGCGACGAGATGGTCGACGTCGGCAACGTGACCCGGTTCACCGTGACCGGCCTCGCCGCTGGAGACTATCTGTTCGCGGTGACCGCCCTGGACCAGGACGGCAACGAGAGCGAGTTCTCCGATCCGCTGGCGGCGGAGGTGGGACAGTGAACACCCACAGTCCCTGGCGCGACCCGGGTCTGAAACGGATCGCCCGCGCGCTCGGATCAATTCTCCTGGTGAGCCTGCTGGGCGCGGCTCCCGCCAGAGCACAGCCCAGCAATCTCACGGTCACGGGAGTCACCGCCTCCCAGATCGATCTCGCCTGGACCGGGGTCGTCTTCGCCACGTACAACGTGTACCGCGATGGAACCCAGATCGCGTCGGGGCTCGGAAGCCCATCCTATTCTGACGCTCCGCTCAGCGCTTTCACGGAGTACGACTATTACGTGACGGCGACGGTCTTTGGGACCGAGTCGGGCCCTAGCAATACGGTCACCCAGCGGACACTGGATGACAGCCCCCCGTCGATTCCCGCGGGACTCGTGGCCACCGCCGTAAGCACGACCCAGATCGACCTGGTCTGGAACCCGTCGACCGACGGCGAGACCGGGATATCCGAGTACGTCGTGTACAGGGACGGCTTCCCGGTGGGACGATCCACCTCGACGAGCTACTCGGACACCGGACTTACGGCTTCGACCGTGTACCAATACCGGATCTCGGCGATCAACGGGCAGGGCCTCGAGAGCGGCCAGAGCGGGCCCCAAAACGAGAAGACGCTCGACCCCGAGCCCCCTACCCCACCGACCAACCTGTCCGCCTCGACGGTCAGCGCTTCGGAGATCGACCTGACCTGGACCGCGTCCACCGCCGGCGACGTCACCGGCTATCGCGTGCTCCGGAACGGGACTTCGGTTGCCGTCCTCGGCACCACGACGTCCTACCGGGACTCGGGGCTGCAGGGATTCACGACCTACAACTACACCGTCACCGCTCTCGACAGCGAAGGGCTGGAAAGCGGACCGAGCGCACCCGCCCAGGCCACGACCCTGGATGCGACGCCCCCGACCACGCCGTCCAACCTCGCGGCCACGGCAACGGGCACGACGACCATCGGTTTGACCTGGGCGGCTTCCGCCGATCCGGAGACCGGCGTGGCCAGCTACCTGGTGTTCCGGAACGGATCCGAGATCGGGTCAACCAGCCAGACCACGTATCAGGACACCGGTCTCAGTCCGTCCACCACATACAAGTACCGGGTCCGGGCCGTGAACGGAGATGGTCTCGAGAGCAGCCTGAGCAACGAGGCCTCTGCGACCACGCGCGACGGATCGGGACCCTCGACCCCCACCAACCTCGCGGCCACGCCGGCCGGCACCGATCGCATCGATCTGACCTGGACGGCATCGTCGGATCCCGAGTCAGGAATCGCATACTACCTGGTCTATAGGGACGGCTCGCAAGTCGGTCAGACAAGTCAGACGTCGTTCAACGACACCGGGCTGAGCCCGGCCACGCGTTACGTGTACCGGGTGCTCGCGGTAAACGGAGATGGGCTCGAGAGCGGGCTCAGCAGCCAGGCGGCGGCGACCACGCTCGACGCGACGGAGCCCTCGACACCGACCAACCTCGTGGCCACGCCCGCGGACACCGATCGCATCGATCTGACCTGGACGGCTTCGTCGGACCCGGAATCGGGAATCGCGGGCTACCGCATCTTCAGGGACGGCTCGCAGGTTGGCCAGACGGCGCAGTCCTCCTACACGGACACGGGGTTGAGCCCGGCGACGGAGTACGAGTACCGGGTACGGGCCGTGAACGGCGACGGACTCCAGAGCGGACTCAGCGATCCGGCGAAGGCGACCACGCTGGACGCCACACCGCCGACGACCCCGCAGAACCTGGCGGCGGCTCCGGTTGGGACGGAGCGAATCGACCTGACGTGGGACGCCTCGCAGGATCCTGAGTCCGGTGTCGCCGAATACCGGGTGTTCCGGGATGGATCGGAGGTCGGGACCACGACACAGACGGTGTTCCAGGCCGACGGACTCTCACCGGCGACCGAGTACAGCTTCTACGTCGTGGCCGTGAACGGCGACGGTCTCGACAGCGAGCCCAGCGCCACGGTGAACTCCACCACCTTCGACGGCACGGGTCCCACTACCCCGACCCTTCTGACGGCTACGGCCCTGGGAACGGACCGGATTGACCTGGAATGGGCTCCATCCGAAGACCCTGAGTCGGGAATCGCCTCGTACAAGGTCTTCCGGGACGGATCCGAAGTGGCCACTACGACCGAAACGGCCTACCAGGACACCGGGCTCGATCCCGCTACCACGTACGAGTACCGGGTTTCAGCCACCAACGGAGACGGATTGCAGGGCGGCTTGAGCGATCCGGCGCAGGCCACGACCCTGGACGGCAGTGGACCCTCGGCGCCTGCGAACGTGGCGGCCGAAACCGTCAGCCAGACACAGATCAACCTGACCTGGACGGCGTCGGAAGACCCGGAATCGGGCGTGGACCGTTACATTGTGTACCGTGACAACACCATGATCGGCAGCGTGACCGATACTTCGTTCGCCGATTCGGGCCTGACGCAGAATACGACCTACGTCTACTCGATCTCGGCCGTGAACGGTGAAGAGATCGAGGGAGACCGGAGCGATGACGTGAGCGCAAAGACCTTCCCATCGGAAGACACGATTCCACCGGCTCCGCCGACCCAGCTGAGGGTGGTGCAGTGAGCGCCCGGACGGAGCTTTCCGCAAGCGCAGGCGTTCGGTCTTCCGTCGCGCGCGGTGTGCTGGCCGGCGCCATCGCGCTGGCCCTCCTGGCGACCGACTCCGGCGAGCTGATTGCCCAGGACACGGGGCTCAGCAAGAGCGAGCTGGTCCGGGTGGTTGTCTCCCCGGATCCCGCGGCGCAGAAGCTGGAGACCGTGCGTGGGCGGTGCCTCAGCTTCGAGCCGACCGACGGCGACTGGCGCGACTTGAGGAATCTCGGGGCCAGCGAGGAGCTGATCGAGGCCGCGCAGCAGTGCGCCAGGCAGGCCCAGGTCGTGAACGTCGCCCTGAATGCGTCCCGGACCACCGTTCCGGCCGGTGATACCACGATGGTCACCGTCGACCTGTCCAGGTCCGGTTCGGCGATCAGCGGACAGGCGCTTGTGCTTTCGGGGTCCGACGGAACCCGCTACTCGCGAACCACGAACGCCAGCGGGAGAGCTTTCTTCAGCCTTCCGGCCCGCGAGCAGGTCGGTGCGACTCGCTACACCGTGTCCGTGGCAGGTATAGAGCTCCAGGGCCCGACCCGGATCACGGTGACTACCGTGGCCGACGCGCCGGCACTCGCTACGATTGATCCCCCGGCCCTGGCCCTTGAAGCCGGAGAGACCGCGCCCGAGATCCGCGTGTCCGTCCAGGATCGCTTCGGGAATCCGGTCGATGGAGTGGAGCTGAGCCTGGTCGCGGGGACGGGCGACGGCGTGCCCGTGCTCGCCACCGCAGCGACCGGGGCCGACGGAACGGCCGGCCTGCAGGTGGTGGGAGAGCTTCCCTCGGACGCTGCCACCTGGGAAGTCCGTGACGGTGTGACCGTTCTCGCCTCTCTACCGGTGCACATCGAGTCGGCGAATGTGACGGTGCCGGCATCCGGTGTCGTCGCAGCCGGCGTGGCCACGGAGGCCATGGATGACGCGGCGGTGGCCGCAGGACTCGCCAGCCTGGAGGCGGGAGACGCGGCTGCTGCCGAGCAGAGCTTCCGGGAGGCGCTTGGAGTCTCCCCGCGCCGGGCGGACGCCCAGAAGGGTCTGGCGGAATCGATGCTGGCCCAGGGCCAGGCAGACGAGGCGGTCACCTGGTTCGAGTTCGCCACCCGGCAGAGCCCCGGTGACGCCGACGCCTGGGACGGTCTGGGGCGAGCCTACTCCGAGGCCGGCCGCCGGGATGACGCGGCGGCGGCCTTCGCCCGTGCTCAGGAAATCGATCCGAGCCGGGATGACCTGGCGACCGAGATCGAGGACCTCGGCCGACCGTCCGGCTACGTCACCGGAGTGTTGTGGGGTGGAAGCACCTCGGGCAACTCGGAGTCCGGCGGCATCCGCCGCGCGGCGTTCGACGTCTTGCTCTCCCCCGCTGTCTCACTGTGGGGCGGCTGGGACCGGTCGCTGGCGCCCCGGAGCCCGGAGCTCGTGCGCGGACCCGACGAGTGGGACGCGTGGTACGCGGGAGGGTCCCTGTCCTATGGCTCAGGACATCGTCTCGGTACGGCGGTCGAGTTCGGACAGCGCACCCAGCAGTTCTCGCCGATCGACGAGTCTTCCACTCTCGCGCAGAACGTGTACCGGTTGACGCAGACCGTCCGCTTCGCGGAAGACCCGCGAGCGACCGAGCTCAAGATCGGTGGATACCTGGGTCGCTGGTTCGACCGGGATGACTGGATCGTGTTCACGCGCCTCAAGACCCCGATCGGCAGGCAACTCAGCCTGGTGGCGTCGGGAAGCTATGGGCAGACCATCGGCACCAACTGGGTCGAAACGGGCCGTCACGCGGACAAGGACGGACGGGTGTACGCGGGCGTCGCCTGGGAGAATGACAAGGGTCTGCTGGTCCAGCCCCTGGTCGGCGTGGGCAGCGTGAGCAGCGACTACTCGGATGACCTGTCGGGTACTCTCGTCGACCTTCTTCTCGAGGGCGCCGTCCCGATCAGCAGGGGCGTCGGAGTCCGTGGCTACGTTCGCCATCAGCGACCGCCGGGCAGCGAGGCGTATACGACCTTCGCTCTCGGGCTTGGATTCAAGGTCGGGTGGGCCGGCGGCTGATCTGACTCGATGGCCCGGACCCAGCGCGGTCCCTCACATCTTCGAACACCCGGATCGCTAAACCCCACGTGCGGACCGGGTGTTCTGTGTGCAGTATGCAGCCTGCGTCCGAGAGGGGGCAGGCCGTCTGTTGATTCATACCTCTCAAGCACGTGAGGCGACATGAGAAGTGTGCGCGCGTCGTTCGTTATCCTGTTGGTCACGATGCTGGCCGCCGGCTGTGCGTCCGCCCACTCGCAGGAGGCACCGGGCGACAACGGAAAGCCCAACGGAGACAAACCGAAGAGGTACTCCGAAGTCGTGACTGACGAGGCCGTGTCGGACTCGGGGTTGTTCGTTCTCCATACGGTCGAGGAGAAGCTGTACTACGAGATTCCGCTGAACATGCTCGACCGGGAGATGCTCCTGGTGTCGAGGCGAGCCGCTACGGCGCAGGACCTCGGGTACGGCGGGATGAAGAACAACACGCAGACGGTCCGTTGGCAGAAGAGCCACGACAAGGTGCTCCTCCGCATCGTGTCCTACGAGAACGTGGCCGCCGACTCGCTTCCCATCTACGAGGCGGTCCGGAGTTCGAACTTCGAGACGATTGTAGGCGCCTTCGATATCGAGGCCTGGAACGCGGACAGCTCGGCCATCGTGATCGAGACGACGCCCCTGTTCACGGAAGACGTGCCCTTCCTCGGCCTTCCGGCGTACAGCCGCGACAGCTACAAGGTCTCCAGCCTGGACAAGGACCGGTCGTACCTCGAGTGGACCAAGAGCTTCCCGGAGAATATAGAAGTGCGGCACGTTCTCACGTACAAGGCCAAGGAGCCGCCGTCCAATGCATCGACCGGGACGATTTCGGTTGAGATGAACCAGTCGATGGTGCTGTTGCCGGAAGTCCCGATGCGGCCACGCTTGTTCGACGAACGCGTCGGGTTCTTCAGCATCCAGCAAACGGACTACGGCCTGTCTGATCACAAGACGGTCGACCGCACCTACATCACGCGCTATCGCCTGGAGCCGGCGGACACCGCAGCGTTCCTGCGCGGCGAACTGGTGGACCCCGTGGAGCCGATCGTCTACTGGATCGATCCGGCCACACCCGAGAAGTGGCGCCCCTACCTCAAGGCGGGCGTGGAGGACTGGCAGCCGGCCTTCGAGCACGCCGGATTCCGGAACGCGATCATCGCCAAGGACCCGCCGACGCCTGAGGAAGACCCGGAGTTCAGTCCGGAGGACATCCGCTATTCCGTGATCCGTTGGTTCCCATCCGACATTCAGAACGCGTTCGGGCCGCACGTGCACGACCCTCGCTCGGGGGAGATTCTAGAGAGCGACATCGGGTGGTACCACAACGTCGCCAACCTGCTGCGCAACTGGTACCTGATCCAGACGGCGGCCGCGAACCCCGAGGCTCGGGCCGTCAAGTTCTCCGACGAGGTCATGGGCAAGCTGATCCGGTTCGTGGCCGCTCACGAGGTGGGACACACGATCGGCCTGCCGCACAACATGAAGGCGAGTTCCGCCTACCCGGTCGATTCGCTCAGGGCCCCCGGCTTCGTGTGCCGCATGGGCGTCGCACCGTCGATCATGGACTACGCCCGATTCAACTACGTCGCGCAGCCTGGCGACGAGGGGGCGTGCTTCGACCCGCGAGTGGGACCGTATGACGACTATTCGATCATGTGGGGCTACCGGCCCATCATCGACGCCGACTCGCCCGATGCCGAGATGGCGACGCTTGACGAATGGATCCGCGAGCGCGAAGACGACCCGACTTTCTGGTTCGGTGACCCCAGCGCGGTGGACCCGACGTCGTTGACCGAAGCTATAGGCTCCGATGCCATGGAGGCCGGCGAGTTGGGGATCGCCAACCTCAAGCGAATTCTCCCGAGCCTGATGGACTGGACGTTTGAGGAAGGCAAGGACTGGTCGGAGCTCGAAGAACTGTACAATCAGGTCACCGGCCAGTGGAACCGCTACATGGGGCACGTGGTCACGAACATCGGCGGAGTGGTTCGCACCCGGAGGCGGCAGGGCCAGGACGGGGTCATCTACGAGCCCGTGCCCGAGGACACCCAGAGGCGGGCCATGCAGTTCATCACGGTTGAGGCTTTCACCCCGCCCACGTGGATGATCGACGAGGAAATCCTGGGAAGGATCGAGAACGTGGGAACCGTGGAACGCATGCGACGCCTCCAGGTCGGAGTACTCGACAACGTGCTCCAGGCGGGGCGCATGCAGCGGCTGATCGAGGCCGAAGCTCGATTCGGCGACGGCACTTATTCGCTCACGGAGATGATGACCGACGTCAGGTCAGGCGTGTGGACCGAGCTTCGTGCCGGTGGCTCGATCGATACCTACCGGCGCAACCTGCAGCGCGGCCACCTGGAGCGTCTGGACGAGCTGATGAACGGAGATGGGCCATCCGGCCCGACGTCTTCTTTCCCGGGCCTGGACGAGTACTTCACGAACGTCAACCTGCCTCAGTCGGACATCCGTGCCGTGGTTCGCGGCGAACTCGAAACGCTGCAGCGTGAAATCCGGAACCGGCTGGGGGCCGGTACGAGTCGAATGACTCGACTCCACCTGCAGGACTCCCTGGCCCGGATCGAGGCCATCCTGGACCCGAAGGACTAGCAGGAGTCCTTCGAACGGACGGTGTGTGAAGCGAAAGAGGCCGCCTCCCGGGCGGCCTCTTTCGTTCCGTGTGTGAGAGGCCCCACCTACTGCACCAGCTGGATGTCCATCTTCGAGAACACCGACATCGGCATGCTGAAGCCCATCGTCGAGACATCCCCACCGCCCTCGCCGCTCGCCTCGATGGCCAGCAGGACGCCTCGGGCGTGGTCCCAGAAATAGAGCAACCGAGTTTCCACCTCGTTGACGAGTTCGATCTCCGATGGGGCCCCCTGGGGCTGACCCACCCCCTCCATCAGGACGACTCCCTCGGAGACGAACAACGTGGCCGGGATCTCGTTCCAGACCGTATCCCCGGCCGCAGAGATCATTCCGTCGTACACGGACTCGCCCTCCAGACCTCCACCCATCGGCAGCGTCACCCTGTGCGCCCAGCTGCCTACGGCCATGTTGCCGCCAGGCGGGAGCGGGAACAGCAACGCCGAAGCGACCCGCTGCATATCGGATACCGACAGGTTGTTCCTGGCGAACTCAGGAACCTCGGTAAACGTGAGGGATCCATCCGGGGCCATCATGCCCGCGAACGGCTTCCCGGCGAGGTCCTCCGTCAGATCCGTGGTGGTGCCGCCGAAGTCACCGCCCGTCTCGAGGACGATCGCCTCGATCGTGACCGTGAACGGCGTTCCCTCCTCGGTGATTTCGCCGAACGCCAGCGTCATGGTGGCTTCGCTGGTGTAGTTGGCTCCCTGGACTCCGGCCGGCGTCTCGATCTCGTTGCCGCCCTCACTCGAAAGCGTGTACACGAGCGGCGCTTCGGTCGGCTGGAAGGTGTAGATCGGCGCCCCGGATGCACACGCACCGGCGAGGACCGCGATCGCAAGGGTCCAGGGAACCGCCGCGTATGACCGGGTATGGAATATGGGTCGCATGGTCTGTATCTCTCCAGTAGTGGATCGGAGCGCAGGAGCCCGGCACCGCAGCCGGCTACGCTCTAAGGCTATAGCTTCCAGCCGCCGGCGCAATGCCGGACGGACTGCAGTGCTCACGGAGCCCACGCGGGGGAGCCGGATGATGGACATCAGCACCCATGCTCTCGATAGCGGGAGGATCCGCCGGCCAGCCGTTGCGGGGACCTTCTATCCTTCCAGCGAACCCGCCCTTCGAAGCGCTCTCGCCGAGTGCGCCCGGCGATCCGCCACCGTCCGTGCGCCCGGTAGACCGAAGGCACTGATTGCACCGCACGCCGGCTACATTTACTCCGGCCCGATCGCCGCGTCCGCTTACTCCGCCCTCGCCCCGTGGGAAGGCGAGATCAGCAGGGTGGTGCTGCTCGGACCCAGTCATCACGTGGCCTTTCGTGGACTGGCCACGAGTTCGGCCGAGTACTTCTTGACGCCTTTGGGCCCGATCCCGGTGGATCTCGGGGCGGTCCTGACGCTCCAGGAACTCCCGTTCGTTCGCTGCCGTGACGACGCTCACGCGGCCGAGCACAGCCTGGAGGTTCATCTCCCCTTCCTGCAGGAGGCCCTCGACGATTTCCGGCTGGTCCCCCTGGTCGTCGGCGATGCCGTGCCCACGGATGTCGCCGCCGCGCTGGACAGGGTCTGGGGAGGAGATGAGACCTTGATCGTGGTGAGCACCGACCTGAGCCACTACCACACCTACGACTCCGCTCGGAATGTGGACTCAGAGACCGGCGAGGCCATCCGCCGGCTCGACCCGGCTGCGATCGATGGAGGACGCGCGTGTGGATTCCGCGCTCTAAACGGCCTCCTGGCCGCGGCCAGCGAGCGCGGTCTCGAGGTCACGGCTCTCGACGAGCGGAATTCGGGCGACACGGCAGGCGACCGACGCCGCGTTGTGGGCTACGGATCCTACGCGCTTACGCCGGCCGACCCGGCCAACTAGCTGCCCGAGGTCCCCGGGCTGGACGCACCACCATCCCACTTCTTCGCTCGGCGCTCCAGATCCAGCATGCGCTGATGAAGGGAATAGCCGCGTACGTTGCTCACGACGGACATTATGAGCGCAATCGCCGCGACGAGCAGCGCTCCTCCAGCGATCATGGTAGCAGACATCGGTTCCTCCGATAGAAACATCGACGTGTCGCCCGAATCGTGGGAACATTACGTGACTGGGCCCGGTTCTTGCCACCTTCGGGAGGCATGAACGACTCCACGACCATGGCGAGGTTAGCTGGCGTATTGGGCCTGGCGCTCGCAGCGGGAATCGCCGCCTGTACGAGCGATTCCGAAGGCCCGGCAGACCCGGGTCCGCCGGATCCAGAGCCTGTTGCGACTGTCGAATTGACTCCACACCTCGCCGAGCTGGAAGTGGGCATGACCTTCGGTTTTGCAGCAGTAACCCTCGATTCAACCGGTGCGGTCCTTCAGAATCGTTCTATCGCCTGGACCAGCGCCGATCCCGGAGTGGCCTCGGTTGATTCCGATGGACTGGCCACGGCCGTCGCTCCCGGATCTACCTCGATCACGGCCACGTCGGAGGGGATCGCCGACACGGCCACCTTGATCGTGGAAGCGGTGCCGGTCGTCGGCGTCGCCGTGCTGCCACCAGATACGCTGATCGAGGTTGGACAGGTCGTTCAACTCGCAGCCGAAGCTCGAGACGCGGCGGGCGAACCACTTGCCGGCCGGACCGTCGCCTGGTCCAGCCTCGACCCCTCAGTGGCAACCGTTTCCGACGACGGACTGGTCGAAGCTGTGGGACTGGGTGACGTGTCCATCCAGGCCGAGGTCGAAGCAGTGACCGGCACCTCTCTCCTCACCGTAGTGCATGCGGCAGCGACACTGGTCGGAGCCGGGGACATCGCCGACTGCGCCACACCCTGGGATGAGGCCACGGCGAACCTGCTGGATGGGATCCCCGGGATCGTGTTCACGGCAGGCGACAATGCGTACGAGGAAGGCACCGCGGAGGAGTACGCCAACTGCTACGGCCCTTCGTGGGGAAGGCACAAGGACCGCACCTACCCTGCGACCGGCAACCACGAGTACCACTCTCCCGACGCCGCGCCGCACTTCGAGTACTTCGGTGCCGCGGCAGGTGACCCCGACAAGGGCTATTACTCCTACGAAGCCGGCGCGTGGAAGGTCATCGTCCTCAACAGCAACGCGGGTCGGGTCCCGGTGGGCGAAGGATCGCAGCAGGAGCAGTGGCTACGGGATGAACTGGCGGCCAGCGATCACGCCTGCACGCTCGCCTACTGGCATCATCCCAGGTTCAGCTCGGGGGTGTACGGGGATGACGATCGCTTCGACGCCTTCTGGCAGGCGCTGTACGAGTATGGGGCGGAACTGGTGGTCGTCGGCCACGAACATCACTACGAGAGGCTTGCGCCACTGAATCCGGCCGGGGAGCTCGATCCCGCGGCCGGGATCCGACAGATCATCGCCGGTACAGGTGGCCGCTATTTGCGGCCAACCGGGATCCCGCGAACCGGAAGCGAGGTTCGCAACTCGGAGACCTTTGGCGTGCTCGAGCTGACCCTGCGGTACGATTCGTACGACTGGGAGTTCATCCCGGTCGCCGGACAGACGTTCACGGATGCCGGGTCCGGCGTGTGCCACTGAGGGATTGATTCGTGGTGGAGGGGTCAGAAGGGTTGGGCGGCTAATCCCAATGGGCCGGCGGGCTGAACACGCTAGCGCATCATGTTCCTTCGGTCCCACCCCCGCAACGCGGTCAAGAAGAGCACTACGACAACCCCGACCACGGCCAGCCACAGCAGCCCCTTCACGTCATCGGCCGTGCCCTTGGAGTCTAGAAGTCCGCCCACCGAATCGCGAAAGCTGACCCACATTTTGCTGATTGCGTTTCTCATGATCTATACGATACTCGCTCCGACCCGGGAATGACAACGCTTCCATTCGCGCGGGCGCTGCATCGTGTCAACGCTCGACTCCAGACTGTCCGCCGAATGCACGACCGTCCTCATGTCGTGGAATCCAACCGGAACGCGAGCGCCCCCTGCGAAGTGCAGCGACCTTCCGCGAGCGTGGCGAGCGGACTACCGAAAGACGGCCAAGCCGGTTGAGCCGGCAATTGATATTGGTGACAATGGGCCCGGCTGGACTCGCTGTCAGCCGCGTCAGCGGCCGACATTGAGCACGCGCAGCGTGCGAACTACCGAAAGGTGATCGGCCGGCTGAGCCGACAGTAGACTGAGTAACGATGGGCCCGGCTGGACTCGAACCAGCGACCTTGGGATTATGAGTCCCCTGCTCTAACCAACTGAGCTACGGGCCCGTGGGTCCTGCGGCGCGCTCATTCTATCTCGTTTCGGGGTAGGGCGCGACCCGGAGATCCTTGCCTCAGGACAACCTCACGTGGATCTTTCCGCTTCGACATTCGACTACACCGCCCAGCGGGGTCCGTACCCAGAATGCGCATTCTCATCGTCGGCGCCGGCGAGGTCGGCTACCACGTGGCCGAGCGCCTCGCGAAGGAGCAGCACGACGTGGTCGTGATCGATGTCGATCGCGATCGCCTGGACTACGTCGAAAGCCACCTTGACGTAGCGGTCGTTGAAGGCAGTGGCGTCAACCTGACGGTTCTCGAAGCCGCCGGTATCGGCCAGGCCGGCATGCTGCTGGCCGTCACAAGCGTGGACGAGGTGAACCTGGTCTGCTGCATGTCCGTGCAGCCCCGGCACGGCCTGACCAAGGTGGCCCGTGTCTCCAACCCCGACTTCTACCGCGGCGGAGAGGCCCTCCGCCCCTCTCGGTTCGGTGTGGACCTGCTGATCAACCCGGAGCGCGAGCTGGCTCTCGAGACCTTCGCATTGCTGGAGTCCACGGCGGCCACGGACCTCACGCTGTTCGCGGGTGGCGCGGTGCAGTTGATCGGCCTCACGGTACTGGAAGGGGCGCCCGTCGACGGAAAGACCCTGCGGGAGATCGGTCGCAAGGTCGGTCGGCAACCGTTGCTGGCCGTGGCGATCGAGCGTGACGGTGAGACCATGATCCCCGATGGCGACACCGTGATTCAAGCCTTCGACCACGTGTACGCGATCGCTGCCGAGGACGAGATCACCCGCGCCATGGGGCTGTGCGGCTACTCGCCGACGAAGCTGACGCGCGTGATGATCGCCGGCCACAGCCGGGAGGCCTTCTACCTCGCGAAACTGCTGGAACAGCACGGCATCGAGGGCACGGTTCTGATCGCCGATCCGGAAATGGCGCATGAATTCGCCGTTCGACTGGAGCGCACCTTGATTCTCCGGGGTGACTCGACCGACGTCGAACTGCTCGAGTTCGAGGGAGTCGGCGAGACCGATGCGTTCGTCGCGTTCACGGACGAGGACGAGATGAACATCATCTCGTCCCTCGTGGCGAGGGACCTGGGGGTCAAACAGATCATCACGCTGCTTAACCGCACGGACTATCTGCCGCTGGCGCGCCGGATCGGGCTGGAAACAGCGGTCAGCCCGCGGATCAGCGCGGCCAACGCCATTTTGCAGCAGGTTCGGCGCGGCTCGATCCAGAACGTCACAGTCTTCAAAGACTCGGACGCGGAAGTCATCGATTTCATTGTCTCGAACGACAACCCGCTCATTGGAAAGCGGCTCGAGGATATTCAGCTCCCCGAACACGCCATCCTTGCGACCATCGTTCGAAACGAGAAGATGATTATCCCGCGGGGGGGCGATTCTTTTGAGGCCGGCGACGAAGCCATCGTGTTCGCCCTGGCCGATGCCGTAGCGGGCGTAACAGAGCTATTCCCATCCTGATCACGCCCGTCCAAGAGAGCGACCGTTGAGATACGGCGAGATCTTCCATGTCCTGGGCGGCCTGCTGATGGCCGTTGCGGTCGCCATGATCCCGGCCGGCGTGCTCGGGGCCACTGAGGGGATGTGGCTCGGGTGGTTGGTCTCGCTGCTGGTCCCTGGGCTGTTGGGTCTGGCTTTCTTCATGCTCACTCCGGCCAAGGTGGACCTCTCCCCGCGCGAGGCGCTGGCGATCGTCGGATTGGGGTGGCTCGGGATCGTGCTGACCGGGGCCCTGCCCTTCCTGCTTACCGGCACCACGAGCTCGGTCGCCTGGGCGATCTTCGAGTCCGTCTCGGGATTCACCACGACGGGGGCCACCGTGTTCGCGGTGATCGAGGATCTGCCCACGAGCATCCTCCTGTGGCGCAGCCTGTCTCATTGGATCGGCGGGATGGGAATCATCGTGCTCGGCGTGGCCATCCTCCCGCTCATCGGGGTGGGGGGCGCCCAGCTGTTCTCGGCCGAGGCCCCGGGGATGACGACGGACAAGGTGCAGCCGCGCATCGCTACCACAGCGCGACTACTGTGGGGCGTGTATGTAGCTATGACTGCGATTGTTGGACTTGCATACCTCATCCTGGGCATGAGCCTATTCGACGCCGTGAACCACGCCATGAGCGCGCTGGCCACGGGAGGCTTCTCGACTCGCACCGCGTCGATGGGCTACTACTCCCCGGCGATCCAGTGGGTGACGATGCTGGCCATGTTCCTGGCCGGCGTGAACTTCACGCTTCACTACCGGACGTTCACCGGACACCCGCGCGAGATGTTCCGAAATGCCGAGTGGCAGTGGTACCTCACATCGGTCCTGGCCGTATCCGCGATCTGCTTCGTCGCCCTCGGTGTGTCCGAGGGAGCGTTTTCGTTCGAGCTCGTTCGTCGGGCCAGCTTCTCCGTCATTTCGGTTCACAGTACGACAGGCTTCGGAACCGCCGATTTCGCCGCGTGGCCGCTCGTGGCCCAGGTTCTCCTTCTTGGGCTGATGTTCCTGGGGGGCATGGGCGGATCGACAGGCGGCGGCTTCAAGGTGATCCGCGGTGCGGTGGTCACGCAGCATGTCCTGGACGAGATCCGGAAGGTCCTCCATCCACGTGCCGTGATCATCACGCGCGTGGGGGGCAAGCCCATCCGCGAGGACCTGGTGCTCAAGGTGCTGGCGTTCCTGGCCATGTACATGGCGACGCATGCCGTCGGAACTCTAATTCTGGCTGCGCTGGGACACGACCTGGTAACGTCGATCAGCGCGTCGCTGGCCGCTCTGTCGAGCATCGGACCGGGTCTCGGAGAGGTGGGACCCGCGGGGAACTACGGGCACATGGGCGCACCCGCCCTGATCACACTGTCCGTGCTGATGCTGATGGGGAGGCTGGAGTTCTACACGCTGTTGGTGCTGCTCATCCCGAGTACGTGGACCCGCACGCACCGCACCCCAAGACCCCCACGGATCTGGCGGCGCGAGCGGCGCAGGGCCCTTTCACGGGCGGGGCGAAAAGCGGACCCGATGAGCTCGTGGCCGTCGCACCCACAGGAGATTCCGCGGTCCGGCCCGTAGATCTCGGGTCGACAGTCGACCCCATTCAGTCCGTCCCGAACAGCCGATCCCCCGCGTCTCCGAGTCCCGGCAGGATGTACCCTCTCTCGTTCAACTCACGGTCGAGGGCCGCAGAGTAGACCGGTACGTCGGGGTGATCCTCCAGCATGCGTCGGGCCCCCTCCGGCGCCGCTACGATGCACATCATCCGGATGTTCCTGGCCCCGGAGTCCTTCAGGTAGGCGACTGCCGCGCTGGCCGAACCGCCGGTCGCCAGCATCGGGTCGACGACGATGAACACGCTCTCTTCGAGGGGAAGCGGGATCTTGAAGTAGTAGTCGATGGGCTCCAGCGTATCGTGGTCCCGCTGCAGTCCTATGTGTCCCACCCGCATCGTCGGAATCAAGTCCAGGACACCGTCCACCATCCCCAGGCCCGCCCGGAGTATGGGAACAAGGGTCAGCCGCTCGCCCAGCACGATGTCCCCGGTGGTGGATTCGAGGGGCGTCTCCACGCGAACGGTCTCGGTACCGAGATCCGAGGTCACCTCGTACGCCAGGAGCATCGCGATCTCGTCCACCAGTTCCTTGAAGATCTTCTTCGGAGTGTCGCGCTTCCGGAGAAGTGTCACCTTGTGCCGCAGAAGCGGGTGGCTGGTGACGATCAGGTTCGGAAGGTCCGGATCCCGTGAGAACATCCCGCTGCCTGGAGTCGAACTCATCATTCCTCCACGATCATCATCGGTTTCGACTGCTCCTCGATCGCCCCTACCACTGACGCGGCGTATCCTGCCGACTCCCACTCGGCTGCCAGCTCCGAGGCCTCGTGCTTCGGGACGAAGGCCAGCAATCCGCCCGACGTCTGGGCGTCGCACAGGGCTGTTCTGAGCGCGTCGGATATGCCGGGCTCCCAGCCGGTCACCGGCTCGATCGCCTCGCGGTTCCGCAGGGTACCCCCCGGCACGAAGCCGGCCTCCACCAACTCCAGGGTCTCCGGCAGAAACCGGGGTGCCGAAGCGAACACTCGCGCCGACACCCCCGAGGCCGAACACACTTCACGCAGGTGACCGAGCAGCCCAAACCCGGTGACGTCGGTCAAAGCGTGCACGTCGTGGCCCTCCAGGAGAACGACCGCTTCCCGGTTCAGCTGCCTCATCGAGCGTACCGCGGCCCGCACCGTCGGTGAGTCCGCCCCGTCCCGTTTGAGGGCCGTAGCGATGATTCCCGTCCCCAGGGCCTTTCCAAGTACGATGGCGTCGCCGGGCCGGGCGCCCGACTTCCGGTACACGCGATCGCTCTCGGCGAATCCCAGCGCCACGAGACCAAACTTGGGCTCGTTGTCGTCGATCGAGTGGCCGCCCGCGATCGCGATCCCCGCTTCGTCGCACGTCGCCGCGGCCCCCTTGAGGATGCCCGCGACCACGTCCATGGAAAGCGTCGCCGCTGGAACCGCGAGGACGCTGAGCGCGAACGCCGGCGTGGCGCCCATGGCGTACAGGTCGCTGAGCGCATTCGCGGCGGCGATCGCCCCGAAGTCCTCGGGGTCATCGACTACCGGCGTGAAGAAGTCTACGCTGGCCACGAGCAGACGCCCGTCGCCCAGCGAGTACACGGCGGCATCGTCCGGCGCCTCGAGACCCACCAACAGGTTCTCGTCGTCCGAAGCCGGCAGCACGGCGAGTATCTTCTTCAGGTCCTCCGGACCCAGCTTGCAGGCTCAGCCGGCGCCGTGCGAATACTGGGTCAGGCGGACGCGCTCCGATGCTGGTGTGTTCATGATGGGAAGCTAGGCGGCCGCTGACCTTTGCGGCAACGGGACGCCGCCGTCAGTTTGATTCCGTGACTATGGGCTTCCTCAGCACACGCAGCCAGGAACGACAGCGCCGGGAGATGGTGGACCGGCAAATCCGCCGGCGGGGAATCTCCGACGAGACGGTTCTCCGAGCCATGACCCTGGTGCCCCGGCACGCGTTCGTTCCGGACTCTCAGGCCCGCGCGGCCTATGCCGACTGCGCCCTCCCGATCGGCTACGGGGCCACGATTTCGCAGCCCTACGTCGTGGCCCTGATGACCGCGGCCCTGGGAACCACTCCAGGAATGCGTGTTCTCGAGGTGGGTACAGGATCGGGATACCAGGCGGCGATCCTCGCGGCTTGTGGCACGACGGTGTTCAGCGTCGAGAGAGTGCCCCAGTTGCACGAAAGGGCGGCGCGCGCGCTCGCCGAAACGGGCTTCGGTAGTGTATCCCTGCGACTGGGAGACGGCAGTCGAGGGTGGCCGGAGGAGGCGCCGTTCGATCGAATCATGGTGACAGCCGCCGCGCCCGCGGTACCGACTGCGCTTCGTGAGCAACTCGGAGACGGCGGCATTCTCATCGCCCCGGTCGGAGACGACCGGTCCCAGACCGTACGCCGCTACCGGAAGCACGGCTCCGATGTCGAAGTGGAGGATATCGAAGGCGTGCGCTTCGTGCCGCTGATCGAGGATCCCGAACCTTGAACCGAGACGGCTAAGACCCTTCCACGGGCGCGGTCACCGACCGCCCTCCCCTGCCCGGCCGCGTAAGCGCCGCCGCAAGGTACAGGACGCCGACCGCCACGAGCAGAGCCCGGATCCCCACCACGAAGCTCATCGACTCGAGCACGGCCCCTGCCAGCGCGCCGATCAGGTTGGCCCCTAGCGCGTGGTCCTTCCGACTGGCCACCTCGAAGGCCCGCGCGAAGGCGATCCCGCTGAAGGCCATGGGCAAGGTCGCCAGCGATCCGACGATGAGCGCTTTCAACGCGAAGGGCAGGAACGCGAACGAGGCCAGGTCCACGAAGTACAGGCCCACCACTACCGCCAGCAGGATCCCATACACGGGTTCGAGCGGAATTCTCTTCCAGCGCAACACCGCGATGTTCGCCGCCAGGATCATGGACAGTACGCCGGATATAATGATGGCGTTTACGAGCCAGGTGTTCCCGAGCACCACCGAAGCCTTGCTGATGTTCTGCACCTCGAGGAGTAGAAACGCGGCCCCGAGGAAGAAGAAGTGCCACGCCTCCATTCCCCACCTGCGCGGAGACATGGCTTCGGGCAGTTTCATGGTCCGGGCGGAGAACACGACCAAAAGCGCCAGGATCCCAGCGAGGAGGCCGAACAGGAGTGGGATCCTCGGCTGGTCGAGGTACAGGTACGGCCAATCGTCGGTGGCCGGCGGCGTGGTATAAGTGAGGGGCACCGGAAGTGCGTCCCGGAGAGCGGCGAGCGAGGCCAACTCCGGCTCACTGGCGATTCTCGCGCCCGCCGTTTCGAGGTCGCCTGCCACCAGCAGCACGCCCGTGGACCCCGTGGCCCCACCGGCGAAGTAGTACGCGAGGGGATCGCGGCCGAACACCTCTTTCAACTCGCCGGCCAGCCGGTCCACGATGAACGGACGCAGCGGCGAGAACGCCACGCACACGATCCCACCGGGTTCGAGCAGCTCCTTCACGCGTTCGAAGCTCTCCAGCGTATAGACGTAGTGGTCCAATCGTGCGTTGGTCAGGGCCGTCGTGGTGTGGGCGTCGAGGAAGCCGAACGCGACCACGTCGTAGGTCTCATCGGTGGTGGCGAAGAATGATCGGGCGTCGGTGGTCACGACTCGGACGCGGTCCGAGGCGTAGGGGGCCTCGGGATGATACTCGCGCCCCAGGGCCAGAATCGCCGGGTCGATTTCGACCGCCGTCACCTCTGCGGGAGCGTTGCGCAGGACACCCGCCACATCGTTGCCGGTGCCGGAGCCCACGACCAGCACCCGTTCCGGATTCGGGTGAATGAGTCCTGGAATATCGTACGTGCTGAGCAGGGTTGATCCGTCTTCACCGCCCCTGCCGTAGTCGCTCAAGTCTAGCACCAGCTGGTAGCCCGTGTTGTTGACCAGGACCCGATACGACGCGGAGGGCGACTGGGGCAGCACGCCCCCCCGCACATCGAACAGGTCCAACCTCTGATACGGAGACCACACGGTTTGCAGGGCCCCCGTCGATGTCTGAGCGAACCCCACCAGGGGGACGACCGCGGCCAGCAGGGCCGCGCGGAGCCAGTCGATGCGGCGGCCTCGAAACACCCACGGCAGACCGAGGGCAGCCAGGACCAGGAACCAGACCACGGGTGGTTGATTGAGCCGGCTCAAGCCGACGAAGATCCAGATTCCGGCCAGGCTCCCGGCCACATTGATCGAGTAGGCGACGATGGGCTGCGGGTGCGTGTCCATCAGCCGGCCGAGGACGCGGCCGATGGGAATGAACGGCAGCATGACCAGCACCATGAGCACGAACGTCACCGCGAGGCCCAGAGCGAGCCCTGTGATGGTGTCACCCGCCGACGTCGTCACCCCCGGCGCCCAGATGTTGATTTCACCCAGCACGCTGAGAAGTCGGCTCAGGCCGGTAAGAAACTCGCGGGTCGGGGGAAAGGCGAGAACCGCGGCGAGCACCACGAGGGCCAGCAATCCGCGCTCCGCCGATTCACGCCGGTCCGACGTAAACAGCCCGATACCGAGACCGAGGAAGCAGACGACGAGGACCGTATTCTGCAGGTAGGCGAAGATGCGGATCTCGGTTCCTATCCAGCGAATCAGGAGCAGTTCCAGGTACAGACCCAGGACACTGATCCACAGGATGGCCGCGTTCTCCGCCTTCTGACTCATTGGATCTCCCGTGCCTACCAGTTTCTTTCGACCACCGGGTCCCGAGAGCGGTTCCTCTCGAGTCGTCTCCCCTGTACGTCCTGTTCCTGCTCCGCGGCCACGTCCAGAAGATCCAGCGCCTCTGCCGCGGACAGCTCTGGAGTGGACGGCGCGTTCGTCTGATCCGCATCGGCCGAACCGCCGCCTCCCCCACCCCCACCGTCATCCTGGGAATCGGCCTCCTGCTCCAACCAGCGGGCCACCAGTTCCAGGTTCCACCGGGCGTCAGCGGCCTCCGGGTTCTGTCGGACCACCCAGCGGAAACCGTCCCACGCCTGCTCGAGAAGAGGCCGCCGCTCCTCGAACAACCGGTCTCCGCCCAGCTCGGGCGGACGCCCGGCCAGCGCCCGCGTCAACGCGAGGTTGTACGTCGCGGCCCGCTCCAGCTCCTCGTCGTCGGTGTCCAGGGCCTTCTGGGTGGGCTCCAGGGCGCCTTCCCAATCCGCCGTCAGAAGGAGGCCAGCGCCGAGGTTGAACCAGTCCACCGGCCGTCCTGGATCCTCGGAGCGCTCCCGGAACCCGGCCAGCGACTCGGCGCCGACGACCGCGCCACTGTCGACCATCATGGGGGGAATGGGTCCGTCCGCCGTTTCCTGGCCCACGAGGCCGCGGCCGGCCAGGAGCCACGCCGCCGTGATGGCCCCCGAGGCCAGAAAGAGACCGACTCGACGGCCTGCTCGGAGGAGTCGCCTCATCAACCCCTCCTCACGAGGTAGCCCTCGGCAAACAGGAGCCCGAACGCTGCCAGCAGGAGCATGCTGGCTTTCCGACCGGTACCGGGATCCGGACGCCCGCCCTCTTCCTCCAGGCGGTCCAGCAGATCCTCGAGTCCTTCATCGTCCGCGCGCACGGACATTCCTCCGGTGGCGAGCGACATCTCGGCAAGCGCGGCCTCGTCCAGCTGGCTTACGACGGGCTCGCCTCTCTCATCCATGAGCCAGCGCTCGCCGTCCAGTTCCACCGTGCGCTCCCTCGCCCGCGGGGCCGACTCCAGGGTCTCCTCCTCGATTCGGTCGGGAACGGGGATTCGCGCCCCCTCCGGCGTACCGAGCCCCACTGTGAACACAGGGATCCGCATGCGCACCGCGCGCTCAATCTCCGCGGTCACCGCCTCGGTCTCGGCCGTGGCTTCCCCGTCCGTCATCACCACCAGGATGCGGCGACCGATCTCGTCGCCTCCCGCGAGTACGTCCAGTCCCTGCCTGAGCCCCTCGGCCAGCGATGTTCCACCCTGCCCTACCAGTGCCGGGTCGAGGGTCTGAACGAACATCAGCACCGCGTCCCGGTCCTCGGTGAGGGGCGAGAGCACGTAGCCGCGGCCGGCGAAATAGACGATTCCCAGGCGGCCGGGCAGCCTCAGGGCGAGCTCCGCCGCCATCACTCGCTGACGCTCGAGGCGGCTCGGTTCCACATCCCTGGCCCACATGGAATTGGACGCGTCCAGGACGAGCACGGTCTGAAGGTCCGATTCCTCTGGAACGTCTTCCGAGGCCCCACCCACGGTCAGTCCGGCCGCCAGCGCCCCGCACCCGGCGGCGAGGAGAACGGCCCGCAGCATCCGCTGCATCGCGGGCGGTGCGTGGGCCAGGCGATCCAACAGCACATCATCGCCCAGGGCTTCCCGGTCCATTCGCGTTCGATAGGATCCGAGACCTCGAAGGAGAAGGGCGACGCTCGCGGCCGAGGCCGCCGCCAGCCACACCTGCGCTCCGAGGCCCATCACGCGAACACCCTGCGAGCCCGGGTGGCCGAGCCGAGAAGCTCCACCGCCAGTGCGACGAGAGCGAGAACCAGCAGCTCGGAGCGGACGCCGGCCCGTTCCACCATACGCACTTCCTCGACCGGTGCGGTCTCCAGCTCGTCGATGCGGCGGTAGATCCGGGTCAGGGCTTCGGGGTCCGTGGCACGGAAGTAGAGACCTCCGGTGGCACGGGCGATCCGATCGAGAAGCTCATCGTTTACGGTCACCTCCATGTCGGCGTACTGGTAGCCGAAGCGGGTGCGGCCTATCGGGACCGGCGCGACCCCGTCACGACCCACGCCGATCGTGTAGACGCGTATGCCCAGCGCGGCCGCAGCGGCCGCCGCATCCTCGGGAACGATGTCGCCCCGGTTGTTGTCCCCGTCGGTAAGCAGAACGACGACACGCGATCCTTCCTCGATCGACCTCAGCCGGTTGACCGCCGTCGCGAGTGCCGTCCCGATCGCGGTCCCGTCCCGGAGCTGACCCACGTCCAGGTTCTCGATCGCCTGGTACAGGATCCCGTAGTCGAGCGTCCCCGGGACCACGGTCAATGCCTCGCCGGCGAAGGCGACCAGGCCGATCCTGTCCCCTTCCCGCCCCCGTACGAAGCGGCTCACTTCTCTTCTCGCCACCGCGATCCGGTTCTGGGGACGGAAGTCCTCGGCCAGCATCGAACTCGAGATGTCGAACGCGAGCATGATCGTGACGCCCTCGGACTTCTCTTCCACCCGCTCGACGAGACGCACCGGACTCGCCAGCGCCAGCACCGTGAGGGCGAGCGCAGCCGTCCGCCACAGGGGCACCCAGGCGGACCAGACCGTGAAGCGGCGCAGGCGCACGGATGCTTCGTTATCGGTGGCCCGGCCCTCTTCGCTCCTGTCGCCCTCCGGTGTGCCAGCCGCGGCCGCCCCAATTCCCGGAAGGGGCAGTCTCACCCGCCGCTTCTGCAGCGCCGTCCAGCCGATGGGAAGGAGCACGAGGAGAAGGATGAAGGGCCAGGCGCCAAGCGAGAGACCGAACATCAGGCGGCCTCCGCTTCTTCCGCTTCTTCGGCGTCAACCCAGGCCAGGCAGGCGTCGGCGTCCTCGAACGCGATCGTCTCGGCAGACGAGACGTGGGCAAACCTCACCAGCCCGGCCCGATCCTGCAGCGAGCGCAGGCCCGCGGCCAGCTCCTCCAGCTTTCGGTCCACCGTCGTTTCGTCCACGAATTCCCGTACCGGTCGCTCCGGCGGCCAGCCGCGCCGTGCGGCGAGATACTTCCGCAGCACTTCCTCCAGGCCGTCATAGAAAGCCGCCAGATCCACCTCTCCCTGCTCGAGGTCTCGCTTGAGACGGGCCAGCGCCTCGCGAGCGTCCACGGCCGGGTCTGTCCACTCCGTTTCTTCCTCCTCCTCGGGACGCCGGAGGCGACGCGAGAGCCACCACAGGAGGAGAGCGGCGAGCAGCAGTAGCAACAGCCACCACGGGAATCCGCGTATGCGCTTCGGTCCACGCGGCCCGTCCAGCGGGAGCGGACCCTCGGAAGCGGCCGGCAGCACCGTGGTCACGTGAACCGGCGGAGGAGAGAGCGAGACCTGGGCCCCCTGCCATTCGACCTGCACATCCGGAAACGTCCAGGTACCCGACTTCCAGGCCGCCAGCCGGTATCGCGCCCGCCACTGGCCGCCGCCGTCCGCTTCCCACTGTACGCTCATAGGCCGGAGCTGCTCGAGCTCGGCCCCGAGCGCGATGAGCGGAGGAAACCGCACGTCGGCTTCCTCCGGCCCGGCGATGGAGAGGCCCAGGGTAAACGGGTCGCCCACCCTCACGGTGTCGGGCTCGAGCGCGGCGGCCGCGCGTGGAGCGGATCCGGATCCCTCGACCCGTGCCTGCTGGGCAAGGGACGGGGTGGTACTGCCCGCCAGGCTCGCGACAAGGCACGCGGCAGCCGATCCGAACCGGCCCAGGCGGCGCATCAGTGAAGCCTCACCTGGGCACGCGCGGCGAAGAAAGCAGCCAGGTCGGCCGCGTATGATCGATCCGTCGCCAGCAGCAGCCGGTCCGCACCGGCTCGCCGGAACAGCTCCTCCACCCGCCGCTCGCGTTCCTCGGCAACGCGCGCCAGGCCACGCCTGGTACGTGAATCCCCGAGATCCAGCACACCGGACACGCCAGTCTCAGGATCGCGCACTTCGATGAGGCCCACCGCGGGGAGCGCCCGCTCACCCGGATCCACGAGATGAAGCCCCACCACATCGTGTCTGCGCGACGCCGCGGTGAGTTCCTTCCGAAACCCCGGCCCCTGGAAGTCCGAGAGGACGAAGATCAGCGAGCGCGTCTTGAGCGATCGCACGGCGGTCGCCAGGGCGAGCCCGATGTCGGTGCCTTTGCCCTCCGGCACATGACTCGCCATCACGTGCAGCAACTGCCGAAGGCGGCCGCGCCCACGACGCGGGGGAAGCCAGCGCTCGACCCGATCCGTGAACAGGAGCAGACCGACCCGATCGTTGTTGCGGGCCGCCGCCAATCCCAGGAGGGCCGCCAACTCGAGACTCAGGTCGCGCTTGGTCCGCACCCGGGTGCCGAAATCGGTGGAACCCGAGAGATCCACGACCAGGAGAACCGTGAGCTCGCGTTCTTCGACGAACTTCTTGATGAACGGCTTGCCCATGCGGGCCGTGACCTTCCAGTCGATCGCCTGGAAGGGGTCACCGGGCTGATACGCACGTACCTCGGAGAACTCAATACCGTGCCCCCGGAACACCGAGTCGTACGCGCCGACCGCACGATTTTCCATCAGGCGACGGGCCCGCAGCTCGAGGCGGCGGACCAGTGCTGGAAGGGCGGCCGCATCGGGGCTGGTGGGGTCCCGCTCCGGCCTCCGGCGCCGGAAGAGACGCAGGGGCATCAGGGAACCGGAACCACCGCCAGGAGCCTCTCCAGGATCTGCTCCGGAGAGATTTCTTCCGCCTCGGCCTGGAAGGTCAAAACGAGCCTGTGGCGCAGAACGTCGGGCGCCATCTCTCTCACATCCTCCGGGACGACGTACGCGCGTCCAGACAGGAATGCGTGGGCGCGGGCCGTGCGGGCGAGGTAGATCGTGGCGCGGGGAGAGGCCCCGTACTCCATCCACTCCGCCAGCTCGGCGTCGAGTTCCGCCGCGTGCCGAGTCGCGCGAACCAGATCCAGGATGTAGTCCTCGACACGCTCGTCGAGGTAGATCTCGGACAGGAGCGCCCGGGCGGCCAGGATCTGCTCCGGCGTGGCGACCGCCTCAAAGGGCGCGAGATCGTCGGTGACCGTGGCCCGAAGAATCTGGCGCTCCTCCTCTCGGTCGGGATAGTCGACCCGGATCTTGAGCATGAAGCGGTCGATCTGGGCCTCTGGAAGCGGATAGGTGCCTTCGTGCTCGATCGGGTTCTGCGTAGCCAGTACCAGGAAAGGTTCGGGCACGAAGTGGCTGGTCTCACCGATCGTGACCTGGTGCTCCTGCATGGCCTCCAGAAGCGCGGACTGGACCTTTGCCGGCGCCCGATTGATCTCGTCCGCCAGCACCAGGTTGGCGAAGATGGGACCCTTCTTGGGGACGAATTCGCGGTTCACCTCGTCCCAGATGAGGGTGCCGATCAGGTCCGCCGGAAGAAGGTCGGGCGTGAACTGAATGCGCCGGAAGGTCGTATGAATCGCATCGGCCAGCGTGCGGACCGCCAGCGTCTTCGCCAGACCCGGCACACCCTCGAGGAGAACATGTCCCCCGGTCAGGAGTCCGATCAGGAGACGCTCGACCATTCGTTCCTGGCCTACGACGCGCAGGCCGACCGCCTCGCGGATGTCGTTCAGGAACTGACTCGCGTCGGCAATGCGCTCGGTCCGCTCGCCGAGTTCCGCCTCGGAAATCCGGTCCGTGATCTGTATTTCGCTCACTCCCCCACTACCCTCCAGAATCCGGTCACCGCTTCATCCGCTCGCCCTCATCTTCAAACCGGAAGACGTACGCGGCCAGCGCGCCCGGTCGAATGTCGCCGCTCCGGGCGCGTACGTCGAGGTCCGTCCCCGATCCCTGTCCCGCGTCGGGAACGTCAAGAACCGCCGCTCGATAGCTGACCAACCGGTCGCGCCACTTACTCCACGAGTCAGCCCGGAGGTCCACCCAACCACGATTGGCCCACGCGACCTCGGCAGGTCCGTCCGGCACGACGCTCACTTTGGGACCCCGCAGCATGCGCTTTCCGTCCGGAAGGAGGATTGGAATTCCGATCGACAGAACGTCCGAGCGCAGCCTGTCGTCGGTCTCGATCAGCTCCAGCGACCTCGCCGCCGTCGCCTCCGGATCGAGCCCCGAGGCCTCGACGACATCGGAGAACAACCGGTTCAGGAGCTCCGCCTCGAAGAGCAGCTTGCTCAGCCGGGGCGGCCCCAGCATCTCGAAGGCGACCGATCGCACTCCGTGCTTCGCCTCGAGCTCCTCCATGTAGCGGAGTGCGGTTTCGCGCATGGCTCCGCCCCGATACGTCGGTCCCATCGTGGCGGCGTCCAGCGCCCCCACGATGTCCCGTCCGGTGGGCCGTCCACGGATCTCCGCGATGGCCGCGTCAGCGATCTCCTCTGGCGTGATGATCTCCATCAGGCCGAGAGCCGAGATCGTCTCGTACTCGCCGAGACTGAACAAGCCGTTCTCCCCCGCGTCCAGCCACACGGACTCGAGCGCCTCTCCCGTGTCTTCGCACCGACCCTCGGGCAGCGCCGTGAACGCCTCGGAGAGATCGATGGGCGTCCTGCAGTCGAACCGCCGAATCGGCTTCCCTCCGCGCAGCACCGGTCCGTACTCGATGCGCTTCCAGGCAACCGCGGCCGTGGGTTTGACCTCCTTCACGACCGGCGAGTCGGGCGTTCGCCCCATCAGGAACAGCAGCCCCGAGTGTGCCCCGGATACGCTCGACTTCGAGAGGAGGGTGGCGGACGGACGTTCCTCGGAGTGCGTGAATGGCACGTTGAGCCCCATGCCCCCGGTTCCCGAGGTCCCGATCTTGAGATACACCTCGGTCTTCGCCAGGCGCATCCCGTGCATGAGTACCTGTACGTGCCGGATCAGCTGCGGCAGATAGAGGGTCGTCAGGTGGGCTTCGATATCCGCGACGGTCGGCGTGCCGCCACTCCACATGAGATCCCTGAGCTTGCCCGCGGAGCTGAACAGGTCCTGGTACGCGATCGCGGTCGCGGTATTCACGCAGTCGATCACGATCTCGGGACGGTGGGTATCGAGGAGCGAATACAACAGGTTGCGCTTGAAGTCCTCCTCCCTGAGGTGGCCCAGCAGGTCGTCCAGGATCTCCGCCCGCCCCACGTCCGTCTCCAGCATCGCGGTGCGCGAGTCGTTCCGCCGGCTCGTGCGAAGCAGGATGTCTCCCCACTCGGGCACCAGTTCGACGCCCTTCGCGTCCGGGGCGCGTCGCAGGGTCTCGATCCCCTCCTCGGCCTCCTCGCGGCGAAGCGCCGCGATCACGAGGCGCGCCGGGCCCAGAGGAAGCAGCTTCCGAGCCATGGCGATTCCGACCAAACCCGAGCCGCCCAGCATCAGGATGTTCTTGCCCCGTATATCCATTTCACCCGTTCCTATTCAGTGCGCGCAGCCGGTCGATCTCAGCCTGCTCGAGAGATCGCCACGATCCACGCGGGAGGTTTCCAAGCTCGAGCGGGCCGAACGCCACCCGCTTGAGTGCGTGGATCGTAAGACCCACGGCATCCATCATCCGTCGTACTTCCCGGTTCCGCCCCTCCTGGAGGGAAAGGTCCAGCAACACCTGGTCGGGGCGAAGGCCCGGTCTTACCCTGAAGTCGTTGACCCAGGCCGGCCCGTCCTCCAGCTCGATCCCGGCCCGCAGTCGAGAGCCCACGTCCCTTGGAATCGGACCGGCCACCGTGACCTCGTACCGGCGAGGGACCCGATTCCGGGGATGGAGCAACTGCTCGGCTACCGTTCCTTCGTTGGTGAGGAGCAGCATCCCCTCGCTCATGTAGTCGAGCCGGCCCACATGAAACAGGGACTGATGTTCGGTTCCGATCAGGTCGTACACGGTGGGACGACCTTCGGGGTCGCTGCGGGTGCACAGGCAACCGGGCGGCTTGTGCAGCATGATCCAGCGCGCTGCCTCCAGTTGAACCCGCTCGCCGTCTACTTCCACCACGCTGGCCTGCGGGTCGACCTTTGTGCCGAGGACCGTTACGACCTCGCCATCGACCTTGACCCGGCCATCCTGGATCAGCGCCTCGCTGCCTCTCCGGGAGGCCACGCCGGCCCGCGCAAGGTACTTCTGAAGACGCATGTCTGCCGCCATTCAGGTAGCCTCTTCCTCGGCCTCCTCCACCGGGCTGGCCTCTATCAGGCCGGTCTCCTCCACTCCTTCTTCGTCCGCGTCTGACCCGGCCTGTTCCAGTTCCGCTTCCATGGCCTGCTGCAACTCTCCAAGTACCACCGGGAGTTCGTCCGGTGCCGGAAGATCGGTGAGGTCCTTGAGACCGAAGTGCTCCAGGAACTTCCGTGTCACGCCGTACAGAAGCGGTCGCCCCAGGCCTTCCCCGCGTCCGACGACCTCCACCAGTTCCCAATCCAGAAGAGTCCTGAGAACGGAGCTGGCGCTTACCCCTCTGACCTCCTCGATCTCGATGCGACCGATCGGGTTTCGATACGCGACAATGGCCAGCGTCTCGAGCGCCGCCGGCGACAGGTGCGGCGCCCTGGGCACCGAATCGAACCTCTCGAGGTAGGGAGCGTACTCGGGTCGCGTGAGGATCTGGTACCCGTCGCCCAGCTGGTAGATCTGGAACGCCCGCTCGGATTCCTCGTAGGCGTCGCGCAGGGCCTGGATCGCTCCCACGACACTCTCGGCGTCCAGGTTCTCGTCCGCTCGGGCGACCTCATCCGCCGTGAGCGGCGTCTGGCTCGCGAAGAGCGTGGCTTCGACGATCTGTTCGACCTTCACTATGCTCCCTCCGCGGTCTCCGCCGCAGCAGCGGCTGCCTGCGCTCGCTTTCGGTCCCCCGGCAGAAGCCAGATCGAGGCGAACGGCTTCACCTGCTCGATGCGCAGGGCCTGCTGGCGGGCAAGCTCCAGGGCGGCGAGCAGGGCGGCCACGGCGTGTGCCCTCGTGCCCCAGGGCTTGAACAGCCGGTCGAACGACACCCGCTTCGTCTTCGCCAGGAGGCGCCGCAGGAGGGAGACCTTCTCCTCCACGGTTACGGTCTGCGAGGGCGGACGCATCACGATCGGAGGCGCCGGCTCTGGAATCCGGGCGGCGACCGACAGGAAGTCAGCCAGCGTCAGTTGCAGTTCGACGGGCGCCAATGCCGGCAGCGGCCGGCCCTCGATGTACCCCTTGGCGAAGTGACGACCTCGTTGAGCCTCCGCCCCCTCCAGCACGTGGACCACGTCTTGAAAATGCTCGTACTCCAGCAGCCGCCTGACCAGCTCGGCCCGCGGGTCCTCTTCCCAATCCGGCTGCTCGGGCCGCGGAAGAAGAAGCTGCGCCTTGATCCGGACCAGCGTCGCGGCCATCTCGAGGAACTCTCCCGCTCTCTCGATGGGCATGGCCTCGAGCTCATCTTCCAGCGCCTGCACGAACTGCCCGGTAATGCGGGCGATCGGGATGTCGAAGATATCGATGTCCTGCGACCGGATCAGGTGCAGGAGCAGATCGAGCGGACCTTCAAACCGTTCCAGCGATACCTGGAACGGCTCGATGCCGCGGGGTGAGGCGCCTCGAACCGGTGCGCTCGGACTCATGTCGACATCACGCGGACCTTGATTCACCAGAAGAACCACTGTATTCTATGCGGTCTTTGGACTCACGTGCGACGCGAACCACTGAAGGAATAGAGCATTGCCGAACATCAAGAGTGCCAAGAAGCGACTTCGCCAGAATCACAAGCGGCGGGAGCGCAATCGGACCGTCCGATCCGAGATTCGGACGCGGACGAAGAGCCTGCTGCTGACCGAGTCGTCCGACGATGCCGAAGCGGCATACCGGAAGGTCGCTTCCATGCTGGACACGGCGGCCCGTAAGGGCATCGTGTCGAAGCAGGCGGCTGCCCGACGCAAATCCAGGCTCGCTCGGTACGTAAGCGGCCTCAGCAGCTGACGGCGCTTCCCGAGAGGGGCGTCGACCGTAGACCAGCCCGCGGGCCCGCCAGGGTCGCGGGCTGTCGGCTTTCAGAGATCCTCCGTCTTGCTCCTGGACTCTCCGTCCGCCCCTGAATCCTCATCTTCGTCCAGCATCGCCGATACGGCGTCGAAGTTGTCCGCATCGTCCAGGGACAGTGACTCCAGAAACTCGAGCTCGTCCATGAACTCGTCGGGCTCGGCTTCGTCGAGCACGGGCTCGGCCTCCGCGACCTCCTCTACCTCTGCCTCCAGCGCTTCCACTTCCAGCTCCACGACCTCGTCGACTTCAGACTCGTCATCTTCGTCCGCTTCCGACTCGACTTCGACTGGCGGCTCTGCCTCGGCTTCGGCCTCCAGATCCGCCTCCGCCTCCACGGGCTCTTCGACGACTTCCTCGAACGGCTGAGTCATCCAGGCCGTGTCCTCAGCGTCGTCCGTCGCCTCCGCCACTTCCTCGGCCTCCAACCACTCATCCTCGACGACGGTCAGCTCAGCCGGTACCGGCGGCTCCAGGTCGACCTGTTCAGAAGCAGCGACGACCGCGGCCGCCCCGGTCAGCTCGTTGAGAACGGTCTGCAGTGACTCGACCGCGGAGCGCTGCGTCGTGAGCTCGGCCTCCAGTTCGTCGATACCGACCTGGTGCTCGGCGCGTCGACGCTCCCACTCGTCGTCATCGAACTCGCCGACGACGTGGCGAAGCTGGGTCTCCTCGAGCTCTGCCGACCGGGCGTCGTGTTCGCCGGCGACCTTCTCGACCGCCGCCGTCCTGTCCGCGAGCGCGGTCTCGAGCTCAGTGCGATGTCCCTCGAGCGCGGTCTCGACGGTGGCCAGGCGGCCCGCGTAGTCGCCCCTCACCTTCTCCGCCACTTCCGGCCGGAACTCGTCGCCCAGCTCGTCGAGCCGGGTCAGCCAGCCCTGGTAGGTGCCTCGCTGCTCCAGCAGTTCGCGAATGGCTTCCGGTATCACGTGTCCCACGTCCATCAGGCCCTCGAGGATGAGGTGTAGTCGCTAAGGGCGCCGAACTCGACACCCGGACGGATTGGCATTGTCAGTTCCGCTCGAACCGAATCTCTCCGGCTACCAGCGTATGGTTCACCCGGCCTGTGAGTTCCCAGCCGGCGATCGGCGTGTTGCGGCTTCTCGACCTGAAGTCCGCCGGGTCGACCGTCCACCGCTCGTCCGGGTCAAGAACTACGATGTCCGCCGGCGCACCCGGTCGCAACGTGCCGCTCTCGAGGCCCATGATGCGAGCCGGGTTGCAGGACATCCGATCGATGAGGCCGGACAGACTTAGCCGACCCGTCTGCACGAGCGCCCGCATGCTCAATCCGAACGCTGTCTCGAGCCCGTTGATTCCGAACGGGGCGTAATCGAACTCCTGCTCCTTCTCCTCGTACGTATGCGGGGCGTGGTCCGTAGCGATGATGTCGATGACGCCATCGAGCAGCCCCTGTGTCACCGCCTCCACATCGTCCTCTGTCCGGAGAGGCGGGTTCACCTTGGCTTCCGTGTTGTAGCCTCGGCACATCTCATCCGTGAGAATGAGGTGATGCGGAGTCACCTCAGAGGTCACCGTGAGCCCCTTCTCCTTCGCCATGCGCAGCTGCTCGACCGACTGGCGGGCCGATACGTGGCACACATGCAGGTGACCGCCCGTGAGCTCGACCAGCTGAATGTCCCGGGCCACGATGCAGGATTCAGCGGCGTTGGGCAGACCGCGGAGTCCGAGGGCCGTCGCGACGACCCCCTCGTTCATGACCCCACCCGCCAGGGAGATGTCCTCCGCGTGCTGAAGAACCGGGATGCCGAACGTCTGCGTGTACTCCAGGAGGCGGCGCATCAGTCCCGAATCCCACACGGGCGCACCGTCGTCGGAGACGGCAACGGCACCCGCTTTGACCAGTTCGCCGATTTCCGTCATCCGTTCGCCCTTCTGTCCGATCGAGGCGGCGCCGATCGGCATCACCTGGGTGCCTCGCGCCGCACGCGCGGCCAGGCGCAGGTAGCCGACCGCCGCCGGATCGTCGATGGGCGGATCCGTGTTCGGCATTGCCCACACGGTCGTGAAGCCGCCGGCCAGGGCAGCGTGCGAACCGGTGTGGATCGTCTCCTTGTGCTCTCCTCCGGGCTCGCGCAGGTGCACGTGCACGTCGATCAGTCCGGGCGCGACGACCTGGCCGGACGCGTCCAGCACCGTCGCGTCATCGGGACCCGTGATATCGTTTCCGACGGCTTCGATCCGGCCCTCTCGCACCAGCACATCGGCCGGTCCGTCGAGGTCCTGGGACGGGTCCACTACCCGTCCACCCCGAAGCAGCAGCGGCCTGTTCATGCGATCTCCTGTTTCGCGGCCTCGGCCCCACCACCCGGCACACCACCGGCGAGGAGGTACAGGACCGCCATTCGAACGGCCACTCCGTTCGTAACCTGCGGCAGGATCACCGACTGGGGCCCGTCCGCCACCGCAGAATCGATCTCTACTCCCCGATTGATCGGTCCGGGGTGGAGGATCACCGTGTCACGCGGGGCCCTGGCGAGCCTCGCCCGGGTCACCCCAAACACGCGATTGTACTCGCGGAGCGACGGAATGAATCCCGTCTTCATGCGCTCCAGCTGCAGACGAAGGATGTTCAGCGCGTCCGCCCACTCGATGGCGTCCTCGATGTGGTAGAAAGACTCGACGCCCAGTTCCTCGATACCGTGGGGAATCAGGCTGCGGGGACCGCACACCGCGACTTCCGCTCCCAGTGCTCGAAGGCCGAAGATGTTCGAGCGGGCCACCCTCGAGTGCACGATGTCGCCCACGATGCACACCTTGAGACCCTCGATCCGACCGAGTCGGTCCCGGATCGTCAGCATGTCCAGCAGCGCCTGAGTCGGATGCTCGTGCTGTCCGTCCCCGGCGTTGATGACGTTGGAGGGGATCCGGTCCGCCAGAAAACTCGCGGCTCCGGAAGAACTGTGGCGGATCACCACCATGTCGATCCGCATCGCCTCCAGGTTGCGAGCCGTGTCCACCAGGGTCTCGCCCTTCACCACGGACGACCCGCTGGAGCTGATGTTGACCGTGTCGGCTCCCAGCCGCTTCTCGGCGAATTCGAACGAGATGCGCGTCCGGGTCGATGGCTCGAAGAAGAGATTGACGATCGTCTTGCCGCGCAGCACCGGTACCTTCTTGATCGCGCGCTCGCTGATTTCCTTGAAAGGCTCTGCCGTATCCAGGATCCCGGTGATCGTCGCGGCCGACAGCCCCTCGAGGCCCACGAGGTCCTTGCCCAGCTCGAACTCCGGTCTGGCCTGGTTCATTCGCTCTCCGAAGACCTGACGAGGGTGACAGACAGTTCGTCGTCCAGCTCGGGAACCCGAACCTCCACGCGCTCCCCTTCCCCTACTTCGACGGTGATACCGACGTAGTCGGCATGGATCGGCAGTTCCCGACCGCCGCGATCCGCGAGCACGCACAATTCCACCCGGCGAGGCCGGCCGAAGTCGGCCAACTCGGTGAGAGCGGCCTTGACCGTGCGGCCCGTGTACAGGACGTCATCGACGACCACGACGCGCAGACCGTTGATGTCGCCAGGAATTTCGGTCGTTCCGATCACCGGCCGAGGACCGATCTGGTCGAAGTCGTCGCGATACAACGTGATGTCGAGACTCCCGGTCGGGACCTCGAGTCCCGTGGCTTCCTTGACCACGCCGGCGATTCGCGTGGCCAGCTCGACGCCCCGCCGGTGGATCCCGATGAGCATCAGGTCCTCGATCACGCCGTCCTCCAGGATCTCCCGCGCCATGCGGGACAGGACCTGTTCGATGCCGGGACCGTCGAGCAGCAGAGTCGTCATGTCAGAAGTCGACATCCGGGAACGCCTTTCCGTGGCGGCTGGGTGAAGGCGGCCCCCGCGGGGACCGCACTCGCCGCAGTATACCGACCCGCTGCCGGCGGATCAACGGCCCCGAAAGGGGCTTCTGCAGGGCACTTCCGGGCACCGCGGCAGCTTTACAAATCCGGGGTGGCCTGTCTAGCTTCCCGACCGCCCGGAGGCGCCCACGCCAGGTCTCTCGGCTTCATTCCGCACAGGAGCATTCATGTCGATACGGTGGATCGCCTCCCTGGCATTCCTTGCGCTCGTCACTCCGACCGCGGCGCAGGCGCAGGAAGCCGTGGCTGACACCACGCCGGGCCACGTCGACGGTCCGGTGGTCATCATCCCGGGAGCGGGCTTCGACCTGACGGTCGAGGCGACGGCCGTGCAGGCCGCCGGACACGTGCGGATCCGCACCGCCACCGGCCGGGTCATCGCCCGACGGGACGCGCAGATGGGTGGAGCCGGTCCCTTCGAGTTCGAGGGCCTCGTGGTGGAAAGTGCCGAAGATCTACCGCTCACCGTGATCGGAGGCCGGAGCAACGCGATCGCGACGTTCGAGGCCCGGGTCTTTCCTGGCTGGATCAGCCTTCTCCCACCGCTTCTCGCGATCATTCTCGCTCTGGTCTTCAAGGAAGTGGTGACGTCGCTGTTCGTCGGCGTCTGGCTCGGCGGTTTCTTCGTCGCCGGACTCAACCCGATCACTGGCACCATGCGGGCGATCGACACATTCATCACACCGGTCCTCGTGAACTACGACCACGCCGCCATCCTCGTGTTCTCGTTCCTGCTGGGCGGGATGGTGGGCGTCATCAGCAAGAGCGGTGGCACGCGCGGGATCGTGGAGGCAGTCCGGCCTCTGGCCACCACCCCGAGACGCGCACAACTGGCGACGTACCTGAGCGGACTGGCGATCTTCTTCGACGACTACGCCAACACGCTGATCGTGGGCAACACCATGCGGCCGATCACCGACCGCATGAAAGTTTCGCGCGAGAAGCTGGCGTACATCGTGGACTCCACCGCCGCCCCCGTGGCGGCGATCGTGTTCGTGTCCACCTGGGTCGGTTTCGAGATCTCGCTGATCGGCGACGGACTCGCGGCCGCCGCGGCGCAGGCGGGAACGACACCCGAGCTCGCAGCCGCTCTCGGCTCGGCCAACGCGTTCACCATCTTCATCCACTCGATCCCGTACCTGTTCTACCCGCTTCTGGCTCTCCTCATGGTGGGACTGATCGTGTTCCTGCAGCGGGACTTCGGCCCGATGTTGGCGGCGGAGCGGCGTGCCTCCAGGGGCGAGGGACTGCACCGCGAAGGCGCCATGCTCATGTCCGAGGCGGGATCGGCCGAGATGGAGCCGGTCGAGGGGGCGCCCCTGCGCTGGTACAACGCGGTGCTGCCGGTGCTGACGGTCGTCCTGGTGGTTCTGAGCGGCCTCTACCTGCAGGGACGATCGAACCTGGGTCGGCCGGGAACGCTGTGGGAGATCTTCGCCGAGGCCAGCGCTTTCGACGCCTTGCTGTGGGGATCGCTTTCCGGCTGCTTCGTGGCCATCGCGCTGGCAGTGGGGCAGCGGATCCTCTCCGTTCACCAGGCGATCGACGGCCTGGTCGGTGGGATGCGCGCCATGTTCCTCGCCGGGATCATCCTGGTTCTGGCCTGGTCGCTCGGCTCCGTGACGGAGGTGCTCGGAACGGCCCCCTACATCAGCGGCCTCCTGGAGGGCAATCTCCCGGCACAGCTTCTTCCCGCCCTCGTGTTCGTGACGGCCGCCTCGATCGCGTTCGCTACCGGGACCTCGTGGGGAACCATGGGAATCCTCCTCCCGATCGTGATTCCACTGGCCGTGGCGCTGGGCGGCACGGTGGATCCGGAGGCCGGAACGGCCTACGTAATCCTGCTGGGCTCGATCGCCTCGGTCCTCGCCGGCTCAATCTTCGGGGACCACTGCTCACCGATCTCTGACACGACGGTGATGAGCTCGATGGCTTCGGCGTGTGATCACGTGGACCACGTGCGGACGCAGCTTCCATACGCGCTAGTGGTGGGTGTCGTGGGCATCGGGATCGGGAACATCCCGACGGCGTACGGCTTCCCGGTATGGGTGTCCCTGTTGCTGGGTGGGGCGATCCTGTTCGCCCTGCTGCGGTTCTACGGCAAGAAGGACTTCGATTCGCCGCAGTGGGCGGGAGAGGGAGAGGGCTAGGGGCCGGGAGTTCGGTTTCGGCTGCCCGGCCAAGTCAGTTGGACATCTCGGCCCACACGGTGGACTCGCGCCAGGGGATGCCGGCCACGTCCATCATCTCCTGAAACTGGGGCCGGTCGGCCAGTCCGGGAAAGTCCGCCAGGAGCCAGACTCTCCCCAGTGAAGGACACGCGAGCTCGCTTGGCCACCATCGCCGGAGATACTGCATGGCGAGATCGTACCGACCCGCTAGAAGGGCGATCTTCGCCGCGGAGTGGAAGGAACCCCTCTCCACGCGTTGCGCGATGTGACGGTCGACCGCCTCATCACTGCCGCGAGCGATGGCCCACCGAACGTTGTCGTCGAGTGGGTTTGCCACCGTATCTGCACCCGTTTCGAGAAGCAGCTCGATCGCCTCGTCGATCCGGCCTTGCTCGCGGAGGTTCGCGATCAGGTCGTCCGAGCCCCAGACTTCGGTGCTGAACAGGATCGCGGCGCGGCGCAGTGTCTGCTCGGCATCTGCGAGGTGACCCGTCAGGTCTGCCAGCCTGTTCAAGAAGTACTGGTATCTCCTGGCGGATAAGTTGGACTCTACCGTGCCGGAGTAGTATTCCCAGGCTTCGTCCATTCGGCCCGCAGTCATCAGATACGCGCCATAGAAGTAGTTCGCGTCGGGCTGATCGGGATCGAGTTGCAGCGCGGCGAGGAGCTCGGCCTCGCCTCCCGTCCAGTCAAACTCGTGCTCCCAGAGCGCGTGGCCGAGCGCCACGTGTGGCAGCGCCAGCGTCGGGTCGAGTGCCAATGCCTCTTCCGCACTCTGCTTCGCGAGAGGTATTAGTGCGGGAGCCTTCTCACACGAGGGGGGGCCTCCCGGATGGGGATGCACGAACTGCACCGTAAGGAGCGCATTCATTCCCTTTGCCCTGGGGTACTCCGGATCGATGTCCTGCACCTCGCCCAGGAGCGAATCTGCCATCAGGACCTCGCCGGCCTCCCACGCACGTCGAGCTCGGTCGAAAGCCCGGCGTGCTTCCGGATGAGGTTCGTAGGGAGTCGCCGAGTCCGAAGGTGCCAGTACGCGAGAGGCCCACGTGACGAGGCGGGGCGCGACTTCCGAGAGGTCTGACATCGGCACTACGATCAAGGTCGCCTCTAACGAGGCCTGCGATCGGGCATCCACCAGGTCAACTCGAACGTGAGCGTGGTCGCCCCAAGCGCGAAGCCGCGTCAGCCAGACTATATCGAGGTCCAGGTCCGCAGCCACCTCCTCCACCACACCGTGGGTGATGCGGTAGTCGCGCACCGCCTCAACGGGCAAGGCGCTCAGCCCCGACTCCCGAAGTCCCTCCGTGACCTCGGCGAACAGCCCCAATGCAAGCCCCGTGTCCGGGAGCTCGGCTCCCGTGATCTCGAAGGGAAGCACTGCTATCCGGCGTGGCTCCTCGTTCCCCGCCCGGTCCGACCGATCGGCCACCATGTAGGCCGCGCCCCCCGCGAGCACGATCAAGGCACCGACCGCCCATTCCCAACGGCGACGCCTCACGCTGCTGCGTCTTCGCCTCTCGTCGCCCTTCTCCAGTGCCTCCGCGAAAGCTCCCGCACTGCGGTACCGATCCGCCGGCACCTTTGCCATCGCCCGCTCCACCGCCGCCACCACACCCTCGGGCGCTGTTGGCCTGACCGTCCCCAAGTCCGGCACCGGGTCGAGCGCGTGCCGCGCCATCACCGCCTGCGGCGTCGGACCGGTGAACGGAGGCGTCCCACCCAGCATCTCGTATAGCACACACGCCAAGGCGTACTCGTCGCTCCGCGAGTCCGTCTCCCCTCCTGCCGCCTGCTCCGGGCTCATGTAGCTCGGGGTCCCTACCGCCACACCCGTACGCGTCAGCTTCTCCCCGCCCGCCTCCTCCAGTGCCGTGGCGACACCGAAGTCCGCGATCAGCGGCTGATCCCCCTCGAACAGCACGTTCTCCGGCTTGATGTCCCGGTGGATCACTCCGTAGCTGTGGGCCTCGTCCAGCGCTGCCGCCAGCTCCGACGTGATCCGGAGCGCCTCGTCCACCGCCAGCTGCTTCTCCTTGTCCAGCCGGTCCCGCAGCGTGGGGCCTTCCACGTACGGCATCACGTAGTACAGCAGACCGTCCGCTTCGCCGGAGTCGTACAGGGGGAGGATGCCCGAGTGCCGCAGGTTGGCTACGATCTCGATCTCGCGCAGGAAACGCTCCCGGCCGAGGGACGCCGCGATGTCCGGATGGAGGACCTTGATCGCGACCCGGCGGCCATGCTTCAGGTCCTCTGCCAGGTACACCGTGGCCATGCCGCCGCGGCCGATCTCGCGCTCGATCACGTAGACTTCCGACAGGGCCGCATGGATGCGGTCGAAATCGTCAGCCAAAGGGAGCCCCGTGTTTCTGGTGGGGCGAGGGGTAGATACAAGTTAAGTTGTGATCGAACGACAAGCTACGGTTCGGCAGGAATCTGGATTTGACAGGACGTGCCAGGCTATGAGCGACGAGAGAGAGACACCGACGTTCGACCCCGAGGAGGCGGCCAGCAAGGCCTACCCGCTGCTCAAGGAGGCGGTCGGCTCCATTCTGAAAGGAAGCGAGGAAGCCAGGGCCGCATACGACGCGCTGCTCGCGGGCGGACTGCCGGAGGACCAGGCTCGAGAGGAGATCGCCCGAGTGCTCCTGGCCACCATGTTCCACGTGGGCGCGCAGTCCGAGATGCTCGAGAGAGCGGGCGGAGGCACGGGGCTGCGCGAGGA
>JBATJK010000100.1:0-1649 GCA_049668445.1 Gemmatimonadota bacterium
CGGGCCGCTCGAAGCCGGCATCCGTCCAGGCGTCCACCGCGGCGACACAACCGAAGCGGTGGCTGGAGTTCATGGCCAGGAGCTCGTCTTCGTCGAAGTAGTCCTCGGCGATCTCGTCCACGCCCTGCGGAACACCGGCCACCCGGCAGCCGAACTTCAGTTCGTCCAGGATCGGGATATGACGGATCCCGGAGGTGCCCTTTCGCAGGGCCTGCTCGTAGGCGTCCAGTCCGACGGCGTTGGGGGCGACTACGCCCATTCCGGTGATGACTACTCGGCGTCTCATATTCTCACCTCGGCACTGCGATGCCGGATATCGTGGCGGAACAAACCATGGTTCCGTCGTCCAGGTGCATTTCGGCCTCCGAGCGCAGCTTCCCGCGTCGGAAGAACTTCTTGGTAGCCGATACCGTGACCCGATCGCCGGGCCTCACGACGCCCGAAAAATCGACGTCCGCGTCGACGAAGAGAGTGAGCCTGCTGTCCACGGCCTCCAGCCCTCCCTCGAGAGCCACGAGGTAGATACCCAGCGCCACCACACCCACCTGTGCGATGCACTCGAGCAGAATCACACCGGGCGTGACGGGATTGCCGGGAAAATGGCCTCGATAGAAGTCCAGGTCGGGTGGAAACGTGTAGTTCGCCACGATTCCACGCCTGGATACTTCGACGATCTCGTCCACGAACCGGAACGGTTCCTTCTGGGGGATCAGGTCCAGGATCTGGTGCGGAAGAAGAGCGGTGCCCGTCATTCCCCGAGCCTTCCCCCCCGCGAGTGCCGCGAGGGCCATGGATAGTCGGGATAGTCGATGTCACGGAAGACGCCGACCTTGGCCCGCTTGATCTCGTAGATCTCCTCCCCGTCCACCAGGACCTTCGCGTCGCCGAGGGCGACCGAAGATCCTGACGTGGCCAGTTCCTGGTACCGCACGATGTCGATCTCGTACCGGACCAGTCCGTCATGCGGTCGAATCTGACCGAAGAACTCGACCTCCTGGCAGCCCAGCGCCCTCCCGGTGCCCAGGGCCCCGTTCCAGGCGCAATACATGCCTATGAGCTGCCAGATCGCGTCCACGCCGAGACAACCCGGCTGAACCGGATCGCCGAGAAAGTGGCAGTGGAAGAACCAGTCGTCCACGCGCACTTCACGCTCGGCCACGATTCGTCCCCGGGCGCCCTTGCGGGTGATTTCGGTCACCCGGTCCACCATCAGCATGGGCGGGAGTGGGAAACGCGCCTTGAACTCGTCCGGAGCGTCCGTGACCAGGCGACCGTAGGCCAGCGCCAGGACCTCTTCGCGCGAGAAGTGCGAGCGCTCCCTGAACTCGGCGTACTTCATGGTGTTTCTCCGAACCGGAGCACGTGACCCGACCAGGACAGTCCGGAACCGACGCCGACCACCGCGATGTCGTCTCCGGCGGTCCAGCGGTCCCAGTTCATGGAGATCACGGCCGGAGCGCCGGCCGCGCCGGTGTTCCCGAAGTTGATGACGTTGTGGTAATGCCGATCGTCGTCGATCTCACACTGGCGGCACACGGCCTCCAGCATCCGCAGGTTGGCCTGGTGTCCGACGAAGTAGAATCGGCGGTTCGGATCCGTGTACTTCTTCTGGAGCCGGCGCAGGATTCGGATCGTCTTCTTGATGGCGA
>JBATJK010000101.1:0-3730 GCA_049668445.1 Gemmatimonadota bacterium
CGATCTCGAGTTCCACCGTCACGATGCGGTGCGGCTCGATGGCCAGATCGACGTGGTGAGGCCGGGCGGGCAGCTCGGCCTCACGTTCTTCCAGGAGGTCCGTGAGCCAGGCGCCGGCGATCGTCGCGTCCGTCCGCAGCGTCTCCTGTATCGGCCCGGAGAACGGATTGTAGAGCCGCACCACGAGCGTATCACGCCGTTCGTGCCTCTTGATTGCGGTGACGGTAGACCGCCCCGGCTCCTGCCGGAGCATGCTTCGCCCCCCTTTTGTGCTCCCGGCCATCACTCCCTGTACCGTAACCGGCTCCACCCGGTAGCGCTTGCTCCAGGAGCGGACCCCGGCCTCGCGGAACTCACCCTCGAAGGGCAGCACCGCGTACCGGAACAGGTGCTCGCCAGGACACTGCGCCCCGGGCGTGAACAGCGTGGGTCCGGCGTTGGAGTGGCGACGGCTCTCAAAATCGTCGCGAGACAGCCAGCCGACCGAGCGGAGGAGCGTGAGCGCGAGCTCCACCGTCCCGTCGTCACGGGACCGCGCCTCGACCTCCGGAAGACCACGGTTCAGCAGCGCCAGGCCACCGGCTTCGTCCTGGACCAGACTGTACTCCTGCTGCGGGTACGTGCCGGTGGGAGGCTGGACCCAGTCCTCGCCGATATCGGGGTCGGGCAGGCCGCGCCGGTTCACGAGGAAGTGGCCGTCGGACCAAACGTGATCGGCGATCACGCCGGTTGGAAACAGGGCGCGGAGCCGATGGTCCTGGACCCGGTTGTCGAGCCGTGTCTCGATGCGCACGACGGGACTTCCGGTTCGCAGCTCGACCCGGACTTCGATGGGGCTTGGCCGGCGCTTGTCAGAGCGGGACTTCCGGTCTGCCGTCGCCGCTTCCGGGATCTCCATGTCGAACCGGGCGGACAGCGTCGCGCTCCACCCTCCCTGCCGAACGCAACTGACCACGCCCTCGACGCCGCGCGAGGTCAGAGTCTCCGAGCGAGTCGCTCGCGAAAAGTCGTACTCGTCGCCCACGTCCTCGGTGTCCTCGAGGACGTTGAGTTTCAGCACCTCGCGGCCGGTGGCTCGGTGCAGCAGGTCGAAGCTGCCGTCCGGATGCAGTCGGACGCGGCACAGGCCGTTGTCGATCTCGTTTCCGCTGACCGCGACTGGATCGGGCATCACGGTTCCGACTTCGTCGGTATCCGCCTCGGTGAGAACGAAGCGGGCGTGGCCCAGCGCCGGAAGGTCGGCAAGGAACTCGAGCGTCAGGAACGTGTCAGCGGTGTCCTTTTCGCTCTCCGGCCGCAGGATGCGCGGGCCGAAGCGGTCCTCGTACACGCCGAATCGCCGGGCCTGCCGCTCGCCATCCAGTTCGACCCGGTAGTCGATTCCCCAGAACCGTTCAACTCTCTGCACCCGCTCGATCCTGAAGGGCACCCGGCGGCCGTCGTCGCCGAGCAGGACCAGGCGGGATGCGTCCACGGCGGGCGGTTGCAGCACCACCAGGCGCCGGACCACCTCGGTCCGGTCGAAAGGCAGGGAGTTGGCGACGCAGAGCACCGTCTCACGGTCGTCGCCAGCGCGCGGCCCGAAGGTCGGGGCCAGGTCCTTGAGGTTCCGCCTCACCAGTTGCTCGCCGGTCCGGATCACCGACTCGAAGCGGGTCTCCATCTCGCGGTGCACTTCGTCGGTGCTGCACCCGCAGATCGAATCGTGCGGATGGTTCTCGAGAAGCTCTTTCCAGCACGTGTCGATCAGACCGGCCGGATAATCGGCACCGTGCAGGAAGTGACTGCAGGCCGCCAGTGGCTCCACCGTCTCCGACAGGAGCACCTGGGCTCGCTCGTTCGCCTGCTTGAGGTATATGCGGGTGGACCATACGCCCGACAGGATGTGATGCAGGCGCCCGCCGAGCAGCTCTCCCTCATACGCTTCCAGCGCCTGCGCCGACGCGCGAACCGCCTCCATGTAGTCCAGGAGACTTCCGCGCCGGAACTCGGTGGCAGGGAAGGCCTCCTTGAGCGCGGCGAGGATCCGGTCGAGGTCCCGGGGAGGAGGAAAGTGGTCGCACCCGTTGTTCAGGAGGACTACGTCGCTGCGGACCCGATCGGCGTGGGCTTCGAATATCTCGCGCAACTGCGCGACGGCCCGGTCCGGATCCACCTCACGGGGCGTGTGCGCGTGCCAGATTTCGTGCATGCCCAGGCCGCCGGCATTGCAGTAGCCGCGGACCTGGTTGATGGCCAGGACCTCGCTACCGTCGGGCGCTTGCCAGGTGAACTCCGAACCGAGGCGATCGATCTCGTCGCCGTTTCCCCGTGTGTAAATGAACGAGTCGATTCCCACGCCTCGCAGCAGCTGCGGAACCTGGGCCAAGTGGCCGAACGAGTCGGGCATGTAGCCCACCTTCTGCACACCGCCCAGTTGGCTCGCTGCCTGGTGTCCGAGGATGAGATTCCTGACCGTGGCTTCTCCACTTACGAGGAACTCGTCCGGGAGGATGTACCAGGGTCCGACGGCCAGGCGGCCGGCGAGGACCAGGTCCCGGATGCGTTCCCGTTCCGCGGGGCGGCTCGCCAGGTAGTCATCGAGCAGGATCGCCTGGCCGTCCAGGACGAAGTGCTCGAGCCGGCCCGCTTCCAGATCGGCGAACACCGCGCGAAAGGCGCGGTCCATGTCCACCCTGAATTCGCCGAAGGTCTGGTACCACTCCCGATCCCAGTGAGTGTGCGAGACGACGAAGGCCACTCGCGGCGCGGGGTCGCTCACTCGTCGTCCAGGGCTGCGAGAAGGTCCTCGATCGTTCCGGTGGCCAGGCAGACCGAGGTGTCGGCGGCGCCGTAGTACACCCTCACCGGGCTGTCGTCATGGGCGAAGCCGTCCGAATCGAAGTCGTCCACGATCATGCCGGAGGGGAAGACCACGTTGGGCACCTGCCCGACGAGCTCGTACATCTTTCGCGGCTCGAGCACGTTGTCCCGGCTTCGCCCGATCAGGCGGAGTGGGTCGTCCAGGTCGAACAGGGCGACCCCGGCCTGATAGATGCTCACACTCCCGAAATGGGTCGCGATCCCGTGGTACAGCAGCAGCCATCCGTGCCGGGTTCGGACGGGTGGAGGTCCCGCACCGATTCGCTCATCCCAGTAACGCGGCCGGCCCCGCATCACCGGGCCGAGCGGACGCCAATCGAGGAGGTCGTGCGACTCGGAGAGGACGATCTCGTCGCCAGTCGCCGGCGCCCCGGCGTCCACCACTCGATTCGGCCGATCGTAGCGCAAATAGCGGTCTCCGAACCGGGCGGGAAAGATGACCCCGTTCCTGATGTCGGGGTGTTCCCCCAGCCCCACGAACTCGAACTCCCGAAAGTCCCTCGTTCGGGCCGTCCCGAGCCGGCAGCCCGTTTCCGTGTCCACCGCGAACATGACGAGGAATTCACCGTCGATAGGGGTGATCCGGGGGTCGTAGACGTGGTAGATGGTCTCTTCGAGCCGGTCCAGCCCGGGAATTCGGACGATCTCCGGCCACACGCTGAATTCGCGCCCGTTTAGACTCTCCGCCATTACGAGGTGGGTGCGACGCCCCCGGGTCTGCACACGCAGCATCAGCATGTACCGATCCCCCCAGCGCACGGCGCCCGGATTGAATACCGACGACGAATCCACGATCCCCGGAAGTCGCCGGGGAAGGTCCATCGTCGTGATGATCGGATTGTCCGAGCTTCGCACCAGGGGTCTCATG
>JBATJK010000102.1:0-17495 GCA_049668445.1 Gemmatimonadota bacterium
GGCCTGAGCCGCGTCCTCCCGGCGCGAGTCTACCCCGGGGTCAGTGGTTGACCCGGCACCCATCCAGGCACCCTCGCTTCCACTCCTCGCAGGCGTCCTTGTCGAACCAGCCCACGGTCTTGCGGCATCCGAGGTGGATCGTGTCGCAATAGGTCATGCACCAGCTCTTGTCGGTCGCGGCTTCCGCTGGTGGCGCGGTGATCGTTCCGAGCGCGGCGACCGCGAGCGCGGCGCTCATTAGCCTGATCCTTCTCACCATGTGTTGCTCCTTCCCCTGGTCGCGTAATCAAAGGGACGCGATGTTGCAGCCCGCCAGACAGCCGAGGATGTACCACGTGCACTTCCACGAATCGATTCGGTCGCAGCTCCGCGCGGCCATCTCGGCACAGTAGTCCTGGCACATCGCCGGACCGGCTTCCGCTGCCGCCCTCGCGGGCGGAGGCGCCGACAGCACGGTCAGGGCCAGGACGAGCCAGAGTCTCTTCATCGCGGATCTCCTTTCGAGTGGAGTCAGGGTGTGGAGGATGAGGTGAGGCCACGAAGCGCCTCGACGTCTGATTCCTCCAGGGGACCGGCGTGTCGCGCGACCAGTCGGCCGACACGATCTATGACGAGCGTCGTGGGCACGACGCCGATGCGAAAACGTCTGGTGAAATGATCGATGTCCGCCGGTACCGCGACCTGGACCGCCGGGAGGTGGACACCAGCGTAGGTGACGGCCCCATCGGGGTCTTCGAGCCCGATGGCGGTGGTCAGCCACTCTTCGTTCGTGGAGAGGCGGTTCCAGGCGGGCGCCGTCCGCTCGCACGTCGGACAGGTCGAGCGAAACACGAGCAGCAGATGGTTCGTGTCCTTCCGGAACGTAAGGGAGTCACCCGTCTCCGCATCGATGAGGGCGGGCGCCTCGCGGACTACCTCACCGGGGTCCACCACCGACCGCTCGGCGATCCAGGGTACCACGCGCTCCCGGACCACGAGTGACAGGGACACGATGACCATCAGGCCGACCGCGATATCCAGGGCCAACTCCCGACGCTTCCGACTCGCCATTTCCCGCCTCCGCCCCGTCCGGTCCCGAACGCGGCGGGACGTTGCCGGGACCCGTTCATCGGGCCGTCAACAGGGCGGCGTCGGAGCACGGAAGTCGGGCCGGAGCGTCAGCCGACCGACCCGAGATGAGGGGCCATTGAGCGCGGTGTGCCAACGCTTGACATGCGCGCACAAGCGACCGGAGCGCCCGATCCATGCGTGGAGTCACCGGAGGCCGCTCTTCTCCGGATCTACGGCCACCCACGCTTTCGCCGGTATCAGCGGCCGATCGTCGAGGCCATGCTCCGTCGGCGCGACGTGCTGGCTATCCTGCCGACCGGGGCGGGCAAGTCCATCTGCTTTCAACTTCCGGCCCTGATGACTGCCGGAACCACGCTGGTCGTCAGTCCGCTCATCTCGCTCATGCAGGACCAGGTGGACACTCTAAAGGGCAGGGGCCTGCCGGCAGCCGAACTGACATCCGCGACGACGCCTGATGTCCGGGGCAGAACGCTCCGGTCCCTCGCGGCGGGTGAACTGCGTCTTCTCTACGTGTCTCCCGAAATGCTCGGCGGACACCGGTTCCAGACCGAGTGGGCCGGCAGGCGTCCCACCTGGCTGGTGGTGGACGAGGCCCACTGCATCAGCGAATGGGGGCACGATTTCCGGCCCGCGTACCGGCGAATCGGAGACTTTTCGGCCCGGCTCGGCCACCCGCCGATCGCGGCCTTCACAGCCACCGCCACTCCCGCCACGCGAGCGGACACGGAGCGCTGCCTGCGGTTGCGTGACCCGTTTCGGGTGGTCGCTGCGGTCGACCGCCCCAACATCCAGTGGATCGCCGCTCGAACACGCTCCGTGGCCGAGGCGATCGACCGGGTCGGCGTCGCGGTTCGCAGCGTCCTGCGATCGCACAGGACGGGTGCGGTGATCGTTTACGTGCCCACCCGATCTGGCGCGGCACATACGGCCGAGGCGCTTTGCCGGCTCGGTGTCCGTGCGGTCTACTATCATGCCGGCATGGAGGGTGACGCCCGGCGCGGCGTCCAGGAGCGGTTCCTGGGCGGCCGTCTGCGCGTGGTGTGCGCGACGAGCGCCTTCGGGATGGGGATCGACCACCCTCACATCCGCCTCGTGTGTCACTGCGGAATGCCGGGCGCCTTGGAATCGTACGTACAGGAGGCGGGCCGTGCCGGGCGGGACGGGGCGCCGGCTCACGCCATGCTCCTGGCCACGCCCAGGGACCGGGCGATCCAGGCCACGCTGATGCGCGAGGGGGGCCATCGGACCTCCGAGTCCCGGCGGCGTTCGAAGGCCCGCCTGCAGGCGATGATGGGCTATGTTTCGACCCGTGGGTGCCGGAGAGCGTATATCGCGCGATACTTCGGCGAACCGGCCCCCCGTTGTGCCGGATGCGACCGCTGCCGGACGGCGGGGCAACCGTGATGGCTGGCCGGACGTCTACGAGATGTTCGGGAAGGACACAGGTACGCCCGTCGAGGCGACAGCTACGGAGGGAATCGATGAAGCAGTGTGGGCATGAATGGTCGGTAGCGGCCGTGACCGTGACCCTGGCGGCGGGCGTGTTGGCGCTGTGTGGTCCCCCGGGCGCCGCAGCGCAGGAAACAGTCTCGCTCGAGGGCCCCACCAACGCCTACGCCGAGCCCTTCAGCCTGATCGGCGGAATCCGGGAGCTGGATGACGGCCGTGTGCTGGTCTCGGATGCGCTTGAGGAGAAGCTGTACGTGCTGGATCCCGAGCTCACAACGGTGGAGACGATCTCCAGGAAGGGGCAGGGGCCGGACGAGTATCGGCAGCCGGACGGTCTCTTCGGCTGGCCGGGTGACTCGACGCTGATGGTCGACCTGGGGAACGGTCGGATGACGGTCATCGGGTCGGACTATGGATTCGGCCGCACCATACCCATCGTTCAGCAGGAGGACATGGGTCTGCAGATCATCATCCCCGAGGCAGTGGACGAAGGTGGATATCTCTACTATCAGCCGCGGGGCGACGGCATGATCAGCGACTCCGCCGACATCGTCCGGTGGCAGCCCGACGCGGGTGTGGCTCCGGAGCCCCTGGTTCGCGTCAAGCTGGCTGATGTGACCGAGACCACGTCAGGCGGGGGGAACAACATGCAGCAGGAGGTTCGGCCGGTCCCGTTGAGTCCCGAGGACGGTTGGTCCGTGGGACCCGACGGCGCCGTGGCGGTGGTCCGATCCGGCGACTATCACGTGGACTGGGTACGCCCGGACGGTTCGGTTATCTCCGGCTCTCCGGTGGAGTACGAGCCGGTGGCGGTGAAGGAAGCCGACAAGGAGGCCTGGGCCGAAGAGCTGGCGGCCAACGGCATGATGATGATGGTGTCGAACGAGAACGGCGTCATGAACGCCAGCATGCGGCGTGGCGGCGGTCGCGCGCCGGCAGTGGACCGATTCGAATGGCCCGCGGTCAAGCCACCGTTCGACCCTGGATCCGTGAGGGTGGACTCGCAGGGATACGTGTGGGTGGAAAGGCACGTACCGGCGGGGGACTCGCCGGTGCTGGACGTGTTCGACGGGGCAGGGGACCCTGTGGGCTCCATTGAGATTCCCGTCCGCAGCTCACTGCGGGGATTCGGGGACGGAACGCTGTACCTGACACGTTGGGATGACCTCGGATTCCAGTGGCTCGAGAGGTACGGGCGGCCGTCGATCTGAACCCGCGGCAACCGGCGGTTTCCGCTGGCCGGACTGAGGATTATCTTGAAGCGGGCGACGTTCAACGGACGTTGCCCGCGTTTCTCTGCAGCTCAGGCTGCGGCCCGCTGGCCGTTGGCCAACTCCGAACGGAAGGGACCTGGATGACCACGTTCGACCTCTACCTCGAAGATCACCACCTGATGCTGCGTGACATGGTGCGGGAGTTCGCCGAGGCGGAGATCGCCCCGGTGGCCGCCGGCTTGGACGATCGGGAGGAATTCCCGTGGGACAACGCGGCCAAGATGGCCGAGTTGGGCCTGTTCGGCATCCCGTGGCCCGAGGAGTACGGCGCGGCCGGCATGGACCTGATGGCTTCCGTGATCGTCGCCGAGGAACTGGCCCGTGTCGATGCCAGCCATTCGATTACCGTCGGGGCGCATACGTCGCTGTGCGGCACGCCCATCCACCGGTGGGGCACTGATGCCCAAAAGGAGAAGTACCTCACCCCCCTGGCCAGTGGCCGGGTGATCGGGGGGTTCGGCCTCACGGAGCCAGGTTCGGGGTCGGACGCGAGCGGCATGCTCACTACCGCGGTCAGGCAGGGAGATCACTACGTCGTCAACGGTCAGAAGACCTGGATCACGCACGGCGGTGTGGGCGAGGTGTTCGTGGTGGCCGTGGTCACGTCTCCGGGAAAGGGAAACAAGGGGGTGAGCGCCCTCATCATGTCGAAGGAGACCTGCGATCTCGAACGCGCCCGTGAAGTCGGGTTCGGTCACAGTGACGAACTCGAGCCGATGGCGGGTTTCTCGTCCGGTGACAAGCTGCGGAAGCTCGGGTGGAACGCCTCGGACACCCGGGAGCTGATCATGGAGGACGTCCGGGTTCCCGTCGACAACCTCCTCGGCGATGAAGACGACGGATTCCGGGTGTTTCTCGATACGCTGGATGGAGGGCGGATCAGCATCGCCGCGCATGCCGTCGGACTCGCCCAGGGAGCCCTCGAGCAGGCTCTGCGTTACACGAACGAACGCGAGCAGTTCGGGAAGAAGATCAATCGCTTCCAGGGTGTTCAGTTCAAGCTGGCCGACATGGCCACGCGAATTCACGCGGCCCGCCTCATGACGTACCACGCGGCCCGCCTCCGACAGGAGGGCCGGCCGCACAAGCGCGAGGCCTCGATGGCCAAGCTCTTCGCATCGGAGGCGGCGATGGACGCGACGATCGACGCCGTCCAGCTGCACGGCGGTTACGGCTACTCCCGGGAGTATCCGGTCGAACGGATGATGCGGGACGCCAAGATCCTGGAGATCGGTGAGGGGACCAGCGAGATCCAGCGGATGGTGATCGCCCGGGAACTGTTGAGCGACCTGTCCTGACCGGCCACATCGGTGGCCGCGGGGGCAATTCGGCCCTACATTGATCGTCGGACCCGGGGCCGTGCGCACCAGATCGCGGCCCCGTTTCTTTGTGCACATGAGAATGCGAGCGCTTCGTCGCCGGCCCCGAGGGTGACCGGACGGCGTCGCGCCGGACTTCAGCCGTCCGCGCCGTGGCGCCGGCGGCTTCGCCCCGAGTACCGGGGCAGACGGGACACGGGCAGAAATGCAACGCGAGATCGTGATTAACGCCCTGGGCACCGAGTCCAGGGTGGCCATTATCGAGGACGGTCGCCTCGTCGAGCTCATGAATGAGCAATCCGACGAGGCGCGCATCGTCGGGGACCTCTACCTCGGCAAGGTCGAAGCCGTTCTTCCAGGCATTCAAGCCGCTTTCGTCGACATAGGCACGGAAAAATCGGCGTTTCTCCACGTTTCGGATGTCACCGAGGTGGAGGAAGATGACGACGAGAACGGCGGTGGTAACGGCGGACGGAACGGAAACCGGCGCAACCGCAAATACCCCCCGATCCAGGACGTCATCGAACGGGGCCAGGAACTCCTGGTGCAGGTAACCAAAGAGCCGATTGGCACGAAGGGCCCCCGGGTCACGACCCAGGTGTCGCTGCCCGGCCGCTTCATCGTCTACATGCCCGATTCGAAGCACGTGGGAGTCAGCAGGAAGATCGAGGACCGCGAGGAGCGCACGCGTCTGCGGAAGATGGCCCGCGAGGCGATCGGCAAGGGCCAGGGCGGCGTCATCATCCGTACCGTGGGAGAGGAACTGACGAGCAAGACGCTCGTCGCAGAGTTCAAATCACTGCGCAAGACGTGGGAGAAGGTCCAGCGGCGCGTGTCCTCTTCGCAGGCACCGACTTCCGTGCATCGGGAAGCCACCCTCACCTCCGGGATCATCCGCGACCTGTTCAGCGAGAAAGTCGATTCCGTCACCGTCGATTCGGAGGAATTGGCCCAGGAGATCAAGTCCTACCTTGGACAGGTCAGCCCGGAACTTCTGGATCGAGTCAAAATGTACCGCGGGGACGTCCCGATCTTCGACGAGTTCGGCATCGAGGAGGATATCCGGGCCGCGTTCCGGCGCCGAGTGGACCTCAAGTCCGGCGGCTACATCGTCATCGAGCACACCGAAGCGCTGGTGGCGGTGGACGTGAACACGGGTCGCTATACCGGCAAGAAGGACCCGGCCAAGACCATCGTGAAGACGAACATCGAGGCGGCGGCCGAGATCGCCCGGCAGCTGCGGCTGCGGGATGTCGGCGGCATCATCGTTCTCGATTTCATCGACATGGACGAGCAGGAGAATCGCGACCGGGTACAGCACGAAATGCGAAGCCACCTGGGACGCGATCGAGCCCGGACGAAGATGTTCCCGATCTCCGATCTGGGACTCCTCGAGATGAGCCGGCAGCGGGTACGCCCGAGCCTGGTCCAGACGGCGACCCAGCCCTGTCCGAGCTGTGGAGGCACGGGCCGGGTCCTCGCACCGGACACGGTGGTGCGGCGCCTGGAACGCGCGATTCGCAGGGCTCGTTCGGCAGGGGAGAAGAGGGAGATCACGGTGCGGGTCCACCCCGAGGTGGCGCTGTTCCTGCTGGAAGAGGAGCCGCGGTTCCTGAAGCGCATCGCCAGCGAGCTGAGCATCGAGCTCGACATACGCGACGATCCCCTTATGGGACACGACGAATACAAACTTCTCGCCGGTCCCGCCGACACGGACGTGACGGGCAAATACGCCGTCGCCTGACCGCCGTGCCAGGGCGGTCAGGTGAAATTGACACCACCCTGGAAAGCTTCTAGTTTACTGGGCTACGGATCAGAATTGGACCCTAGAATTCAGAAGATGACGATGTACGCGATATTCGAGGCCAAAGGAAAGCAGTTCCGGGCGGAGCCTGACGCTACGCTGCGGATGCCCACGCTGGACGCCGAGCCCGGCGACCGCGTGACGTTCGACCATGTGCTCCTCGCCGAGCGCGATGACCAGATCATCGTTGGACAGCCGTCCCTGGACGGCGCCGCGGTGGCAGCAGAGGTCATCTGCCACGGGCGGGGTGACAAGATCATCGTCTACAAGATGAAGAAGCGGAAGGGCTATCGCCGCAAGCAGGGACATCGCCAGGGCTACACGGATGTGCGCGTCCTGGATATCGACTTCGGATCGGGCAAGTCAGTGGCTCCGAAGGCGGAGGCCGCGAAGCCGGCTCCGAAGAAGGCTGCCGCGAAGAAAGCGGCTCCGAAGAAGGCCGCTCCCGAGGCCGAGACGGCGCCCGCCGCCGAGTTCGACATCACGGATTCGGCCCGCGAGCTGGCGGAAGAGGCAGGACTCGACCTGGCGACGATCGAGGGCACGGGCAAGGAAGGCCGGATCCTCAAGAGTGACGTTCAGAAAGCCATCAAGAATCGTGACGAGGCGTAGTCATGGCGCATAAGAAGGGTGTCGGCTCCAGCCGAAACGGACGAGACAGCAACCCGAAGTACCTGGGTGTGAAGAAGTACGGCGGCGAGCGGGTACGCGCCGGACACATTATCGTCAGGCAGCGTGGCACCCGGATTCACCCGGGTCGCAACGTCGGCCGGGGCAACGACGACACGCTCTTCGCGCTTTCGGACGGGCTGGTTCAGTTTGCCGATCAGCGGGGCGGGCGGAAGATCGTGAGCATCGTCCAGGCCTGATGGCCGCGGGACTGCCCGCACCCACCAGTTCTGCGAGCCATAGGAAACGGCCCTGACCTTACGAGGTCAGGGCCGTTTCTCGTTCCCCGACGACCGGTGTCCCGCTACCGGCCGGTAAACTCCGGTTCGCGCTTCTCAAGGAAAGCGCCGACGCCCTCCTCCTTGTCCGCGGTGGAGAACAGCAGTCCGAACCAGGCCCGCTCGAACTTCAGACCCTCGTCCAGGGGCATGCGGCGGGCGGCGAGGATGCTCTCCTTGGCCGCCTGCAGGGCCACCGGCGACTTGGAGGCGATGGTGCGGGCGATCTCCAGCGTCTTCTCCCGCAACTCGTCGGCCGGGAAGACCGAGTCCACCAGCCCGATGTCCAGTGCCTCGTCCGCCCGAATCAGCACGCCGGACATGATCATCAGGGCCGCCCGCCCCTCACCCACGAGGCGAGGAAGACGCTGCGTGCCGCCGCCTCCCGGGATGATTCCAAGGTTCACCTCGGGCTGCCCCAGCTTGGCCCGATCCGAGGCGATACGGATATCGCACGCCATCGAGAGCTCGCAGCCCCCGCCGAGGCAGAACCCGTTGATCATCGCGATGATCGGCTTCGGGAAGTCCTCCATCAGGGAGTAGATGTTGCTCTCCTGCATCGACCGGTACTGTTCCACCGCGCCGGCGTCTTTGAACTCTCCGATGTCGGCTCCCGCGATGAACGCACGGTCGCCGGCGCCAGTGATCACGACCACCCGAACGTCGTCGTCGTGTCGCAGCGCCTTGAGCGCCGCGAAGAGCGAGTCCCGAACCTCGTTGTTGAGGGCGTTCATCTTGTCCGGCCGGTTCACGGTGAGCAGGCCGACCCGTCCCTCCAGCTTGTCGAGCAGCAATACGTCGCTCATGTCCCCCTCCTCAATATCACCACGAGTAGAATCCCTGTCCCGTCTTGCGTCCCAGCTTTCCTTCTTCGACCATTCGCTCCAGCAGAGCGGGCGGCCGGAACCGCTCGCCGAGTTCGGAGTGCAGGTAACGTGCGATTCTCAGGCGGACGTCGAGTCCCACGAGGTCTGTGAGGCGAAGAGGTCCCATCGGGTGCCGATAACCGAGCTCCATTGCCCGGTCGATGTCGTGCGCCGAAGCCACGCCCGACTCGAGCATCCGAATCGCCTCGAGGCCGATGGCCACCCCCAGGCGGGACGAGGCGAAGCCCGGCGAGTCGTTGACGACGATGGGTTCCTTGCCCACAGCCTCGACGAAGCTCCTGGCTCGCTCGACCACGCGCTCGGCGGTGCGATCGCCCCGGACGACCTCGACCAGCGCCATGATGTGGACCGGATTGAAGAAATGCAGACCCACCAGTCTCTCGGGTCCGGGCACCCCCTCCCCGATCCGACTGATCGACAGCGACGACGTGTTCGAGCCGAGAATTGCCTCCGTGCCGACGTGGGCCGCGAACTCCGCCAGCACCCGGCGCTTCAGGTCCAGGTCCTCGGGCACGGCCTCGATCACGAGCTCGGCTCCCGCTCCCGCTTCCGCCGGGTCTCCCGTTTCGCTCAGCAGATCGAGGGCCGCGTTACGCGCGGCGGGCTCCACCTTTCCGAGCTCGACGCCCCGATCGAGGTTGGCCTCGATGAGGGCCAGCCCGCGCGCCCGGGCGGCGGCGTCGACGTCGAACAGGCGCGTCTCGAATCCCGCGACCGCACTCACGTGGGCGATGCCGTGTCCCATCGTCCCGGCGCCGACCACCACGACCGGACCACGCGGGGGAGGGAAGGTGTCGCAGCTCATCGGGGCCGGCCCGGATCCGAAGGAAAGTCCCACTCGACTGGCCTGCGCCGGATCACCGCAATCGCCTCGAAGCCGTGCTCCTCCGCCAACCGGTTGGCGGCCTCCGCCATTGCGCTCACGAACAGGCGCGTCTCGGTCAGTTCACGCTCGCGCGCCCAGCGATAGGCCTCGTCCAGCAATCGTTTCAGGAGACCGCGCCCGCGGGCCTCGGGTCGGACGAAGGGAGTCTGGATTCGAGCGTACTTCGGGGGGTGGAAGTATGCAGCGTTCTCTTCTTCGAAGCAGGTGAGCATTCCCTCCAGGGAACCGTCCGAGCCCATGACGACGAACACCTCCGAGTCCTCACCGCGAATGTGGCTCTCGAATACGGTGCGCCGGATCCGAACCGCATCCGGCGGCATGTTTCGATACGCCGGATTGGCCCGGTGGACCCGTATGTAGTGGACCCACAGCGACAGGATCTCGTCCAGGTCGTCCAGCGTCGCGCGCCGAACCGGATTCGTGCTCGTCATCGCTTCTCACTCTCCGAATCGCTGCCGAAACGTGGCGCACGCTTTTCCATGAAGGCCCGGGTCCCCTCGAGAGCGTCCCGCGATCGGAACGCTTCGTCCTGCGCCCGTACCTCGAAGTCCAGCATCTCGTCCAGATCAGCGGACAGGGAACGACGCAGAGCCTCCTTGGCCAACGCAAGCGCGAGAGCTGGCTTCGCGGCGAGGCGCTGCGCCACCTCGCGGACCGCGTCTTCAAGGTCTGCGTGCGGCACGACCCGGTTCACGAGTCCGATGCGCTCGGCTTCCTCGGCATCCACCATGTCGGCCAGGAAGAACAGTTCGGCGGCTCTCGCCCGCCCCACCAGGCGAGGCACCAGCCAGGTGCCGCCCCAATCGGGGGCCAGGCCGATGCGATTGAAGGTCTGGCCGATGGCCGCCCGATCGGAGGCGATTCGCAGGTCGCAGGCCAGGGCCATGTTGGCACCGCCGCCGGCCGCGGCGCCGTTGAGGGCCGCGATGACCGGTTTGGGCATCTCGATGATCGATCGGATCACCCTTCGGCCGGCCGTGACGAGGAGGTTCGCTTCGTCGTACGCGCCCCTCTCCAGGAGATCGGCCATGTAACCCACGTCGGCCCCGGCGCAGAACGCCCGGCCCCGTCCGGTGATGACCACGACCCGGACGTCCTCCCTGCCGGCCATCTCCTCGAGAGCCTCACCGATCTCGTCGCGCATGCTGCCGAAGAACGCGTTCAGCTTGTCCGGGCGGTTCAGCGTCAGCGTTCCTACGGAATCGGTAACATCAAACAAAACATGCGAGTCAGTCATCGAACATCAACTTCTTTGTGAAGTAATGCGGCGATCCCCTGGCCGACGCCGATGCACATCGCCACCAGTCCCGTCGCCGCCTCCCGCCGCCCCATTTCGTGGACCAGCGAGGTTAGCAGACGAGCGCCCGTGCACCCCAGTGGATGGCCCAGGGCGATGGCGCCCCCGTTCACGTTGACGCGCCGCGGGTCCAGGCCGAGTTCCCGGATGCAGGCGATGGCCTGCGCGGCGAAGGCCTCGTTGAGCTCGACCAGGTCGACGTCCTCGATTCCGAGACCTGCGCGGGCGAGTGTCTTTCTCACGGCGGGCACGGGTCCGAGTCCCATGCAGGAAGGGTCGACGCCGGCCACGGCTGCCGGTCCGAGGCGGGCCATTGGACGTAGACCGAGGTCGAGCGCCGCCTCGCGGCTGGCCACCAGGATCGCCGCCGCTCCGTCGTTGATGCCCGACGAACTGCCCGCGGTGACCGTGCCGCCGTCCCGGAATGCCGGCGGCAGACGCGCGAGTCCCTTCGCCGTCACTTCAGGGCGGGGGTGCTCGTCTCGAGTGACGACGATGGGCTCGCCCCGGCGCTGTGGCACATTGACCGGGACGATCTCAGCCTCGAACCGGCCATCGGACATGGCGTGGGCGGCTCGTCTCTGGCTCTCCGCCGCGAAGGCGTCCTGCTCCTCGCGCGTGATCCCGTGCCGGTCGGCCACGACTTCTGCCGTCTCGCCGAGGGAGATGGTCCATTCCGCGGGCATGCCGGGATTGGTGAAGCGCCATCCGACGGTGGTGTCCGCGGAGACGGGCGCCGAACGCGGGAATCTGGACTCCGGCTTCAGGGTGACCCACGGGGCGCGGGACATGCTCTCCACGCCGCCCGCGATGAACACGTCGCCCTCTCCGCAGCGGATCGCGTGCCCGGCGGTGACTACCGACTGCAGCCCGGAGCCGCACAGCCGGTTCACCGTCTGTCCGGCCACGTCCACGGGCAGGCCCGCGAGAAGGGAAGCCATGCGGGCCACGTTGCGGTTGTCTTCTCCCGCCTGGTTGGTGCAGCCCATCACGACGTCCTCGATGCGATCCGGCGGAACGCCGGTCCGCCGAACGAGTTCGGAGATGGCGAGGGAAAGCAGGTCGTCCGGGCGAACTCCGGCCAGCGCGCCCCCGTGGCGCCCGACCGGTGTGCGCACCGCTCCGCAGATCAGCGCATCTCTGGGATCAGGCTGTCGGCTGCTCATCGCGTTCCCGTTGCTCAGTCCGGTCAGTCGAGCGCCACCCAGACGCTCTTCGTCTGGGTGTACTCCTCCAGGGCGCGCTCTCCGAGGTCGCGGCCGAAGCCGGACTGCTTGAAGCCACCGAACGGCGAGCCCGGATCATAGCGGTTGTAGGTGTTGACCCACACGGTGCCCGCCCGGACGGCACGCGCGAAGCGATGCGCCTTGCCCACATCGCGGGTCCAGACGCCGGCGGCGAGGCCGTAGATCGTCTGGTTCGCCTGCGCCACCGCGTCGTCCATGTCGTCGAACGCCAGGGTGGCCAGCACCGGTCCGAAGATCTCCTCGCGAGCGATCTTCATGTCCGGTTTCACGTCGTCGAATACCGTGGCCTCGACGAAATAGCCCCGGCCGTCCACCGTGGCGGCCTGTCCCCCGGTGCGCAGCGTGGCGCCTTCCGCGATGCCGGCCTCGATGTACGACAACACGCGCTCGTGCTGTCCCTTCGAGACGATGGCCCCCAGACGGGTCTTCGGATGGTTCGGGTCGCCGACCGTCATTCCGGCAGCCTTCGAGGTGAGCTGCTCCATGAACTCGTCCTTGATCGACGCCTCCACGAACAGGCGCGACCCTGCCGCGCACACCTCGCCCTTTCCGTAGAAGATCCCGGTGATCGCCCCACGGACCGCGGCTCCCAGGTCGGCGTCGGCAAACACCACGTTCGGCGACTTCCCGCCCAGTTCGAGGGATACCTTCTTCAGGCTCTCCGCCGCCGTCCTCATCACGATGCGCCCGGTTTCCGTCGATCCGGTGAACGCGATCTTGTCGATTCCCGGGTGTTCGACCATGGCCTGCCCGGTCACCGGACCCCGACCCGGGATCACGTTCACGATTCCCGGGGGGAAACCGGCCTCGAGGGCCAGTTCTCCGAGAAGGAGCGCCGTGAGAGGCGTTTCCTCGGCCGGTTTCAGGATCACGGCGTTTCCGCACGCCAGGGCCGGGGCCAGCTTCCACGACGCGATGTTGAGCGGGAAGTTCCAGGGAATGATCGCGCCGATCACGCCCAGCGGCTCGCGAAGCGTGTAGTTGAGGAACGGGCCCGAAACCGGGATCACGTCGCCCGCCAGCTTGTCGGCCCAGCCCGCGAAGTAGCGGAAATTCGACACCACGAAAGGCAGGTCGACCCGGGCTGACTCGAACGCGGGCTTGCCGTTGTCCCGGGTTTCCAGCTCGGCGATGAACTCGAGGTTCTCCTCCACCAGGTCGGCCAGCCGCCAGAGCAGCGAGGCGCGCCGATGCGGATCGAGGTCTCTCCACGCCGGGTCTTCGAAAGCCTCCCGCGCCGAGCGAACGGCGGCATCGACTTCCGCCGCGCCGGCTTCTTCCACCTCGGCGATCACTTCCTCGGTGGCCGGATTCACGGTGGGGAAGCGGCTCGTACCGTCCAACCACTCGCCACCGATCAACAGTCTGGTCCGCAGCTCCATGAGTTCCTTTCGGGGGGATTCAGCCGTTAACGGATGGCGAGCCGCTTCCCGACCCGGTGAACTCGCACCGGGCCGGGCAGTGCGGGTCCGATCAAGTACCCGTGAACTCGGGCGACCGCTTCTCGATGTAGGCGTTGAGTCCTTCGCGGGCATCCGAGCCCTGGAACAGCAGCTGCTGAAGCTCGCGCTCGATCGCCAGGCCCTCGGAGAACGGAACTTCGACACCGCTGCATACCGCCCGCTTGATCCGCCCTACGGCCCGGGAGGCCTTGTTGGGCGGCACGAACCCGCGGGCGTAGTCCATTACGGCCTCGAAGAAGTCCTCGGCCTCATAGATCTTGTTGATGAGGCCCATCTGCAGCGCATCCTCGAACCCGAAGGTTCCGCCCTCGACCATCAGCTCGATGGCCTTGGACTTGCCCAGCAGGCGACCCATCCGCTGCGTTCCCCCGGTGCCCGGCAGGACGCCGAGGTTCACCTCGGGCAGGCCGATCTTCCCTCCGCCCGACTTCGCGATCCGGATGTCGCAGGCCATGGCGATCTCGAGGCCTCCGCCGACCGTGTGCCCGTTGAGGGCTCCGATCACCAGCTTCGGGGTCTGCTCGAGTCGGTTCAGAGTCTCGTTGGCGTGCAGGCAGAAGTAGTACTTGAAGTACGGGTCCGAGGTCTGAAGCATGCTGATGTTCGCGCCCGCGCTGAAGAACTTGTCTCCCGCGCCCCTGAGCACGATCACGTGTACCGATTCGTCGAACCGGGCGGCGACGATCGCCTCGTCCATCTCCCGCATCATCTCGTGTGTATACGTGTTCGCGGGCGGGTCGACCATCGTAATGACCCCTACGCCGTCGACCACCTCATACTGGATCAGTTTGTCCGCCATATCGAGCGTCTCTCCGTTCAGTGGATGCCGTGAGCCTTGCAACCCCCCAAACTAGCGAGAAAGGTGGCGCAGCCACAATCGGAGCGACCTGGCTGGCCGTCCACGCGAGGGCAACGTCTTGGTAAGCACCGGCCCTGACGCTAGTTTCCATCGCATGAACAGCCACAAGGGTTTGCGCGTGCCCATCCGACTTGCGGCCCTCGCTGCGGTGCTCGCCGCGACCGTCCCCGTTCTCAGGGGACAGGAGGGTGGAGCCGTGTACCGGGTTCCGGTCACGGGCACGGTGGAGATGGGTCTTGCCCCCTTCGTGTCCCGGTCGCTCGACGAGGCGGCCGCGGCGGGAGCTTCAGCCGTAATCCTCGACATCGACACCCCGGGCGGACGCATCGATGCGGCGTGGGAGATCATCGATGCCGTCCGCGACGCGCGCGTGCCGGTCCACGCCTACGTGAATCGCCGTGCCCTTTCCGCCGGAGCGATGATCGCCCTCTCGGCCGACCGCCTGTACATGCGGCCCGGATCCACCATCGGAGCCGCTACGCCGGTAGTGGGCGAAGGCAAGCGTGCATCCGAGAAGATGGTGAGCGCGATGCGGTCGGAGTTCAGGGCCCTGGCCGAGGAGCGAGGTTTCGATCCCTCGATCGCCGAGGCCATGGTCGATGAGAATGTGGCCGTCGAGGGTATCTCGGAGGCAGGTCGACTGCTGACTTTGACTACATCGGAAGCCGTCGACCTGGGGGTGGCGACCGGTGTCGTGGACGATTGGCCCGCCCTGGTCGCGTCCGTGGGTCTCGAGGGCGTTCCGGTGCAGGAAATGAGCCCCAACTGGGCTGAACGCATCGTGCGACTGCTGACCAACCCGTTGCTGGCGCCCCTGCTGCTGAGCCTGGGCTTCATGGGGCTGATCATAGAGATACGAACCCCAACGTTCGGGCTGGCTGGTGCGGTGGGACTTCTTTGCCTGACCGCGTTCTTCGGCGCGCGCTTCATTGTGAACCTGGCGGGCATGGAAGAGGCAATTCTGCTCACGGCAGGCGCAGGCCTCATCGCGCTCGAAGTTTTTGTGATCCCCGGCTTTGGAGTGGCCGGACTCGCCGGCGGTGTGACCGTAATGACCGCCCTCATGTTGAGCATGCTAGGGAGTTATCCGACCGTGTCAGAAGTGATCAGCGCACTAGGGATCATCGCGGTGTCGATTCTGGTGGTCGGCGCATTGGCTTATGCCGTCCTCCGGCACCTTCCCTTCAGCCGCGCGATGTCGGGCGTGCTGCTAGACCGGGCCACAACGCAGGAGGCCGGATATCTATCGGCTCCGGACCGAGGTGACCTTGAAGGCCGGATCGGCGAGGCCCTGACGGATCTGCGGCCATCGGGGACCGTCTCGATCGACGGCGAGCGCATCGACGTCGTGACCGAAGGGCCCTGGGTGGAGAAGGGGGATACCGTCGTGGTGCTGCGGGCCGAGAGCTACCGGCACGTGGTTCGGAAGGCGGAGCCTGCCGACGAAGGAGTTGACCCGCCGCAGGAGGGCAAGCCCGCCTGAGGAAACAGCCGGGCGCTGCGATGAATCGCGGCACTGGGGTGTAGGTACGGAAGAGACAGACTACTGACACTGGCCCGGTTCCATGACTCGACGGGCCATGCATAACGGGAGTTGAAGCCATGAATGAGACCACAGCCGTGGGGGCGATCCTCGCCGTATTCCTCGGATTCTTCCTGCTAATGGTAATCACGTGGGCCGTGCCCGTTCGCCTGTGGATCGAGGCGTTCGCGAGCGGCGTCCGGGTAGGCATCGGCAGCCTGATCGGGATGCGCCTGCGGAAGGTGAATCCGGCCGGGATCATCCGGCCCCTCATCGCCGCCACCAAGGCGGGCATCACGCTGGACGTGAACGAGCTCGAGGCGCACTACCTGGCCGGCGGCGACGTGGCGCGGGTAGGTAACGCGCTGATCTCGGCCGACAAGGCGAATATCGCGCTGGGGTTCGAACAGGCCGCGGCGATCGACCTGGCCGGCCGTGACGTGCTCGAGGCCGTCCAGGTGTCGGTGAACCCGAAGGTCATCCAGACGCCACGGGTCGCCGCCATGGCCAAGGACGGGATTCAGTTGATCGCGGTTGCCCGCGTCACCATCAGGGCGAACATCAACCGCCTCGTGGGTGGGGCCGGCGAAGAGACGATCCTGGCCAGGGTTGGTGAGGGTATCGTCAGCACCATCGGCTCGGCCGACTCGCACAAAGCCGTGCTGGAGAATCCGGACGCGATTTCCAAGACCGTTTTGGCGAAGGGGCTGGACAGCGGAACCGCGTTCGAGATCCTGTCGATCGACATCGCCGACGTGGACGTCGGGAAGAACATCGGCGCCGAGCTGCAGATCGACCAGGCCGAAGCGGACAAGCAGATCGCCCAGGCCAAGGCCGAGGAGCGGCGGGCCCTGGCGGTGGCGCACGAGCAGGAGAACCGCGCCCGCGTCGAAGAGATGCGCGCGGAGGTGGTCAAGGCCGAGGCCGAAATACCCCTTGCCATGGCCGAAGCGTTTCGCGCCGGAAAGCTGGGCGTGATGGACTACATGAAGTTCCGGAACGTGGAGTCGGATACGCGCATGCGGGACTCCATTGCGGGGACGGGAGACGACGGGGAGATCTGACATGGAACAGGTCTTCGTGATCATCGCGGTCATCGTCTTCTGGATATTCAAGGGCGTTGCGGGGACGCAGCGGCGATTGCCCGGGCAGGACCCGTACGACAGTGAGCCCCTGGGTGGGCCGATCGACATCTCCAGCACGGCCCGCCAGAAGACGCTGGAGTCGCAGCAGCGTGCGATGGAAGCGTTGCAGCGCTGGGAGGCGAAGCAGGGGCTGGCGTCTGGGAAGAGTGATCCCGGACGCGCGGCGGGCGCCGGGTCCGTGCCCGCGACCGCGAGGACCCGGGTGGGTCGCCCCGCGACCACCAGCCTGCGGGCGGCTGCCCGACAGCGCAGGGAGGCGTTTGCCGACATCGCGCGAATGCTGGATCCGGCGCAAGCCTCGGGCGCAACTCCTGCGCCGGCGTCG
>JBATJK010000103.1:0-2719 GCA_049668445.1 Gemmatimonadota bacterium
GCGACGGTCGTGCTCGGGGGGACGTACACCCGGATCATTTACGGTTCGATGCCGGTGATCCTGTTCCTGTTCGTGAACAACGCGATCTACCGGGGCGCGGGCGACGCGGCGATGGCGATGCGCTCGATCTGGATCGCGAATAGCATCAACATCGTGCTCGACCCGCTGTTCATTTTCGGGATCGGTCCGTTTCCCGAGATGGGCCTCCCGGGTGCGGCAGTGGCGACCGTGATCGGGCGAAGCATCGGCGTGCTGTACCAGTTCCACGGTCTCAGCCGTGGAGCCCGGCTGCGAGTGACACGGGCCGACCTCCGATTCGAGCTCGACGTCATCCTTCGGCTGCTCCGGGTATCGGCGGGTGGCATCCTGCAGATGCTGGTGGCGACTGCGAGCTACATCGGCCTGATCCGGATCCTCGCCACGTTCGGCAGCACCGTCCTGGCGGGATACGTGATCGCGATCCGGGTCGTGATCTTCATCATCCTTCCCTCGTGGGGGCTGGCGAACGCCGCCGCGACGCTGGTCGGCCAGAACCTCGGGGCGGAGCAGCCCGACCGGGCCGAGCGCGCCGTTTGGGTCACAGGCCTGTGGAACATGGCGTTCATGGCCGTGATCACCGTCCTGTTCGTCGCCTTCGCGGGACCGATCGTCCGAATCTTCACGGCGGATCCGGAGACGGCACGGGTCGGCGAGACCGCGCTGCGGATCATCAGCTACGGATATGTGCTGTACGCCTGGGGCATGGTCATTCTCCAGGCGTTCAACGGAGCCGGCGACACGTGGACACCAACCTGGGTGAATCTGATCGCGTTCTGGCTGGTGCAGATCCCGCTGGCCTGGTTCCTCGCACACGTGGTCGGAATCGGACACGAGGGCGTGTACTGGGCGATCGCCGTGTCTTACTCGCTCTCAGCGCTGATCGGACTGGTGCTGTTCCGACGCGGGAAGTGGAAGCTAAAGCAGGTGTGATCGTGCGGGCGGGCGTTTCTCATGTCGACGTACGACTATGGTCTACTTGTCGGTCAGCACGCCAAGGATCAATTTATTTGATTGTTCTGTCTCGCAGTTACCGCGCGTCAAGAGGAGGACCTCCACCATGAAGCAGCACCATTGGCTCGTGACGGCCACGGCCGTCGCAATGATCTTTGGCTTCACGGCAACTGCCGTTGCCCAGGATCGTCCGAACATTCTCGTCGTTTGGGGTGACGACATCGGCCAGTCCAACATCAGCGCCTACACCATGGGCATGATGGGGTACCGGACCCCGAACATCGACCGCATCGCCAACGAAGGCATGATCTTTACGGACTACTACGCCGAACAGAGCTGCACGGCAGGACGCTCGTCGTTCATCATGGGCCAGAGCGTGTTCCGGACGGGCCTGTCGAAGGTCGGTCTTCCGGGTTCCGATATCGGAATGCGGGTGGAAGACCCCACGATCGCGGTCGTCCTGAAGGAGCAGGGGTACGCGACGGGACAGTTCGGGAAGAACCACCTCGGTGACAAGGACGAGATGCTCCCGACGAACCATGGGTTCGACGAGTTCCTCGGCAATTTGTACCACCTCAACGCCGAGGAAGAGCCAGAGCTCGAGGACTATCCCGGCGACATGATCACGTCCGACGGCAGAACGTTCCTGGAGCGGTACGGCCCGCGCGGCGTGATTCACAGCTGGGCCAACGCAGACGGCACCCAGCGAGTCGAGGACACGGGGCCCCTGACGAAGAAGCGCATGGAGACGGTGGACGACGAGACGTCCGACGCCGCCGTTCGCTTCATCCGTGAGACGCATGAGCGCGGGGAGCCGTTCTTCGTGTGGTGGAGCGGGACGCGCATGCACTTCCGGACCCACGTCAAGCCGGAACTCCGCGGAATTTCTGGGCAGGACGAGTACTCCGATGGCATGGTCGAGCATGACATGCACATCGGCAAGTTCCTCGATCTACTGGACGAGCTGGGCATTGCCGACAACACGATCGTGTTCTACAGCACCGACACTGGCCCGCACATGAACACGTGGCCCGATGCGGGAATGACGCCGTTCAGGGGCGAGAAGAACACGAACTGGGAGGGCGGCTGGCGCGTGCCGGCCATGGTCCGCTGGCCGGGCCAGATTCCCGCCGGCTCCGTAACGAACGAGATCGTGCACCACATGGACTGGTTACCCACTTTCGCGGCCGTCGCCGGAAACGCGGACATCAAGGAAGACCTGTTGGACGGCTGGCAGTCGTCGGCGCTCGGCCGGTCCTACAAGGTGCACCTGGACGGCTATGACATTCTGCCGCTTCTCACCGGTGGGACGGGAGTCAGCCCACGCGATGAGATCTTCTATTTCTCGGACGACGGTGACCTTACAGCCCTGCGCTACGCCGACTGGAAGCTGATTTTCATGGAGCAGCGCATAGAGGCCACCTTTGAGGCGTGGGCGAACCCCTTCACGCCTCTTCGGGTGCCTTTGATGTTCAACCTGAGGCGGGATCCGTACGAGCGGGCCCAACTGACTTCCAACACCTACTACGACTGGTTGCTGGACCACGTCTTCTTCATGGTTCCGGCGCAGTCCTACGTCGGGAGTTTCCTGGCGACGTTCCAGGAGTATCCGCCGCGCCAGAAGGCGGCGAGCTTCAGCCTGGACCAGGTAATGGAGAAGCTGACACCGCCGACGGAGTAGGTGGGCAAGTCGTCGGTCGGAAGTTGAGCGAAGCGGGCGCCCATGTGG
>JBATJK010000104.1:0-32380 GCA_049668445.1 Gemmatimonadota bacterium
GAACGAACGGGAGGAAGACCTGACGACACGTTTCCGGGCCGAGATCCATGGCCCCAGCGCGATCCGACTCACGCTCGAGGGAGCCGAGCGACCTGACTCGGCTTCGGCCTACCGACTGACCGACGGCTCGGGACTCGAGATCCCGATCGCGGATGTGCGGCCCGAGGGCGACGCCGGCGCTCAGGTGGTGCCCGAGGCTCCGGTCGATCCCATGCGTGTGCACTACCTGGAGATCCCCGAGTCCGGCCTTCGGACGCTGGTCCGCCGGGACCCCCTGTTCCGGGAGATCCACTCCGACAAGGCCCTGGGCGCCGTGGTATCGGACGGTGGCGCGACGACCACGTTCCGGGTGTTCTCGCCGCGGGCGACCGGGGTCCGGCTCTACCTGTACGGGGATCGAAACGACGGATCCGAGCGGGCCCTCAAGGTCATCGACATGCAGGCGGACGAGGACGGCGTGTGGGAAGCCACGGAGGATGGCGACCTGCGCGGCCGGTGGTACGACTTCACGGTGCACGGTCCGGCCGACCCCGGAAACTGGTTCTGGGAGACGCACCCGGTTCACATTTCCGACCCCTACGCCCTCGTCAACGACGATTCGCACGGGAAGTCGCTGGTGTGGCGGGACGGACCGCCGCCTCCCCCGGTCGTCGGTGGACGACCCGTCATGGAAGACGTGGTCGCCTACGAAGTGCACGTGCAGGACTTCACCGACCTTCTGCCGGTGGCGGAGGTGGAGACGGGGACCTTGCCCGCCATGGCCCGCCCGGGCCTCACGAACGCGCACGGGGAGCCCATCGGCTTCGACTACCTGGTGGACCTCGGGGTGAATGTGGTCCATCTGATGCCGGTGCAGGAGTACCTGCACTACCCGGATGACGAGTGGCGGGAAGCGTTCGAGGATGACGACTTCGCCCGGGACATGGGGATCGATCGCGAGAACTACCAGTGGGGGTATCGAACGACCCACGCCTTCGCCGTCGAGAGTCGGTTCCGGTCGCGGGACACCGACCCGGGGCAGGAGCGGGAGCAGTTCAAGGCGCTGGTGCGAGCGTTCCACGAACGGGGGATCGCCGTGGTGATCGACGTGGTGCCGAACCACACCGGCGAAAACATGGACGATCGGCACCTGCTCCTGAATTTCAACGTGCTGGACCTGCCGTACTACTACCGTACCGACGATGACCTGGAGCACATCGGGGCCTTCGGAAACGAGACGAAGTCCGAGGAACGGCCGATGGTGCAGCAGTGGATCGTGGACCAGCTCCGCCACTGGGTGGACCACCTCGGGGTGGACGGCTTCCGCATCGACCTCGCCGGGCAGATCGACAAGCAGACGCTGCTCAGGGTGAAGCGAGAGCTTCCGGCGGACCTGATCATCTACGGCGAGCCGTGGATCGCGCCCAGCGATCCGGACGTGGCCGCGAACCCCGAGTGGTCGTGGTACAAAGAAGACGCCCCGATCACCTTCTTCCAGGACGACGCGCGAAACGCCTTCAAAGGCAGTCCGTTCGCCATCGACGACCGGGGCTGGGCCGGCGGAAACGGATCTGCCCGGGCCGCGGTGATCCAGGCGCTCCCCAATCACTACGACGAGGAGCCCCGCTCCACGGACGGGATCTCGTACCTCGACATCCACGACAACTGGGCCCTCGCCGACCGGTACGCCTCGAACGACGATCACAATGGGCTGGAGGGCGTGGACATGGGTGCCATGCGGGTCGCTGCGGGCCTGCTGCTCACGTCGGCCGGACCGGTGGTGTTGCACGGCGGCACCGAGATGCTGCGCTCCAAGGGGCTGGCGCCGCACGAGGAGCACGCGGTGGAGACGGCCAGCGGGCCCATCCATTTCAAGGGCCGGGACGACACCTACAACGTGCGGGCCCCCAACCGATTTCTGTGGGACAGCCTGGCGCCCGGATCCGACCACCTTCAGATGCGGGACTTCTGGCGCGGGCTGCTGGCGCTCCGCATGTCGGACCATGGCAGCGTGTTCCGGATCGCCGACGTGCCGGAGGGGCACTACCGCTGGATCACGCCGGACGAGGAGACCCTGCTTGGCTACGTGGTGGGGGACCGGGTCCTCGTGCTGGCCAACAGTGGACAGTACGACGGGATGTTCAGCTTCGATCTCCCGGACGGCGAGTGGATGCAGGTGGTGGGCCGATACGGTGTGGACCTCGACGGCATCGAGAGCGAGTATGCCCTGATTCCGGGCGGGACGCACGACCTGCGCGTCCAGGGTGGATCGTTCCTCGTGTGGTTGCGGAAGTGACATCTCTGACTACTGGGAAGCGTTATGAATCCTGACTCCTTTCAGATTTCCCTATGGGATATACTGATCTTCGTGGCCTTCGTCGTGACGGTCGTCAGCGTGGGCCTGTACCAGAGCCGGAGCGAGAAGGGAAGCGAGGACTACTTCCTGGCCGGGCGCGATCTGAAGTGGTGGCTCATCGGGTTCTCGCTGATCGCCTCCAACATCTCCACCGAGCAGTTCGTGGGGATGAGCGGCAATGCGGCCAGCCACGTGGGCCTCGCGATCGCGAGCTACGAGTGGATGGCGGCCATCACCCTGGTGATCGTGGCATTCGCTTTCCTACCGTACTTCCTGCGCACCGGGATCTACACCATGCCGGAGTTCCTGGAAGTCCGGTACAGCGGCACGGCTCGCACCATCATGGCCGTGGCCACGATCATGATCTACCTGCTTCTGCTGGGAGCGGTCACCTATTCGGGTGCCCTGGTCATCAGCACGCTGGCGGGCAAGGCGGGCATGTCCGTGAGCCTGGCCACCGGGTCGCTGATCATAGGCGTGATCGCGATGGCCTACGTCACCGCGGGCGGTCTCAAGGCGTGCGCCTGGGCCGACCTGATCCAGGGCAGCGCACTGGTCCTCGGGGGCGCGGTCATCCTGTGGTTCGCCTTCCAGAAGCTCGGGATGGCCACGGAGGCCGCGACCGTGGTCAACGTCAAGACCGGGGCCGTCAGCATCCAGGCTCTCTCACCCGATGCGGGCGCGGTCGAACGGTTCTGGGACCTCAACCGACCCCGCATGAACATGTTCCTGCCCGCGTCGGATACGATTCTGCCTTGGACCGCCCTGATGATCGGGCTGTGGATCCCGAATTTCTACTACTGGGGTTTGAACCAGTACATCACACAGCGCACCCTGGGGTCGGCCTCGCTGGCCGAGGGACAGAAGGGCATCGTCTTCGCGGCGCTCATGAAACTGCTGATCCCCTTCGTGATCGTGGTCCCGGGGATCATCGCCTTCAATCTCTACTCGAACGACATGCGCGTGGAGGCTCGCGGTGCCACCGCCAGCAGCATGGCCATCTACCTGGACGCGAACCCGGCCACGGAGTTCGTGGACACGGCCGACGCGCCCACGAATGAGGAGATGGCGGCCTGGCCAACCGGCCGGTACCTGCTGGCCGTCTTCCCGGATGCAGGAGCCCCGGGCACGATCGAGACCCAAAATCCGTACGTGCTGCCCATCACCCGGTCGGAGGTCAGTAGCTCCCGGTCCGGCGAGTTCACGGTCTTCGTCACCGAGGACCAGTCGTGGGCTGCCGTGAACCCGGGGCTCGCGGAGGAGATCGACGCGTTCAACGCGGGTGTCAGGGAGGCTGCCAGCGCGGCCGGCCGACTCACCACATCCGAGAAGATGATCGCGTTCAAGTACGACACGGCGCTGGCCCAACTGTTGGGCAACGTCCTGCCGCAGGGCGTGGGCATCGTCGGCTTCGTGCTCGCCGCTCTGCTCGGCGCGGTGGTCAGCTCGCTGGCGGCCATGCTGAACGCCGCCTCCACCATCTTCTCGATGGACGTCTTCAAGAAGTTCATCAAGCCGAGCGCCAGCCAGGCGGCGACGGTAAAGGTCGGCCGTTTCGCCGTGGTGGCTTTCGGCATCGTGGCGGTACTCCTCGCCCCGCAGCTCGGCAACCCGGCCATCAGCAACAGCATCTTCACGATCATCCAGGAAGGGCAGGGCTTCATCTCTCCCGGCATCCTGGCCGTGTTCGCCTTCGGGCTGCTGATTCGACGGGGTCCCGCCGTGTGCGGCACCGCCGGGCTGTTGACGAACATCGTGGCCTACGGCCTGCTGAAGGTCGCGGTTCCGGACATCCAGTTCCTGAACCGGATGGCCGTGTGCTTCGCCCTGTGCCTGATCGTCATGGCTGGGATCACACTGGTGAAGCCGCGGGCCGAGCCGATCGTCTTCGAGCAGAACACGGCGATCGAGCTTGAGACGTCGGGCATCGCGAAGATCGGCGGAGTGCTCGTGATCGCTACGGCACTGTTGTTCTACTTCCTGTTCAGCCCGTTGGGACTCGCCGGCTAACTCAATGGAAATACGTACGATGAACGAGATAGACAGAAACAGACTCCACCTCCGGCGCGCGGCGACGGCGATCGGGATTGCGGCGGCAGCACTTCTGACGGTCAGCCCCGGCGCCCGGGCCCAGGACGCGCTGGAGCTAATCTCTCCCGACGAGCGCAACGTGGTGACCCTCGGCGTGGTGGACGGCGGCCTGGTTTATGCGCTGGAACGCGACGGGCAGAAAGTGCTGCTGCCGTCCAGGCTCGGATTCGAGTTCCGCGGAGCGCCGCCCCTCTACGAAGGTCTCGAGATCACCGGCTCGGAGCGCCACGCAAGCGACCAGGTATGGGAGCAGCCGTGGGGCGAGGTGGCGCTGGTACGGGACTTCCACAACGAACTGCGGGTATCCGTGGCCGAGACCGGGGATCCGGGCCGTCAGTTCGTGGTGGTCTTCCGGGCCTTTGACGATGGCATCGCCTTCCGCTACGAGCTTCCCGAACAGCCGGGCCTCGGCGAGTTCGAGATCATGGACGAGCTGACGGAGTTTCACCTGGCCGAAGATCCGCGGGCCTGGTGGATTCCGGCCAACGACCCCACGCACCGGTACGAACTGCTGTATCGCTCGTCCCCCGCCAGCACGATCCCCGAGGTACACACGCCGCTGACCCTCGAGACGCTCGACGGACCGGTGCTGGTGATTCACGAGGCGAACCTGGTCGATTACGCGGGGATGAATCTCACTGGCTCGTGGGAACGCCGCCTGTCCGTGACCCTTCCGGCCTGGGCGGACGGGGTCAAGGTCCGGGGCCGCACGCCGTTCGTGACGCCGTGGAGAACGATCCAGATGGCGGATCGGGCAGCCGATCTCATGCCCTCGACGCTCGGGCTCAATCTCAATCCGCCCAACGTCCTGGAGGACGTGAGCTGGATCGAGCCCATGAAGTACGTCGGGATCTGGTGGGGCATGCACATCAACACCGTGACCTGGGCCTCGGGCCCCGATCACGGAGCGACGACCGAGAATACGACCCGCATGATCGACTTCGCGGCCGAGAACGGCTTCGGGGGCGTGCTGGTCGAGGGCTGGAACGTGGGATGGGACGGCGACTGGATCGCCAACGCCGACCTGTTTTCGTTCACCGAGCCCTATCCGGACTACGACCTGCCGGCGCTCGCCGCGTACGCCAGCGAGCGGGGCGTGACCCTGATCGGGCACAACGAGACGTCGATGGGAGTCGCCAACTACGAGCGCCAACTGGACGATGCCTTCGCCCTGTACCAGGACCTCGGAATCCGGGCCCTGAAGACGGGATACGTGGGCGACAGGACGGCCGAGGGTCACGCGCACCACGGCCAGTACATGGTCCGGCACTGGAGGCGCGTGATCGAGACGGCGGCGCGGCACGAGATCATGCTGAACGTGCACGAGCCCATCAAGGACACAGGCGAGCGGCGTACGTATCCCAACATGATGACCCGGGAGGGCGCGCGAGGCATGGAGTACAACGCGTGGGGACGCGACGGGGGAAATCCGCCCGAGCACCACACGATCCTCTACTTCACGCGCCTGATCGGCGGCCCGCTGGACTACACGCCCGGCGTGTTCGATATCCTGATCTCGTCCACCGACGGGTCGCCGCGTCTTCCCGAGGAATCGCGGGTACGGACCACCCTGGCCAAGCAGCTGGCGCTGTACCTGGTGCTGTATTCGCCCCTCCAGATGGCCTCGGACCTGCCCGAGAACTACGAAGGGCAGCCGGCCTTTCAGTTCATTCGGGACGTTCCCGTCGATTGGGAGTACAGCGCGACGCTGGGTGGGAGGATCGGCGACTTCGTGGTCGTGCTGCGGAAAGAGCGGGATGGGCCCGACTGGTATCTCGCCGCGATCACGGACGAGGAGGAGCGCAGCTTCGACATCACGCTGTCGTTCCTGCCGGAGGGCGAGAACTTCGTGGCCGAGATCTATGCCGACAGCGAGGGAGCGCACTGGCTCCACAACCCGCTGCCGATCGAGATCTCCGAGCAGCCGGTGAACGCGAGTTCGACTCTCACGCTCAAGCTGGCGCCCGGCGGCGGCCAGGCGATCCGAATCCGGCCGGCGGGGTGAGGCTCGCGACGCTCGCGTGCGCCGCCGGCGAGAAGGCCGAGTATTCACTCACGGTCAGCGTCAAGCGCTGACTCCATCTCAATTGTGGACTCGCTCCCACACGCGCGCCGACAAGGGCGCCAACCGGGCGGTGATCGTTCCGCTGGCGACGTCTGTGATCCCGGCAACGTCTCCCTCCGTATACCGCCCCGTTTGATACACGGTATGCCAGGTGCCGTTTTCCGCCGGAATTTCGATCTCCTGGGGGTCCTCGGAGGCATTGAACGCGACAATCACCTGCTCGTCGCCGAGGCTCCGGCGACAGGCGAGGAGTCTGTTGGCATCACTCGTGAGAACCCACTCGAGGTCACCGTCCACGAAAAGACGCAGGCGACCCTGCCGCAGGTCGATCAGGCGCTGGTACACGCCGCGTAGCCACGGGTCCGGTGTCACCAGGCTCGCCCTCCGTGTGGCTCCCATCGGGTGCAGGACCTCGGGCTCGTACTCGAGATCGCTCCAGATCATGGGCTTCCGCGGGTCGGGATCGTCTCCGCCCCACATGCCCACCTCGTCCCCGTACCAGATGTGCGGCGCGCCGATGTAGGTGAACTGCTGCACCAGGATCATCTCCTGGATTTCACGCGTCCTGAGGTCCGGCTTGTCGATCTTGAAATCCGGGTTCTCGCGCGGGTTCACCCGGTGCTTGTAGCGGCCCGGATTGTAGATCGAGGTCCCGAATCGTGGTGAATCGTGGCTGGCCGTCAGGTTCATCATGGCCTGGAGATGCGTATCCGGGATGCCAGCGGCCACCGAGTCGAGGGCCGCGACATACTGCGATGCGGTGAGGTAGGGCGGAGCGCTGGCAAAGAAGCTGCGCGTCGGTTCGTACCACCGGTAGTTCATCACGGCGTCGAACACGTCGCCCTGCAGCCACGGGGCGGTATCGAACATCGCCTCCGGCCACTTCTCCCACCACACTTCGCCCACCAGGTAGGCCTCGGGGTTGATCTCCCGCACGACGCGCCGGTACTCGCGCCAGAAATCGAGGGGCACGATCTCGGCCACATCCAGCCGGAAGCCGTCCACCCCGTCCGAGGGATCGCCGTCACCGTTCGGATCGAGCCAGCGGCGGGTGACGTCGAACACGAGTTCGCGGACACCCGGGACGAGCGTGCCGTCCACGGCGCCGCTGCGGGCGCCCTCCGGCCGGCCGATCTTGCGCCACTCGGGCAGATTGGGCACTCCGGCCCAACCGGAGTAGGTGAATTCGTTCGTGTCCGGCGTGGCCGCGTCGTCGAACCGCTCGATCTCGTACCAGTCGGCGTACGGAGAGGCTTCCTGCTTCGCGAGCACGTCCTGCCAGGCCCAGAACTGGGTGCCCGTGTGGTTCCAGGAGTAGTCGACGATGATGCGCATGCCCCGCCGGTGCACTTCGTCCACCAGTGCGAGGAAGAGGCGGTCCGCGGCCGTCCAGGTCCAGGTGGCAGGGTCGGCCGGGTCTTCAGCCTCCATGATCGCCACGTCACCGGCCGGATCCGGACCGAAGTTGCGGTCGATGTGGCGGTAGTTGCGGGCGTCGTACTTGTGCAGGGACGGGGAATCGTTGATCGGGTTGAAGAAGATCGCCGTCACGCCCAGGTCCTGCAGGTAGTCGAGCTGGTCGATCACGCCCTGCAGGTCACCGCCATAGCGCCGAAGCTGTGCCGTGTAATAGAACGGCTCGCCGGTGGCCTCGGCCCAGTCTTCCTGTCGAAACCAGTCCTGCGTCCACGGCGTTGGCTCCCAGCCGTCGGGTCGAAGGTCGGGCCAGGCTCCCACCATGTCGTCCAGGGTGGGGTCGTTCGAAGGGTCGCCGTTGCGGAAGCGCTCCACGAAGACCTGGTACCATACCACGTCCTTCGACCAGGCGGGAACAGCCATCGCGTCGGCGACTGGCTCGGTCGACTCGGGAGCGTCCGTTGCGCAGGCTGCGACGAACAAAAGGGCGCTGAAGACCAGGGATCGCGTGCTGGGATATCTCATTGTCTCTCCTTGACGTCGGGCTGGATGACAATGTCGTTCGCTCACGGGATCGGGGCCAGCACTCGCGAGCGGATCGCCATGCCCCATGACCGGATTCCACGATCCACAGGTTGACTGTCCGCGACGGATTGATTTCCGTGGCGCATATTTCCTAGCGGCAGGACCGTCACAATCAGGAGGCTCGTTTATGCGCAGGACAATTCTCGCTGCACTCTCGCTGTTGATCGTCGGGGCATGGTCTCAGCCCGCGCAGGCGCAGGTACCCGAGGAACTCTCGGACCTCATTCCCAGATGGGCAGAGGCCTTCAACGCGGGGGATGCCGCAGGGGTCGGCGCCCTGTACGCGGACGACGCGATCCGGATGCCACCCGTGGGGGAGTTCCAGCGCGGGGCAGCAGAGATCGCCGCGGACGTCGAGAACTACGCCGGCGTGAGCATCGAACTGCAGGCCTACGGCGGGATGGTCGACGGAAAGTCCGGCTCCCAGTGGGGCTCGTTCAAGCTGATGGGAACCGCAGAAGATGGGACGGCGGTCGAGTTCAGCGGTCGTTGGATGAACGCCCTGGTGAAGACCGCCGATGGGTGGAAGATCTACCGCGACATCTGGAACTACGGACCCAGCGGGGTCGCGCCCCCGGGGAACTGACGGTCCCCTCTGTTCACGGGGCCAACGTTGGATCGTTCCTGACACGAGCGCCCGGTCTTCGGACCGGGCGCTTCGGGTTTGAGCAGTAGCCCTCAGTCCAGCCGCGGCGGTCCCTCGCCGGGCACCACCGTGATGCCGACCGACGCCGATTCGAGTCCATCCGCGCGCGCCGTCACCCGCACCTGCCCCACCTCATCCATGCTCTGGATCATGCCCAACAGCATTCCGTGGAACGCGTGGCGCTCTGACGCCTGGTACGAGCTGTAGTCGGTGGGGTTGCCGTTACCGACGGCCAGGAGACGCGCCGGGCCCTCGACCGCGAATTGCACCAGGTGGTCTGACGAGGGAACCACCACGCCGTCGGCGTCCACCACTTCGACTTCGACGTGGGCCACGTCCCGGATCCCCGAGTAGATCTGCGACCGGTCCACTCTCACGCGCAGCGCCGCGGCCTCTCCGGCCGTCCGGACCTCCCGGGTGACGACGACCTCGTCGTTCACCTTACCCACGGCTCGCAGGACGCCGGGCTCGTAGGGGACGTCCCACGACATGTGCAGGTCTGCGGTGTTGGGGAACACCAGCGGCTGTGCGTAGCCGTTCCAACTACCCGTCGTCCCCTGGCGCGGGAACTCGACCCTCTTCTCCCCGATGAACCGATCGTTCAGGTAGAGCTCCACGGCGTCCACGTTGGTATAGGCGAGCACGGGAATGAACCTCCCCTCGCGTCCCTCCCAGTTCCAGTGCGGGAACAGGTGGATCATCGGCTCGTCGGTCCATTGGCTCTGGTAGAAGAAGTACCCGTCGTCCGGGAAGCCCACGAGATCGAGCACGCCGGAGGTGGAGTTCTTCCGGGGCCAGCGGGCCTCGCCCAGGTAGTCGACGCCGGTCCACATGAAGTCCCCGACGAACCAGTCGTTCATGGCCACGAACTTCCACAGCTGCGCGGGGCGGATCATGGTCGCCGTGTAGAACGGCCGCACCTTCATCGAATCGTCGGGCAGCATGTACTCACCCCGGGTTCCCCGCACCACGCTGCTCTCGGTGCCGATGAACCTCCAGTCGGGGTGCTCGTGACGATCCTGGGTGGCATACAGTTCACGGCGCTCGTGCCAGCGATCCACGTAGTTGTAGCCAACGATGTCCAGCAGCTCCATGAACTCGACCGTGGTGGCCCCGTCGTCGGCGTAGATGTGGTCGTTTCCGGTCGTAACCGGCCGGGTGGGGTCTTCTCTGTGCGCGATGTCGACCAGCATCGCCAGCACCTCTTCTCCGCCTGGCGCGTGCTGCTCCCCGATCTCGTTGCCCAGGCTCCACAGCACGACCGACGGATGGTTGCGGTCCCGGCGCATGAAATCGATGAGATCCCGCTCGCCCCATTCGCCGAAGTACTGGTGGTAGCCGAATTCCACCTTGCCATGCGTCCACTCGTCGAAGGCCTCGTTCATCACGAGGAAGCCCATGCGGTCGCACATGTCCAGGAGTTCGGACGCCGGCGGATTGTGCGCGGTGCGGATGGCGTTCACTCCCATCGCCTTCAGCTTCAGCAGGCGGCGCTCCCACACGGCCTCGGGGACGGCGGCGCCCACCGGGCCGCCATCGTGATGCAGGTTGACGCCCAGCATCTTCACGCGCTCGCCGTTGAGCAGGAAGCCGCGGTCGACGTCGTACGCGATGTGCCGGATCCCGAACGGTGTCAGCGCCTCGTCCACGGTCCTGCCACCGGCTTCCAGCACGGTGGATTTCATGGAGTAGAGAGTCGGGGACTCGAGCGACCACAGGGCCGGGGTGTCGACCGTAACCCGTTGGACCAGGGTCGCCTCGCCACCCGCGTTCAGCGTGAAGGGGGCTACCGTACGCGCCACTTCCGCACCGGATTCGTCGAGTACGATGGACAGCAGCTCACCACGCCGCACGCTGGGTCCGTCGTTTGTGACTCGAGTGCGCACCTCCAGAGCGGCGCGGGTCGAGTCCACCTCGGGTGTGGTCACGAAGGTGCCCCATTGAGCCACGTGCAGGGGATCGGTCATCGTGAGCCACACGTGGCGGTAGATCCCGCTGCCCGAGTACCAGCGGCTGTTCGGCTGGCGTGAGTTGTCGACCCGGACCGCGATCACGTTCTCACCGGCCCGAAGATGCGGTGTGAGATCGTAGTAGAAGCTGACGTAGCCATACGGACGGTGACCCACGTGCTGCCCGTTGATCCACACGTCGCTGTTCTGGTACACGCCGTCAAACTCGATCCACACCTGTTGTCCATCCGAGCCTTCGGGAAGCGTGAACGACCGCCGATACCAGCCAACGCCCGTGGGCAGATATCCGCCCCGGCCGGTAGTGGCGGCGGCCTCGTCGTACGGGCCCTCGATGCTCCAGTCGTGGGGCAGGTCGACCGAGCGCCAGCCGGAGTCATCGAACGCAGGCTGCTCGGCTCCCACGGGATCGCCGGTCGTAAAGGTCCAACCGTAGTCGGCGAGCAGCCGCTGCCGGGGAAGTTCGTGCCGATCCTGGGCGACCGCGTGTGCCGTGCAGAGGAAGAGCGAGACCAAAAGCAGGGAGAACGACCGAACCTTGTTCATTCTTGGGACTCCCGCGGGAGAGACCTGACGAGTGTACGGCACGTAGCGGGCACAATAACCCGGATCGGCAGGTGTCGGCCAGACTATCCGCTCGGGTCTTCCATGAGGGACTCCCTGCTCCGACAAGCGGACCCGCGTGGCCGAATGCGCGCAGCGCCAACACATAAGCAGGAGTTATGAAACGTGTATCATTTACTGGGTTGCTCTTATGTTTGTCCAGCGATATTCTAGGTCAAGGCTGGCGCGCAGAGCGGCCTCACATGAAGTCGAATCACCGAACAAGGAGTGGGTAACGATGAAGTTCCATATCGGAGTTTTCGTACTCGCGCTCGCAGCGGGGAGCCTCGCGTGTGCCCCGGCGAGCAACGACACGGCCGAGACCACACCGGAAGCGGAGCCGGTACGCGAGGTGCTGACCGCGGACATGCAGGCGGCGCTTACGCCGGAGCAGGTCTTCGAGCAGCTCAAGGCCGGCAACCAGAGATTTGTCGACGGACAGCTGACGCTGCGCGACTACAACGCTCAGGCGGCGGCCACGGCGGACGGCCAGTATCCGAAGGCGGCAGTGCTCGGGTGCGTGGATTCCCGGGTTCCGCCCGAGATCATCTTCGATCAGGGGATCGGTGATCTGTTCGTCGGTCGCGTGGCAGGGAACTTCGAGAACGAAGACCTGCTCGGCAGTCTGGAGTTCGCCACCGCCGTAGCCGGAACCCCCCTGATCGTCGTGCTGGGGCACACCAGCTGCGGCGCGATCAAGGGCGCTGTCGCCGGAGTGGAGCTCGGTAACCTGACCGCCATGCTCGACAACTTCGACGAGGTGCTGGCCCAGGTCCGGGAGATCCAGGCCATGGGAACCACCGACCCCGACGAGGCCGCCGTGATCCAGGCCGCCATCGAGGAGAACGTTCGTCGAACCATGAACGACATCCTCGAGAGGAGCAGTGTGATTTCCGAGCTCGTGCAGAGCGGTGACCTGGCGGTCGTGGGTGGTGTGTACGACCTGGCGACCGGACTTGTCACGTGGATGGAGTCCTGAGGGCAGTCGCATCTCGGGCTGACGCTTCGAACCGCCGCTGCGCACCTCGCGCCCTCCTGGGGGCGAGGTGCCGCGGTCGGTCGCGTCCATGAAGGCGCTGGAACGCGATGGAACGACTTAACTACAAGCGTCTGGAGCACTTCTGGGCCGTCGGGAAGGAGGGAAGCGTCACCCGAGCTGCCCTTCTGCTGGGTGTAAGCCAGCCGGCGGTCAGCGCCCAGATCCGGGCCCTCGAGAAGGAACTGGGTGAGAAGCTCCTGCGGAAGAGCGGCCGCACGCTCGCTCTGACCGACGTGGGCCGGCTCGTCTATCGGTACGCCGATGAGATCTTCGGCCTCGGCAGAGAGCTCGCCGAGACAGTTCGGGGTCAACCGAGCGAGCGTCCACTTCGGCTCAACGTCGGCATGGTACAGGCGCTGCCCAAGCTCGTGGTCTACCACCTGGTGGCCCCCGCTCTCCGTCTCGATCGTCCGGTGCGGCTGACGGTGCTGGAGGACCGTCCCGACAAGCTGTTTGCCGATCTCGCCTTGCACACGCTGGATCTCGTGCTGAGCGACGCCCCACTGCCCGGACCGCTCGCTGTGAAGGCGTACAACCATCCGCTGGGCGACTGCGGGATCAGCATCCTCGCGGCGCCGCGGCTGGCGGCGCGTTACAGAGACGGATTTCCTGCCGCTCTGGACGCGGCCCCGTTTCTCCTCCCGACGCCGAACACGGCCCTGCGGCAGGCCATGGACCGCTGGTTCGAGTCGAACGACGTGCGCCCGACTCCCGTGGCCGAACTGGAAGACAGCGCCGTGCTCAAGGTGTTCGGACAGGAAGGCGCCGGCCTGATCGCCATCCCGTCGGTCGTGGAAGCGCAGGTGTGTCGTCACTATGACATGGAGCTCGTGGGCCGTATCGACGAAATCCGAGAGCGCTTCTACGCCATCTCAGCCGAGCGGCGCATCGTGCACCCCGCCGTGGTCGCGATCACGCAAGCCGCGCGGTCCAGCCTGTTCACCAACGGCAGCGGCTAGGGAGCGATGCTCCCGGCGATTCTGAATCTGGGTGATTCCGTATCGGCTTCGACGATGCGGCGGCCGTCGACGAACAGGGCGGCCCTCACGCGTTCGGCCCCGATCGCCGGTCCGGCGCGATGGACCGCCCCCGTCTCAGGATCGCTCCCGTCGGTGGTGGCCCGGACCTCGTAATCACTCGGCGCTTCGCCTAAGGGAAGAGCGGCGCCCAGGATGTGGACTCGCTCGCCGTCCCGGGCAAGGCACAGGGCGTACACCGCGCCGCGGGGCCGCGCAACCTCCGTCTGCACGAGGATGCTGGCGATGCCGGCCTCGGACGAGAACGGGTTGGCGCCGATGAGCTCGAGGTCGCCGGCCGCGCCGAAGGAGACGTTTTCCCAGGCGCCGGGGACGAGCGTCTCGTTCGCGTCCCGGAGCTCGGCGTGCAGGAAGGCGACGTCCTTGCCGTTTCGTCCGAACGGGCGATCGCTCTCGTCGATCCGGAGCTCGAGCCGCTCCACCGCGCCCGGTGTGCGGAGCGTGTGCCGGGCCGCTTCGCGGTCGCCGATGTAGCCGATCGCTTCCAGCACGCCCGGCTCAAAACGTTTCATATGAAACGTCAACGGCGGGTGTTTGATATGCGTTGAGAGCCGGTCTTCGTCGGGGCCCCGACGCTCAAACAATGTACCGTTCAGTCTCAACTCCACCTCATCGCAGTTGCTGAACACGCGAACGTCCGTGCTCGATTCGGGCGTCCAGTAGCTCGCGATGAAGACCATGGGGCCGGACTCGGCGGCCCGTAGCCGCTCGGCCGCGGGTCGCTGACTGCGGAAGAGCTCGCGCGAGAACTTCGGGAGCCGGAACAGGTCCATGCACCCCGAGGACTCGATGTCCGGGGCGTACCCGCGGTTGTAGTCGAACATCACCCACAGGCCGTCGGCGAAGGCGATCGTCTTCAGGTTGTCGTTGTGCGCTTCCTGGAAGTTCGTGGCCTGCTGCAGCAGGGCGGCTTCGCCGTGCCATCGCAGCTGCCTGCTGTTGGCCTCGTCGGGCGCGAGGTCGGCCCACGCTTCCTGGTCGAGCCCCGCGTTCTGCGCGTAGTACTCCCAGTCGCCGTACTCGCTGATCACGCACGAGCGATCGGTGACGTCGCGGCAGCCTCCGTGCTGGCGGGCCTGGATGAACACGTCGTAGCCCTCGGTCCACCCGCAGGTGAACGTCTGGTCGCCGGGGTACTCCTCGTGTCCGATCGCGTGGGTCACCTGGATGAACTCGTCCGGCATCCAGGTCTCGTTGAGCGATACCTCCCACAGGATGACGCACGGATGATTTCGGTCCCGCCGCAGCATGCGCCGGCAGTTCTCGTACTGAATCTCGGTGAACTCCGGATCTTCCCGGTTGAAGAACTGCCAGCCCGGGATGCAGTCCATCACCACCAGCCCCAGCTCGTCGCACGCGTCCATGAAGGCGGGGGAGTGGGGGTAGTGCGAGAGCCGGATGTAGTCGAAGCCCGCGTCCTTGATCTTGCGAGCGTCCCGGTACTGCGCCGCGTCGGACAGCGCATAGCCGACGTACGGGTACTCCTGGTGACGGTTGGTGCCGCGCAGGAACATCCGCTCGCCGTTGATCCGGAATCCGTCCTTCGTGATCTCGATGCGCCGAATCCCGACCCGGGTCATCTCATCATCAACGACGGTCTCATCCTCCACGATCTCGGCGTGCAGGGTGTAGAGGTCGGGGGACCGCGGGCTCCACAGTCGCGGAGCCAGGACCTGGAGATCCCGCGTGACCTCCCGGTCCTCGCCGGGCGCGAGGACAGTGGGGGCGGAGAGAACAGCGGCGGCCGTGCGTCCCTCGGCGTCGAACAGGCGCACCCGCACCCCGAACTCCCGGGCCGCCGGCCCGTCGTTCCGAACGTGCACCTGCGCGCGCACCGTTGCCTGTTCGAGCGATACGTCCGGATAGGTAACGAAGAGTCCCCCGCTGGCCGGTTTGTCCGCCAGGATGGGGTCCGTGATGTGGAGCGGGTCCTTCACGATGAGATGAACGCCGCGATACAGCCCGTGGTACGGATTGAAGTCGAGCTGCGGAAGCGGCTTCGGCCCGGTGACCGGGTTGTCCCGGTTGTCGAGGCGGACCGCCACGAGGTTCTCTTCGTCCGTCCGCACCCGGTCCGAAATGTCGAATCCGAAGGGAAGCCAGCCTCCCATGTGACGACCCAGGTGCTCTCCGTTCAGCCACACGTCGGCCACGTTCATGGCCCCGTCGAAGTTCAGGAACACCTTTCGTCCGGCGGTCTCGGGACCGAGCGAGAAGCGCTTGCGGTACCAGCAGGTGCCCTGCCATTGGAAGGTGTCGCTGCCTGGCGGGCCAGTCACCAGGCTCTCGACGCGAGCGGTGTGCGGGAGGGCCGCGGGCGCCCAGCTCCCGTCGTCGAATGCGTGCGACTCCGCGCCCTCGGCATCTCCGAGCAGAAACTGCCAGCCCGGGTCCAGGTCGAGGCGGGATGCGCCCGCCGGGAGCTTCCGCCCCCGGCAACCGGCGGTCCACGTCGGGGCTACGGCCAGCACCGTGCCCGCGGCAGCCGTGTGCCGAACGAATTCGCGTCTCTTCATGTCAACTCAGTGCTTGGGTTCTGAGATCAGTCTTCTGCCTGAAGGACCACGCGCTCCACCTGGAAGCCGTGCGCTCCCTCGGACTCGTCCCCCCCGAACAGGCCTTCGCTGACGGAGAACTGCACCCCGTCGAGCTCGGTGACCCGGGGGCCCTCACGGCCCGTTGCGACCTCCAGGAGATACGGAAGGAACTGCGGATACGGCCGTGGCAGAAGGGCCAGCGGCACGGGTCGCAGATCGGCCACACGTACCTCGAAGTCCTGCCACTCGTCGGTCAGTTTGAGGACCGTACCCCAGGCGCTCCCGTCCCTCTCCACGAGGGCCACTTCCATGCGATCCGTCGGACGGTCTGCGGCGCGTGCGCGAACCCGCAGCACACCAGCCGCGGGTGCGTCGCCCAGGCGCGTACGCTGCGTCTCGGGCAGGAAGGTCCGCACGGCGAAGTGGTGGGGTGACGGAGTGAAGTCCTCCACGTGCGCGCCCAAGGCCAGCCGCCCGGGCTCACTGCCCGGGGCCAGATCCGTGCGGAACGGCACGTACGACCACGGATGTGGATACAGCACGTGGTCCAGGTCGCGCTGACCGTCGAACAACAGGATCGGCGCGTCCGCGGCGACGATCGGAACCCGCCACCGCTGGCTGCCCGTGAAGTCCCACTGGAACGGATGTCCGCGCTCGCCGCCCTCCGGGCCGGGGAACGTGCGGACCGTCTCGCCCTCGTAGACGGAAATCGTGTATTCGACCAGGCCCTCACGCACGAACTCGGGTGGTACCTCCGCTTCGTACCCGAAGGCGCCCACCGGATCCATGTTGACGCGAGGTGGGCGACCCCACGTTCCGAGCCGGCGGACGAACACGACGGCCGAGTCCACCTGGCTTCGCGACACCACCTCGGCTTTCACTGTGAACGGGCTTCCGGCCGACAGCTCCGCGGGCGGCTCGTGAATCACGGCCAGCGGAGCATCAGACGACGGTGGGGCCACGAACGCCCCCAGGCGCCGGCCCGCGACCACGGTATCGGCCGTCCAGGACCGGGCTCCGGTTCGCGACCGGGTGACCAGGTAGACTCCCGGCTGCACGTCGAGCGTCGTACCCCTGGCCGTCGGCCAGTACGATTCCGTGTCGCCGATCGGGCGGGCGGCCAGATCGTCGCCGAGATCCGGCAGCGTGATCCGAATGGGCCGGTCCCGCCAGATCACGCGCGCCGCCTCCCGATCCAGGCTCGGGCGCGTGAACGGGTCGTGCACCCATGCCACGTCCGGGTACAGCTCCAGGCGCCAGACCCCGTCCGCCAGCTTGTCCAGGAAGTAGGCTCCCGAGCCGTCGTATTTCACGACCGCCGACGAGCCCACGCCCGCCACGTGCTCGAGATCCGCCGGCGACGGCGGGACTGCGTCGGAGCTGTTCGAGTAGAAGAACTCCGTGTCCGTGACCATCTCGCTGAGATCTTCTTCGAAGCTCACGCGGAAGGGGCCAAAGCGCTCGCTCTCAGGATACGTGCCGTACGAGGCGCCGCGTGGGGTCCGGCGGAAGACCTCGCCCGCGATCAGGAAGCTGATGGCCTTCTTCGGCGAGTAGACCAGGTTCAGGAAGTGCGTCTGGTACTCGGTATTCGCGTAGGCCATGGCCAGGGGGTCGTATGCGAACTGGGTGGCCCACTGGAAACCGGCTCCCCGGAAGGCGCGCGCCATCGCCGGATACATGTACGAGCCGCCGACGTCGGCCGCGTCGAACTCGTACACCATGCGCGCCTTGTCCCGGCACTCGGGGAAGTCCGCGTACGGGATCGTGTAGCGATCGACGTTGGGGAGCATGTTTCCGCCCACAGCGCTGTTCCTCACCAGGCCGGTGGGATACCACTGGTGGCTCACGCCCTCGATCTGGGCCGAGCACACGGCATGGCCGTGTTCATCCGTGAAGTTCTCGCTGATGTTGTAGAAGATCGGCTTTCGGAGACCTGCTTCCCGCAGCGCGCTCGCCATGGCGTCGATGTAGCGGGTGGTCTCTTCGGGGCCCGCCGGGTGCCTGGGCTCGTTGAAGATCTCGATCGCGATGAGGTTGGGGTCCTCGGCGTACGTCAGACCCGTGTACGGGTTCCGGTGGTTGATGAACTGCCCCAGGTAGTTGGCCTGCGCGCGGCGAGCCTCCAGGTCGACGCTCATCTCCGACTTGTCGTAACCCTCGGAAAACCCCTCGGAACCGGGGTCGCGCTCCGGGTATCCGGCCGGCCACCAGGCGATGGGCGTGAGCAGCGCCTTGATCCCGTGCTCGGCCAGTTTCGCCATCAGGTAGTCGAGCAGGTCCAGGTGGTCGTTCTCGACCAGGTTGCCCTGGCGATCGCTGACTTCCCGGTCCCACACGTGGATCCGGTACGCGTCCAGCCCCAGCCTCTGCATGTGCAGAACGTCGGCGTCGATGGCCCGCTTTCGATCGACCCCGAGGTATCCGTGCGCCCGGAAGGCATGCGCGAAGGGCGTGGAGTAATTGACGCCGAACAGGGAGACTTCCTCGCCGCTTTCGGTCCAGCGCATCACGCCCTGCTCGTCGACGCGGACCGGTACGTCGTCGCCAGCGGCCTCCTGGGCGGGCAGGGAAGTAGTGAACCCGGGGGCGATGCCGACGAGACCAATCAGGAGCAGCAGGCGGTTCATTCCTCATCCTCGGAGCCGGGCCCGGAGACCCGATTGCAGTGAGCCAGATACGTGAGCTTCGACATGTGGAACAGATCCTGAAGATGCTGCATGGTCATGCGCCCTCCGGTTCAGGAGCTACCCTCAGGCTAGTCGAGCTGCGAGAGCAAGAATACGTAGGCCCGCCGCGGCTCCAGCGTGGCCAGCGGGACGTAGCCCTCGAGCCGGCCGTTCGCCCCCACCGCCAGCGGCGCGGCGTCGCCTTCACCAAACAGGATCTCGGGCGCGTAGTCTCCCGGGGTGAGCGTCTCAGCATCCGACCACAAGTCCACGTCGGCCAGCGGCTCCGTGCCCAGGTTCGCCACCACGAGCGCTGCGTCTCCCTCGCCGCGTCTCAGGTAGGCCACGACGCCGTGCGTGTTGCTGCGCAGAGGCACGAGCTCCGCGCTCGCCCCCAGGACCCGGTTCTCCACTCGAAGCCGGATCAGCTGCCGGTAGAGCGAGAGGATCGAGCCTTCCTCTCCTTCGAGCACCTCGACGTTGGCCGTCTGCCAGTCCGGCTGCAGCGGTTCCCAGGGCGTGCCCGTAGTGAACCCCGCCGAAGGGCCAAGATCCCAGTGCATCGGCGTGCGGAGCCGCGGATCCGGCTTGTCGCCGGTCATCCCGAGTTCCTCGCCGTAGTACACGAAGGGCAGGCCCGGCAGCGTGAGGAGGAAGGTGGCCGCCAGGCGCGCGCCATCGATGTCTCCGCCGAGGACCGTGAGCGTGCGCGTCTGATCGTGGTTCCTGAGAAACGGGGCCCACCGCTCGTTCGGGACCTGGTTCTGCATGCGGACGACCGCGTCGAGCATCGCGGTCCCGTTTCCCGTCTGGACGGCGTCCAGAATCCCACCCGACACCCCGAACGCGAAGAAAGCGTCGAGCTGGTCCGGGTAATAGGCGAAGATGGCGTCGGAGCCATCGAAGACCTCTCCCAGGGTGTAGGAGCCGGGGTGCGTCGAGCGCACGTAGTCACCGTACTCGCGGAGCATCTCGTGCGTACGAGATACGTGCCCCGCCTGTCCGTCCGGCCCCTCCATCAAGTGCCACACCGCGTCGAGGCGTAGCCCATCGGCACCCATGTCACCGAGCCAGTAGGACGCGGTCTTCTTCATCTCCTCCCTCACCGGCTCGGCCTCCCAGTTCAGGTCGGGCATTCGGTGCGAGAAGAAACCGTAGTAGTACTCGTCGCGGACCGGAGACTTCCGCCAGTTGTTGTCCCCCCATTCGTTGTCGGGCCCCGGGGTGGGGGAGAAGCGGAACCAGCCCCGGTACGGAGAGTCCGGGTTGTTCAACGCCTCCTGGAAGATCGGGTGCTGGTCGGACATGTGGTTGATCACCATGTCCACCAGGACCTTGATTCCACGGCGATGCGCCTCGGTCGTGAAGCGCTGGAAATCGTCGTTCGTACCGTAGTCGGGGTTGATCGTGTAGTAGTCCGTGACGTCGTAGCCGTGGTAGCTGGGAGACTCGGCCACCGGCATGAGCCAGATGCAGTTGGCACCGAGGTCGGTGCCTGCGTCCGGGTCGCCGTCATTGACGTAGTCGAGCTTCTCGATCAGGCCTTCGAGGTCGCCGATGCCGTCACCATCGCTGTCCTTGAACGAGCGGACGAAGATCTCGTAGCACACGCCCGTATCGAGCCAGGTGGCGGAGGTGGTGGCCGCGCCTCCCGGCGGAGAAGTGGGCGACGAACAGGCGACGAGCAGGGCCAGGCCGACGACATGTGAGATCGCTAGAAGTTTATTCATTATGGGACTTAATGTCGGTTATCTAAAGTGAAATCGACGCACTAATCCGTGCCCTGACCGAACAGGAACGTCAGCGGGTCATCGAGCCTTTCCCGCCACGAGGCCTCGGTGTGGGCGGCGCCCTGGTACTCGGTGATCAGGAAGCTTTCGCCCTCCACGAGCCCCAGCTCCAGCAGCCTGGCGCGCAGGGCCTCATGCGTCGGACCGTACTCGCCGTCGAGTCCCTCGGTGCCATAGTCGAACCAGTAGCGCGCACCCTCGGGAACCGTCAGTCCCGCCTCGATGTCGAGGACGATGTACGGCGTCTCGTCCGGAACCTCTCCCGGCGTGCCGTACCCGACTTCCTGCCACACGGCCTCGGACAACGGGAAGTGCGTGGACACGCAGCCGCACGAGCCGAACACGTCCGGGTGATAGGTGACGAGGTAGAAGGACAGGAGTCCACCCATCGAGGAGCCCATGTGGGCCGTGTTCTCGGGTCCGGTCAGGGTGCGAAACTCCGAGTTGACACGCGGAATCAACTCCTCGATGAGGAAGCGCGCGTACTCGGGGGCGCCGTGCCAGGGCGAGTACTCGGGCCCACGCTCGTCCGTGGACCAGGCGCCGACGACGATGACGGGCGAGATGACGCCCGTTTCCACGAGTCGGACGATCGCCTCGTCGACTCCCCAATCCACGCCCGTGTTCGCGATGCGCGGGTCGAACAGGTTCTGGCCGTCACTCATGTACAGGACAGGGAAGCGGGCTTCCGTATCCTCGTCGTAGCCGGGCGGAAGCCAGACTTCGACGTGGCGCGTCGGGCCAAGGAACTCGGATTCGACGTCCAGCCAGTAGATCAGCTGGCCCTCGACGCCCGAGCCTTCCCAGTCCTCGATCCACCGCAGAGGGTCCTTGAATGCGGGGATCTGATGTTCGGCGACTGCATCGCCGTCGACCACGAGTCGGTAGTTATCGGGAACCATGCCATCCAGACCGAGCGCCTCATCATCCCACCTCCCGAGCGTGAACTTGTACTCGAGTTCGGTCCCCGGCGCGGCGTGAACCCGGGCAATTCGTTCGATTCCGTCGCCGGTCATGGCCATCCCGTCCGGCTCCCAGGGCCCGAGTTCGGGGAGGTTCCCGGCGAGGTAGACCGTGCCGGTGCCTTCCGGGACGATCGCCTGGATGGTGACCGCGCAGCACTCCCCGGCGGACGCGTCCGGCGTCGATTCGCCGGCATCGGACCTATCGGAGGTGCAAGAAACGACGGCACACGCGGCGGCAAGAGCGGCGACAAGAGCGAGCGACAGACGCATGACCTCACCCTCCATGAGACAGGTGATTTTGGGTACGTCTCAAGCTACCTTGCCGTATCGCGGTCGGCCAACCAGTTGGACTCCCTGAAATCGGAAGAATCTGTGGCTCCTCCAGGAACTGAGCTGACGGTCGGAGTGGATCTCGGCGGTACCAAGATCCAGGCAGCGGTGGTCGATCGGGCCGGCCGAGTGGCCGCCACGCACCGGACGGAGACGGACGTGGAAGGCGGGCCGTCGAAAGCCGTCGCCGACATCGTCCGCTGTGTGCACGCCTGTGTCCCAGACCTGGCGGGGATCGGCGCGGTCGGGGTAGGCGTCGCCGGCCAGGTGGACGCAACCACGGGCACCGTGCGCTCGGCTCCCAACCTGGGGTGGCGTGACTTCCCGCTCGCGGATCGTCTGGAGTCGGTTCTCGGCATTCCAGTTGTAGTCGAGAACGATGTTCGCGCAATCACCTGGGGAGTGTGGCGACACGGCGCGGGCCGGGATATCGACGACCTCATCGTGATGTTCGTGGGGACCGGCGTCGGCGGTGGCATCGTGAGCGGTGGTCAGCTGTTGACCGGCGATCGCGGCGTGGCGGGTGAACTGGGCCACGCGACGCTCGTGGCGGACGGCCGTCTCTGCACCTGCGGCCGCCGAGGCTGCGTCGAAGCGTACACTGGCGGCTGGGCGATCGCGGCCCGGGCCCGGGAAGCGATCGAGGCGGATCCCCAAGCGGGGCAGGCGATGCTGGACGCCGCTGGGAAGGGCGAGGTCACGGCAGTCGTCGTGAGCCAGGCGGCCGCAGACGGCGATCGGCTCGCGGCCGAGCTTCTCGAAGAGACGGGCCGCTACCTCGGAGCTGCTGCGGTCGGCCTGGTGCACGCCCTGAACCCGCGCCGGATCGTTCTCGGGGGCGGGGTAGTGGACGGGAATCCCTTCCTCGTGGATGCGGTGGCGTCGGCCGTGCAGGCGGATGCGATCCCGATCTTCGCCGATCGCCTCGACGTCAGGCAGTCGGAACTCGGACCCCAGGCGGGCGTGATCGGTAGCGCGTCGCTCGCGAGGCGGCGGCTCGAAGAGGGCTCGGCGGGGGGCGCCTAGCCTCCCGCGTCGGTCGTGGTGCTGTCGGCGGGCGTCTCGCCTTCTTCGCCCACGGGCCCCCTGATAGGCTCCCGCAGGAAATCACCGTAGAAGATGCTGTATTCGGGTGAGGCCCCGATCACCAGTGTGGCTACGTTGCAGAAGACCGGCTCCGTGGGGATCACCGCGGGTCCGCCCAGCTGGCTCCCGCCACGCAAGATCACCAGCTCGACGGAGCGCTCCAGGTAGTACCGGGCGATCTGGTAGGTCGTCCGTGAGAAGCCCAGGGCGACCCGCGACGGTCTGTAGGATCCGAACCTGACCTGGATGTCGTACGAGCTCTTGTTGTCGACGCGGACAGTGACCGTGGCCTCGCGAACGCACCCCCGGACCTCAGCGGAAGTGCTGTCACCTTCTTCGGCGAGAGCGGCTTCGGTCGACGCCGTGCCGGCAGGAGGATCGGTCTCCGCTTCGGGAGTTGAGGCGCAGCCCGCGAGGAGCGTGAGCAGCGCCAGGACGAGGGTGCGCGTCGCCGCGGAACGGCTGGCCGACTCAATTCGAGATGGGGGTTGAACTGCTCGTCTCACCACTCCGCCGATCCGTTAGAGGTGACGGCTCCTACCCTAGCGTACGCGGATCTGTTTCCGGAAGGCCCTGGCGACGACGGTTCCAATACACTTTCCCGATGTTCCGGGCCCTGGCGCGACCGTTCTCGGTCAGGAGGTAATAGCGCCGGCGCGGCCGGCCTTCCTCCAGCGCCACCTCCGGTTCCTCCCAATAGCTGGTGACCGCGCCGATTCGTCCGAGACGATACAGGATCTTGTAGATCGTACCGTTGTCGCGGAAGCTCTTCGCGTCGGCCGCCGCTGTGGGCGTCGTGCTCGTTTCTTCGCGGAGGATCTCGGCCAGTTCGTAGCCGTAGATTCCCTGCGGTTTGTGTTCGAGGTGCTCGCCCAGGAGGCGGATGGTCGTCCGCTCGATGGCGAGCATTTCCTTCGCGTATCTTCTCACCGAGGCATACACCTCAAATAGCGGTTCACGGTTCTGGGAAGATATCTTCCCAGAACATCAAGTCGTCAAAACAGTCCCCCCTCCACTCGGGCGGCGCGTTCGATGAAGAACTTCCAACGAGAGATCACCCTTCCCGCGTTTCCGCGAGGCTTTCACCTCATCACCCAGATGATCGCGCGGGAGATACCTGAGATCGGCGACGTCGACGTCGGTCTGCTGCATGTCTTCATCAAGCACACGTCGGCCAGCCTCACGCTGAACGAGAACGCGGATCCCACCGTGCGGGACGACTTCGAGGCCTACTTCAACCGGGCGGTCCCGGAGAACGAACCCTACTTCCTGCACACAGCGGAGGGGCCGGATGACATGCCGGCCCACATCAAGGCCTCGATGATGGGGAGTTCAGTGTCGATACCGATCACGAAGGGGCACCTGAACCTCGGCACCTGGCAGGGCATCTACCTGTGCGAGCACCGGGATCACGGAGGGAAGCGGCGACTCGTGGTGACCGTGATGGGGGGCTGACCCGACGGTGACTCGTCAGTCCGACCGCCGCACCGGGGTGGTGGCGGGAAGGCTCTGACGGCCGCTTGCCGTCTCGTTGATGCGGATCCCCAGCGTGTACGCTCCAGCCGGTGTGTCCGACAGGTCGACGCGCAGGTGGTGGGCGCCGATCCCTCCGGTCGCCGGCATCTCGGACGCGAAAGACACCCGGAAGGCCGTCTCCCCGGCCGTGATGTCCCACATCTGGTCCGCAGACTCCTCTGGAACCACCCGGATCTCGACGGAATACGGGGCGGCGGCCGGCACGCCATACACCTCGAAGTAGAGGTGGATCTCGCCGTCCGGTCCGGTCACGTGGCTCGGAGTGACAGCCAGGAAGGTTTCTCCGTCGCGGGTCCAGGTCCCGCCCGAGTCCGCGGCGACCGCGATGTCGCTGATCTCCGGGAGAGCGGACGGCCTTAGACCTACCGCCACGCCACGCGCCCAGTTGCCCATCGGTCCGTCTTCGGCGTTTCCATCCTTGAGTACCAGCGTGAACGGGTGTTCAGCCGGTCCGATGGATGCGGGAATCCGCGAGATCACAGCGTCCTCGTCAGCGAGCGCACGCGGCACTCGAACGATACTGCGGACTGAGTCTCTGCTCACGGCGTTGCCCGTCTGAACCGCAGCGATCAGGTCGAGCCGGTAGACGCTGCGGCCTTCCGTATCCACCTCCCCAGTCAGGTCTCCACCTCGAGCCGCTGCCACGAGCCAGACGACGGTTCCGCCAGACGAGGGATTGAAGAACCGCAGCCGCTCCCAGGCGAAGCGAAGCGATGGATCGAGATCGGGGGCGTCCGGCACGGAGTCGGCGGCGAACCTGATGTCCGCCATCGTCCTCTGTCTCTCCTCATTGAGATCCTGGAGAAGGGAGGTGCCCCCCCGGACCGAGCGGTAGGCCAGCGTCGCGTAGTACGGGTCGAGTCCCTGGAACGACAGGAAGAGGTTCTTCAGGGGTGACTCACCATACCCATCGATCTCGACGTCGGCGAGGTCCACCAGGTTCAACTGGGTGGCTGCGTACTTTCCCCCGACGGCTCGCCACGGAGCATCGAGCAGGCGGAAGTCCTCGACTCCCACTCCCATGATCGAGATGGGGGAGAAGAAGAAGATCCGCGCGCCCTCGGGTCGATCGTAGCGCCAGCCCTCCACCCGGTTGCCCATGCCGCCGTCGGGCCCGGCGATCGTGTAAGCCACCTCGTCGGGTTCTCCCATTCGGAGATAGATGAAGCCGCGATCGTCGAACATGAGATCGGGATGCCGGCCGAGAGAGTCGGCGGCCCCGGCCTGGACACGCTTCCTTCGCAGCCCCCAGTCGGCGTGCGCCCTGGCCAGGCGCTGGTAGTGAACCGCGAGCCGTTCGGGCACCGTCAGGCCGGCAAGCATGGCGCGTTCAGCGAGCATGTTCTCCAGCAAGGCGCACCGGGTCGGGGACGGGCGCGTCTCCCATTCCTCGAGCTCCGCTGGCGTCGCTAGGCCGCGAATGTCCGTCCACAGGGCCTCCAACGTCAGGGAGTCGCCGGTCGCGCATGCCGCCTGGAAAGCAGCAGCTCCCTGCGCCGTTTCGCCTTCCGCGAAGAGGCTCGCGACTTCCTGGCCGAGCGCATGTACGGGCAGTAGGGCCAGGGCCAGCCCCGCCAGGGCGGTTCCGCGGCCCGCTGCCGTCAGCATGTGTGGAGGTTCGACGAGGTGATGAGTGGGAGCGCCATTGTGCCTCCACTATACACCAGGGCGAGGGCGGGTGGCAGTCGGCGGGCCCGGGGGGTGCAAGTGCCTCGCGCATTCGGCTACAATGGAGCGGATCCTCAACAGCCCGGGCGTATCCCTCTCAAGGAGGCTTGATGGACACTCTTACCTTTCTCATGCTGATGATGCTGGTCGTTCTCGTCGTGATTGTCGTGCAGTTGCGACGCGCGAGTAAGGGCGGCACCTGCAACTGCCCCATCGACGACAACTGGGTGGGGGACTTCGGCAGGTGGGTCGAGCGGGAGGACCAGTGGGACAACCAGGTCCAGGGGTGGATCGTGTGGGCCCACAGTGTCATCGAGAAGCGCCACCCCGATGACCTCGCGGGCGGCGATCCTCCCAGCCCGCCGCCGTGCAAGTTCGGCTCCTGCTGACCCAGGGGAACGCCGGCTAAGGAATCGGCGGCTCTCCAAGCAGGTCGGACCGGCCGAGTCTCTCGAGCCGCTCTCGGAACTGGCGCTCCTCGCGCCTGAGACCCGCGGCGCGCGCCGCGGCGTAGCGGATCGAGAGGCTCTCCGGAACGAACGGAGGGAAGATCGAGGCGGCGGGGGAATCGAACACCGACGCGACCTCGATGGCCTCCTCGTAGCGCCCGGTTGCGAGGAGCAGCCGCGCATACCGAAGACGCTCCACGGCCAGCGGGTCGGCGAGCCCCCAATCCCAATTGGCGGAACGAACGCTCGGGATCAGGCTCGTGAAGGCCTCGATCGCGAGGGTCGTATCACCTCTCAGGCGCGCGAGGTCAGCGGACGCTCCCGCCTCGAACAGGCGTCCACGCCGCTTCCACAGGGGATTCTCGGCATCACGGGCTACCTCCTCCAGCGCTTCCCGTACGTACTTCACCTGAGCGGTGTCGCCGACCTCGGCGTTCCAGATCGAGGCCACCCACAGGGCCATGGGCGCTCTCAGCTCCTCGTAGTGTTCGCCGAACGTGGCACGTAGCCAGCCGTCCTGGGCCGCGGCGCTGTCGGCGAACGGAGCGCCGGCGATCGCGTCGATGACCCACAGGTAGGGCACACCAAGCTGTGCGGGCCCCTCGGCCTCTTCGAGCATCGCCCGGACGCCGTCGTAGTCACCCAGCGCCATCAGCAGGTTCTGCTGCATGAGGAAGGCGCCCCACTCGGCGGCCTCAGTCAGGTCGGTTCTGCCGAGCAGGGGGACCAGCGCGGCCTGCGCACATTCAGGTGACGACAGGCCGACCGACAGGGAACGGGCCGCGCGGAAGACCTCCATCGGTCGGTCCTGCGCCTCGGCCTCCCAATCGACGCTGGCCGGGCCGTCGGTCGCGCAGCGCAGCATGAGCTCGAGTTGTCCCTGTCCGTACGTCGGACTCGCCGCCGCGTAGCGCCCGACGAGCGAGTCGGCTCCGGCCAGATCACCGCCCCGGATGGCGATCTCGGCCAGGTGAAGCAGGGGCGGCACGAAGCCGCTGTCGGCCGCCGCAGCAGCCACGAAGTAATCGCGGGCCACGGCCTCCGGCTGCCTGACGACAGTTGGGATCAGGTGGTAATAGGTCTCGCCGAGCGCCGTGAGGGCCTCGGGCCAGTCGGGTGAGTCCTCGAGCGACGTCTGAAACGCCACGATCGCGCTGTCCGCGTCTCCCGACTGGTGGGCCCGGATCCCGTCGTAGAAGCTCGCGTAGCGCCTGGACAGCGCTTCTTTCTGCGGGGCGACGGCACCCAGGAGGCTCTCCACCGCCGCCGAGTCGTGGGTCCACTCCGCGGCGAGCGCCCCCTTCAATCCCGCGAAAGCGAACAGGGAGTCGCGCTCGACGGCGCTCGAGTAGTAGGCCTGCGCCTCGGCGTAGTGGGCTCTCCGGTAGGCCCTCTCGCCCTGCAGGAACGCCGTGATGGCTGGCAGACTGCGGTTGGCGATGGCGGACACGTCGGGGGCGGGGCGTCCGGGATCGATGACACTCGGCAGCAAATCGGTGAGCGCGGTGAGCGTGAGCGACGCGTAGGCCAGGTCGCCCAGTGGCCCGGTGGCCATGCTGCGAGCGTATACGGAGTCCCCGGCCACGTCGTTGAGGCGAAGGATGACCGTCGTCGAGTCTCTCCGCGCGTAGAACTCGCCCTCGAGGAAGTACTTGGCCCGGAGGGATGTCGCGATGTCGCGCGCCGAATCGGCGGACAGGAGCGACGGGTCGGACCGGTGCTCGGGCAGCATCCAGCGCCACCCGTCGTCCCACTTGAGAGGCGCCGCGTGCTCGAGTGCCGTGATGATCAGCACGGACGCGTCCAGGCCGGCGCCCGCGGCGTCCGGGGGGAGGTCGGTATCGGAGAGCGGGAACACCAGGATACGGTTCGCGTCCAGGGCCACGGCCGGCGGCGCGCTGAGGGCGAACCACCCGGCTGCCACGAGGACCGCTACGCCCGCGATCGCGCCCAGGGTGCGCCGGAGTTGTCTTCGTCTCCAGGCCGGGCCGAAGGGCAGCACCTGGCCCGTCAGAGCCGAGGCCAGGTCCGCCGCGCTGTCGAATCGCTCGTCCGGGTCCTTGGCCAGGGCACGCTGCAAAGTCGGGCCGAAATGAGGCGGAAGGTCGGTCCGCGTCGCCTCGATCGACGGAATGGTGCCGATCATCTGCTTCGTGAGAACGGCCCGTGCGCTGTCACCCTGGTAGGGGGGCTGGCCCGCCAGCATCTCGTACAGGACGCAACCCAGCGAATACACATCCGCCCGCCCATCCACGGGCTCTCCGCCGGCCTGCTCGGGACTCATGTAGACCGGGGTCCCGACGGTGAGGCCGGTAGCAGTCAGCTTATCGTCCGCTACCTGCGAGAGTGCCCTGGCAATGCCGAAGTCCGCGACCAGGGCATGTCCCGAGGAAAACAGGATGTTCGACGGCTTGATGTCGCGATGGACGATGTCCCGATCGTGCGCGTACTGGAGCGCACCCGCCACCTCGGTGACGACCCGCGTCGCCTCCTCGGCGGAGAGCGGCCCCTCGCGTTTCAGGCGCTCCGCGAGGTTGTCTCCCTCGACGAACGGCATGACGAACCACAGGGATCCGTCGCTGGATCCCGAATCGTACACCGGCAGGATGTTGGGGTGCTGCAGCCTGGCCTCGATCTCGATCTCGCGCTGAAATCGATCTTCACCGATGGAGGCGGCGACGTCGGGTCGCAGCAGCTTGACCGCCACCGGGCGGTCGTGGCGCAGGTCCTGTGCGAGGTAGACGACGGACATGCCCCCCCGCCCGATCTCCTTCTCGATGCGATATCGATCGGCGAGGGTGGCCCCCGGGAGGCCGGCTCCGTTCGACACTCGGCCCTACAGTTCCGCGCGCAGGGCTCGGGCCTCCTGCGCCGGCCTGAAGTCCGGGTCCGCTTCGGCCCAGATCTCGAGCGCGACGTCCAGGTGCGCGATCGCGTCGGCCGTCCGGCCCTGGGCCGCATAGAGCCGGCCCGCATAAAGCTGGATCTTGGCCGTGCCGGGACGGCGCTCCAGTAGCCAGGCGACTTCCGTCTCCGCCTCGTCCCACCGCTCGAGTTCGGTCAGGCAGCGGAGGCGCCAGGCCCGATACAGCGACGCCTCCGGCACGAGTTCGCGTGCCGCGTCGTAGCTGGCGAGGGCGCGCTCACAGTTGCCGTCCTCGATGGCCGCAATCCTGCCCTCGACCCACGTGGCGCGGGCTGTTCGGCCGGGGGAGGCGCCGAAGGCCTCGATCACGGCTCGGCCGCGAGCCACAGACTCGCGAGCTGCCTCCACGTCACCCAGATCCAGGTGGATGCGCGTGGCCGCGAATTCCGTCAGCGAGCTCCAGGGCTCCTGCACGGTACGGCGCAGGCTGTCCAGCTGTGCCAGGGCAAAGGCTTCCCGACCCGCATCCACCGCGTAGATGAGGATCTCGGAATTGACCATATCATTCACCAGCTGGATCTGGGGCAGGTGCTCGGCCGCAGTTTCGAGGCGGCGCCGATACGCATCCGTGAGCCGGTCGAATTGTCCCCGATCGTTGTACAGGTTCTCTTCGAGTCCGGCGGCCGCATACCGCTGTTGCGGCGTGCGGGCGAGCGAGTTCATCTCCTGCGCTCGCCGCGTGGCGTCTTCGTAGCGGCCCTCCCGCAGATCAAGCCGCGCCATCTGGTTCAATACCTCGGGGTCGTCGGGCGCCGCTATCCGGGCCTTCTCGAGCTCATCTCGGGCCTCGTCGAACTTCACCAGGCTGACCAGGGTGGCCGCGATGTTGAGGTGCGTGTCCACGTCGCCCGGCTGCAATTCGCCGAGACGAGCGTAGTACACGAGGGCACTGTCGTACTCCGCCCGGGTCCGGAAAGCGGCCGCCATGCCACCCATCGCCTCCACGTCCATGGAGTCGATGGCCAGGATGGCCTGGTACTGGACGATCCGTCCCTCCGTGTCACCGCGCATGCCGTAGATCTGTGCCAGCAGGCGCCTGCCCTCGATGTCCTCCGGATAGAGCTCCATCCAGTACTTGCCGGTGCGCAGGGCGCCATCGGGATCGCCCTGGACCAGCATCTGGTCGAACGTCTGGATGCTGAGCTGCATCCTCTCCGGCAGCCGATAGGAGTATCGCATCGCGCCGGCAAAGGACTCACGGGCCGTCTGCTGGTCGCCCATCAGAAACGACAACTGCCCCACGCTGAGGAGTGCCATGGCGCTGGTCGGATCGAGAGACGCGGCCTCCCGCATCCTCTCACGCCCCGCCGCCATGTCGTTGGCGACCATCAGCTGGACGCCCTCGGCAATCGCGCGAAAGGCCTCCGGCGATTCAGTGACGATCTCGGTTGCCGGAAGGTCCAGTGCCTCCGCGATCTGCCACTCGGGGATACCCATGTCTCGCCGCAGGTCCACGGAAGCCCGGTCAGAGATTTCGAGCGGGTCCGTTCCCCGGTACGTGTGAGTTGCCACCTGTCGAGCGCTGTGGGTCTCGTACAGGTGGGTCCGGACTACCAGGGTGTCTCCGTCGCGGTCCACCTCTCCACCCAGGAAATGGCCGAGGCTCATCCGCTCGGCCCCCTTCCGCTTCAGGGCCAGCGGGAGGCCCACCGGCTCCTCGAAACCCGCCTCTCTCAAGGGCTCCAGCACGGTCGAATAGGTCGCGTCCACGGCTCTCACGAACGGATCCTGCGCCAGGTCGACACCGATCCCCATCATCATGCCGGCCTGCAGCCAATCCAGATCCGGGTCACCGGACTCGTTGTCGAAGTTCCAGAGCAGCACGTCGCGGCGGAACGCGGCCTTGGGGATGACTCGCTCGACCGTGTTGCCGTCGTCGTCCTCGATGAGCCGCACTTCCGTGGCCGCGCCCAGCTCCTGGCCGCTGAAGGCCAGGTTGAGGATTCCCCCGGTGACGATCAGGCTGAGGCCGATCACCGCGGCATCGACCTTGGTCCACGCATCCTCGCCAGGAGATCCGTGTCTCCATGCGAGCACCACGATCATGGGGACCAGAAGCAGGAGCGCCGTGACGACCAGGTTGATCAGAACGGGGGAGAGAGCGTACTGCTCCACGGCCCAGTCCACGAACTGCAGGAAGCCCCATGCGGCGACGATGTAGAGGCCGGTGAGTTGCGGCACCCGGCGATCGAGAAGTTTCTGGATCACTGTATGGACACTCCTGTGCGCGGACGGGCCTGACCAAGACACGGACTTTTCAAATATAGATGGGAAAGGGCTGGAGTCTACGGAGGGGGCGGGTTTCTTGTCTGCCTGGGGACTTCGCGATTGCGTTCATTCTTGAAAACCGTACTCTAGTAGTGGCCCCCACCACACGCGTCACACCCCCCGCGGCCCCGGGAGAGGAGGCACTCCCGTGGACAGCGTGCGTGCGAGCATCGGCCCCGCACTCGCTGACCGCTACTCGATCGAGCACGAGCTCGGATCGGGTGCGATGGCCCTCGTATTCCTCGCTCATGATCTCAAGCACGACCGCTGGGTCGCGATCAAGGTGCTCAAGCCAGACGTCGCGTCCGCCGTGGGAGCCGAACGGTTCCACCGTGAGATCGACGTCGTCGCCGGCCTGACCCACCCGCACAT
>JBATJK010000105.1:0-4858 GCA_049668445.1 Gemmatimonadota bacterium
TAGTAGAGCCGGCTCCAGCACCTCGACGTACTTCTCGAGTACGGCGACGAGCAGAGCCTCTTTGCTGGGGACGAAATGGTACAGGCTGCCGCTGTTCACATCTGCTTCGCGCAGAATAGCAGCGACGGCCGTGCCCTCGAAGCCGTTGGCTTCAAAGAGACGCGCCGCGACGCTGAGAATCCGGTTCCTCGTGTCACTGGCCATAGTGTTGACTAAACATTCAACGGAACGGAAGGTGCTGTCAAGGCCCGTTGAAGAGGTAATTGCCAAAGGCGCAATAGTGCCCCCCCTGAAGAGCGCTCAGAAGTTGCGAGTGCGATCAATGACCGGGATCGAAATCGGTACACGCGATCGGATATCCCGGCTACGCACGTTCGGGAACTTCAAATTGAACGAATGCTCAAGCTCGCCGGCGAGCGAAGGGCTCGAATTCTCGGATGCGGGGGGCTGGCCCGGGCCCGTCGCGTACGGGCATCTTGAACGCAAACGCGTGTGCCACGGGGGGATCCGATGCGCTCGATGTCCAGGACGTTAGTGCCGCTGTCCACGCTGCTGGTGTGGTTGGTCGGGTGTGCCGCGGAGCCGGAGCGACCCATTCCGATGAGAGTCGCCGGGACGATCACGATCGCCTCTGATCACCGGGAACTGGTGGAGGGGTTCGAGTGGGCCAGGGAGGCGGCCCTCGGCTACGCGCGCGAGGGAGACCCGGTCGGGAAGTGGTTCGAAGCCGCGCTTCCGGGTCGGGAGGCCTTCTGCATGCGCGACGTCTCCCACCAGGCCGAGGGCGCCCTGGCTCTCGGGCTGTACGACCACACGCTCAACATGATGAGGAAATTCGCCGCCAGCATCGCCCCCACACGCGACTGGTGCGGGTACTGGGAGATCGACCGCTACGACCGGCCGGCTCCCGTGGACTACCGCAGCGACGAGGACTTCTGGTACAACCTGCCGGCGAACTTCGACGTGGTGCAGGCGAGCGCGCGCTCCTGGGAGTGGACGGGCGATACGGTCTGGCTGTCTGACCCGACCCTGGCAGAGTTCTATCGCCGCAGCCTGGACGACTACGTCGAACGCTGGGACGCCGACGGGGATGGGATCATGGAGAGCCCCGCGTCAGCGGGGATTCGCGGCATTCCGACCTACTGGGAGGGAGAAGGGCCGCGCGCGGCGACCGGAGGCGACCTGGTGGCCGCGCAGTACGCGGCGAACCGCGCCCATGCCCGGATGCTCAGGGCCCGAGACCGGCCCGGCGACGTTAGCGGAGCCGAAAGGCGGGATGCCGAGGCAGCCAGGCTTCGGGCTCTGTACAACGAACGGTGGTGGAGCGCCGAACTAGGCCGATTCTACGGGGCGATTCTACCGGGCGGGGCATTCGATACGACGCACGTTCCCTCGATGCAGATCTTTCCTCTCTATTTCGAGATCGTGGCCCCGGAACGCGCAGATCGACTGTTCGAGGGGTTCGAGCCGGGAGTGAACGTCGAGGAGAACTCGTACCTGGCCGAGGCCCACTACCGATACGGACGGGACGCCGAGGCGTTCACCTTTCTTCTCGCTCAGATGGACCCCGGGCTCGAGCGACGGGACTATCCCGAGAATCCCTTCACGGCCGTCGGGGGGGTGGTTCGGTGGCTGGCGGGCCTCCGGCCTCTCGCTTCTCAACGCGTCGTGGAGACCCGATCGCGACTGCCGGGCGACGTCGAATGGCTGGAGCTCTCGGACGTTCCCGTCCTCGACGGATCCCTTCGATTGCGGCACGAGGGAAGGGAATCGACCCGGCTCACGCGCGAATCGGGAACCTGGCCGCGCTGGCGTGCCGTGTTCGCGGGTTCGCACGAGGTTCTGCTGGTGGACGGGGAGCCGATCGCCGCGACCCGACGCCCCACCATGACGGACGAGGTCGAGAGCTTCGTGGAACTGGACCTCGAACGGGGACAGACCCGAACCGTCGCCGTCCCGGGACCCTGACTGCGCGGATCAGCAGCCGGACCCGGCCTAGAACAGCTCCGTCTGGGTCTGCATCGGTTCCATGCACAGCCGGTCGTCGTTGGCCACGTAATTCACCCGCGTCGTGACCGGAAAGAACTGGATGTCCTGCTCGTCGTGGGGTGCGAGGAGCGGATCCAGTTCCCAGGGGATCGTGTCGGGGTCCATCCACAGGTCGAAGTGCTCGGGCTCCACGATCACGGGCATGCGGTCATGCAGGTCGCGCAGGGCTTCGTTGGCCTCCGTCGTGAGGATCACGCAACTCTCGACCGTCTTCCCGTCCGCCGCCTTCCAGCGGTCCCACAGTCCGGCGAATCCGAACGGCCGGCCATCGGACAGCCCGATCCAGTAGGGCTGCTTCCGTCGCCCGGCCGCATGCCACTCGTAGAAGCCATCCGCCACCACCAGGCAGCGTCGTTCCCGGTACGAATCCCTGAAAGAAGGCTTCTCCGCAACCGTTTCGGATCGCGCGTTGATCAGGGGTTGACCGGTGCCGACCTCCCGAGCCCAGCGCGGTATTAGCCCCCATCTCATCCTGGCGGCTTCACGCGGAACCGGTGACCCGGCAGGGGCAAGGTGCAGTCCGGGGTGTTCCCTCAGGCCGAGAGGCGCCCGCACTACGTCCACGTCCTGCGTAGGCGCGATGTTGAATCGAGGCTCTACGGCTGGGACTTCGTCCAGGCGGAACAGCGCCGCCCATTCACTGGCCGGAGTGGCGAGTGTAAATCGACCGCACATGACACCAGTATACCCGCCGCCGAGGCGGTTCGCTAAACAATGTCGCCCTGCCGGATACCGGGAACTCGAGGTCCCCCTGAGGGTTTGTAGACATGACGACGATGGATTAAGTTTGGTCACGCCCGAGTCCAATGGGTGATCGAGGCTCGATCTAAAGCACGATCGTTGAATCGAATCGGGAGTCGCGGGATGATTGAGAGAACGGGTATCGAAAAGCGTTATCGGGTGGCCCTCGCGGCTGGCCTGGTCGTCGTGGTGGCCCTGCAGGCGGCACTCTTCGCCTGGGGCGGAGCCGACGACGCGGACGCCGAGCGGCCGGTGGCCCAGCTCGTCGATATGCCGGAGAGCGACGCCCCGCTGGCGGACGTGGCGGAAGTCCTGACGCCGGAACCCGAGAATGAAGTGGCTCCGAAACGGGCCGACGTCCTGACCATGGCGGCCATTCCGTCGATTCCCAAGCTCACCGCGGCCATGGCGAACGCCGTGCAGCCGGTGATGTTCCTGGAGAACCTGGACGAGCCGGAGGCCGAGGAGAATCCAGCCGTTACCTACGCGTTGGTCTCCGCCTTCGTGGCCCCGGGTGAGGACAATGCGCAGGCGCTGCGTCCGATCGACGACCGTCCCGTGTCGGTGCTCGCCGCGATCGGCGGTTCGGGCAGGGGAATGGGAATCGGGGGAGACGGACCGCATTGCGCTCCGGGTGAAGGTCGATGGCCCGAAGATGGGGGCCGGTTCAGCCGAAGTCCGGTCGTATCGGGTGCTCCGTCGATCCTGCGGTCGCGCATGTAGCGCGGGCCGTATCGGCCGCCACCAGCCGGTGGCCATGCCCGCTGAGAACCTGAAGGGCCGGCCTTGCGCCGGCCCTTTCTTGTTATCGGTTCCCGTCGCTGGTGGTATCCGCTGTCGCGGGCGCGGCGGTGGTGTCCGGCGCTCCGGCCGCAGGCGGGGGAGCCTTCTGACCTGTCAACCCGCGCAACGCGTCGAGTCCACGCTCCCGAACTTCAGCTTCGCCCGATTCACGTGCCCTCCGGGCGGCTTCCTCCAGAACGCTCCTCGTCGACTCCTGCATCGCGTCCGGATCCAGCGCGAAGCGAGGATCTGATGCCTGTCCGGTGAGGCGCAGGGCGAGTTCCAGGGCTCCACCGGCTCGCATGTATCGATCGATCACCTCTCCCGCGGCTCCGGCGGCCGAAGTCGCGGCGCGGGCCAGGGTCGAATCGGGTCGCACGAGAGCGCCCAGGTCCAGTGATCCTCCGAAGCCCAGAGCGCCCGTCGCCTCGGCCACCAGCTCCGAGCCGCTGAACTGACTTCCATCCAGCAGGATCAGCCCCCGGTCGATGATGAGAGGAGCGCTCCACCGGGAGAACCGGAGGTTTCGGACGCCGTCCAGCCTGAGAAACCGGAGCAGGCCGTCCGTGAGCGGATTCGGCTCGATCCGACCATCGCGTATCTCGAACCGGCCGACCCCGCTGAGTACCTGGGTGACCGGGAGTACCAGCCGGTCCAGCCCGCCCTCGAGCTCCAGGTCCAGGCTGAGCGTCCCGGCGATCAACGTCCCGAGCGGCGTGTTCTGCGCCAGGTACTGTTCGGCTCGCACGTCCTGCAGCGACACGTTGAGCAGGAAGGGCTCGGATTCGAGCTCACCCAGCCGCAGGCTTCCCCGAGCCGATCCCGTGCCTCCGTAGGCCCCGAAACTCGCTTCCTCGAGATCCACCCGGTCCCGACCGAGGCGTACCACTCCCTGCACCCTGTCCAACCGGTACGGCAGTCGCAGCACAGAGTCCACCCGGAAGGCCACCCGCCCCTTCACGGGCAGAGGGCCGGGACGGTGCAGCTCCTGCTCGGCCGCCCATTCCTCGGGCGCGCGGCCCTGGAGCAGCCGGTCCGCCAGGCGCGCCCACGCGATGCGCCCGTAGCCGATCTCCGCCTGCGCCGTGCCGAGGAGGGCGTCGATGTCGAGCCTGGCTCCGCTCACGGACGCCTCGACTGCAGGCGACCGGGGTTCCACGGCGAACGCGCCGAGCACGTCGCTGACGGTGCCCGACGTGAGGAGCGGATCGCCGGCCGCGACCACCGTGACTCCCTCCCACACCGCCCGGCCGCCCGCCAGGCGCACCACGGCCGAGGGTATCTC
>JBATJK010000106.1:0-3778 GCA_049668445.1 Gemmatimonadota bacterium
TTCGTGCAGTGAGCGGTTGCCAGCCCGTGCGAGCCGATGTCGAGTACCACGGACCGATCGGCGGCCGGAGATCGGGCCGGCCAGCGACCGCAGCAGCAACCGTCACAGCAGGCGCGGCCTCAGCAGCAGCCGTCGTACCAGATGCCCTCGAGCGGACGGGCTACGACGGGCCAGAACCTCGAGCGAAGCAACAACGCGCGCAGTGCGGGAGCAGCCAGGACCAACAACTACAACAGCGCCAGGTCGGGGGCCTCGGGCGCCCGACGGTCGGGGGGCGGTCGGCGGCGGTAGCTGTTTCGCGTCAGGCGAACGGATTCACTACTGCGAGCCCGTCGAAGTGCCGGCCGTGTTGCAGGTCTTCGGAATAGAGAACGCGGCATCCCGCAGACCGGGCGGTGTGAATGATCAGGCCGTCCCAGAAGCTCACGTCATGAAGGCGATGGACGTCGATCGCGCCCAGGATCGTCGGCATTTCGACGGTGGCCAGGTTCAGACGGCCGAATATCTCCACCTTGGCCCGGGCGATGTCCTTGGCGAGCCCGAGCTTCCGGGTCGTGACGGCATAGTACTCTTGCAAAACCTGAGTCGACACGACACCCCAGCCCCCGATGCCGGCCGATTCCACGAGGTCAAGGGCGGTTTCCTTCTTTCGCGGTGCGTCGGCATCGTCGGTGTAGACGAGGACATTGGTGTCCAGGAAACTACGAACGCTCATGAATCTCCTCGCGAGTCCAGCGTCGGCCGCCGGAGCGACCCCCACCTTCCTCCGATAGCCTTCGGAGCTCTCGCATGTCCCGCTCGACACGGTCCCGATCGGTCAGGTGCTCCAGGTACTCCCGGACGACTTGATTCAGGCTCTTTCCCATGGCACCAGCAACGTCGCGTGCAGCCTTCACCAGATCGTCATCGATCGCCAGTGTGATGTTCACCGTCGCCCTCCCCTGTACACATAATACGTGCGCACATAATACGTGTGATCGAATCACTGACAAGGTCTGGAGAGGCGACAGGTGCAGGACAATCGGTCCTCCATCCCTTACCTTGGGCGAGCCAACTCACTGAAACGTATTCGAGAGGTCCCATGAAATCTGGTCTTTTTGCAGTTCTTGCCACGACAGCCGCCCTGGCCGCATGCAGCGATCAACCGGCACGATCAGCGGCGGGCACCGAGCAGCCCGCAGCTGCCGCGCCCGTGCTTCCCTCCTGGAACCAGGGAGAGACGCGTCAGTCTATCGTCGATTTCGTGGAGCGGGTCACCGACCCTGCGTCGCCGGACTACGTGGCGGCTCCCGAGCGCATCGCGGTGTTCGACAACGACGGCACTCTGTGGGCGGAGCAGCCCATGTACTTCCAGTTCCTGTTCGCTCTCGACCGTGTGCGGGCCACGGCGGACGACCACCCGGAGTGGAGTGAAACCGAGCCGTTCCGCGCGATCCTCGAAGACGACCGTGAGGCACTGGCGGGCCTCGGAATGCGCGAACTCCTCCAGATCATCGAGGCGACTCACTCTGGAATGACCACAGCCGAGTTCGACGCCATAGTGGACGACTGGCTCGCCACGGCCACACACCCCCGCTTCGGCGTGCCGTACACGGAGCTCGTGTACCAGCCGATGCTGGAGGTGCTGACCTACCTGCGGGACAACGAGTTCAAGACATTCATCGTGTCGGGCGGCGGGATGGACATGATCCGGTCGTTCGCCGAACGGGTCTACGGCATCCCGCCCGAGCAGGTCGTGGGTAGCGCCGGGGAGCTCGAGTTCTCTCTGGTTGAGGGCGTCCCAACGCTGACCAAGACGCCGGGCATCAACTTCGTGGATGACAAGGACGGTAAGCCGGTCGGGATCCATCGCTTCATCGGGCGGCGGCCGATCTTTGCGGCCGGCAACTCGGACGGCGATCTCCAGATGCTCCAGTACACGGCGCCAGGCGATCGGATGGCATTCGGCCTCATCCTCCATCACGATGACGGTGAACGAGAGTGGGCGTACGATCGAGACTCGCATATCGGACGCCTGGACGTCGGGCTTGACGAGGCGCCCGAACGCGGCTGGACTGTGATCAGCATGAAGAACGACTGGAGCCGGATATTCCCGTCGCCCGAACTGCCGTAGGGAAAGGGTGACAGGATGGGCCCGACCGGCCACATTCACGACCGAACTGAAATCGGAACCTGGATTCTGAGACCTGCAACGGAGGATACATGAAGCGTTTTGTACCGTTTGCCCTGGCCCTCGCGCTGGTCCTGGCCATCGCCCCACGAGCAGAGGCCCAGAGGTCGACCATGCGTCTCGGCCTGACCGGTGGCGCGACGACCTCCAGCGTGGGAGGATCGTCCGTCACGATCGGCAACTGGAAGTGGGGCGGCGTGGCCGGAGTGTTCGGCCAGTACTTTCTCGCCCGCGAGACTTACATCGGCCTCGATGCCAACTGGGTCCAGAAGGGTGGGAGCCGCGTCGCGCTCGCCGGTGGAGAGCTGCAAGACCTGAATCTAGAGTACATCGAACTGCCGCTCACGATCGGCTACGCGCAGAGCTTCAGCGGCTGGCAGTCGAATCTGTATATCGGGATTGCCGTTTCCTTCCAGATCTCCTGCAAGGTGAAGGGAGCCGCGTCCAGCTCGTCCGTGGAGTGTGACGACGCTCAGGATCTGGCGCCCAAGCAGACCACCGATTGGTCGATCCCGTTCGGTCTGGGATTCTACCGCGATCTGGGCGGCTCGCTGCTCGGACTCGATTTCCGCTACATGCTGGGCCTGTCGGACATCTTCGAGAACTCGAACATCCGGAATCGAAGCTGGCAGTTTACGGCGAAGTGGGCGGTCCCGATCGGGGGCTGATCGGCCACACCGCCGTTATCGGGTAGACAGAAGGCCCGCTTCCCTGAGGAGGCGGGCCTTTTTGTCATCCGTAGCCCTGTCCTGGCGTGACGGTCAGGCCTGGGCCTTCAACAGATCCCGGATCTCGCTGAGCAGCGTCTCCTCGGCCGAAGGCTCGGGCGGCGCCTCGGGTGCGGCCTCTTCCTCGGCCTTCATCTTGTTGAAGCCCTTGATGACCATGAACAGCGCGAACGCCACGATCAGGAAACTGATGAGGGCGTTGATGAAGATGCCCCAGTTCATCGTCACGGCGCCGGCTTCCTTGGCGGCGGCCAGCGTCGCGTAAGGCCCGGCCGGGTCGCCCTGCTGCAGGATCGCGTAGAACTCTGCGAAATCGACGCCACCGAGGGCCATGCCGATCGGCGGCATGACGATGTCGTTCACCAGCGACGTGATGATCGTGGCGAACGCCGCGCCGATCACGATGCCGACCGCCATATCGAGCATGTTGCCCTTGGCGGCGAATTCCTTGAACTCCTTCAACACGTTGGTGTCCCTCCTTCTAGAGAATCGAATGGTGAATGGACTGTATCTCCAGACACCCGGAGTCGAATCGGGTCACATCCTCCCGATCGACGCTCCCTGTGCGGGCTCCGCCACGAACAGGTGATCGTCGAGGTCGTCCAGCCGGCCGCGGGCAGCGTAGAAGCGCTCCCGGATGGCCTGCGTTACCGCGTCGACACTGTCGACCGAGCAGAGCGCCACGATACACCCGCCCATACCAGCACCCGTCAACCGCGCACCCACGGCGCCCGCACCCCGCGCGATGCCGACGAGCTCATCGAGCTCCGCGATGCTCACCTCGTACAGATTGGCCAGGCTGTCGTGGGAACCGTTCATCAGGATGCCGAAGCTCGTGAACGCTCCCGCGCGCATCGCGACTTCCGCTCGCACCACCCGC
>JBATJK010000107.1:0-5049 GCA_049668445.1 Gemmatimonadota bacterium
GATTCGTGCGCAGCCGCACCTGATAGCTGCGGCCGTCGCCGCGCACACGAAGCGCGAGCCCGCTGTGAGATTCCATGGCGCCGATCGGTACGATGCCGCGCACGGATGCGAATCCGCCGTTGTTGTCGAGCGAAAGCTCGCCTCGAAACACTGCGAAACCAGCACCTGAATCAACGAACTCGCTGCTCGAGAGCCCGCCCATCACGCCATCGTTGACGACCGCCCAGTCGGCGACCGTTGTGGCCGTTACTTCGAAGATCCGCGTCGTATCCTGGGGAGCCGACACGCCGATGCTTGTCGACAGCATCGGCACCGCAAGAGACATGATCAAGTCCAGCATGGAGACTCCTCAACCATCGATGTCGAGAGTGGCAAACATGAGCATGCCAGCCAGAAAGACGAGAGCGAACACTGCGATGCCCACGCCGCCGATCCAAAGTTCAAGGTCCATCATGACCTCCGGGTGGCGGCAGCGAGCGAAAGGATCGAGGGGACCCAGATGCCGACGAACACTCCGGAGTCCTTGTCAACGAAGAACCACAGGAAGACCGAAAACAAGAATGAGATGAACGCCGCAACCAGAAGCAGCGTTAGAGGTAAACTCTTTTTATCCATTGACGTACCCTCGATTCACCGGCTGAGGAGAAGGGCGCCGAGCGCCCGAAGCCATCGTACTCGAAGCCCAGGCGTAGCAAGACCCCGCGCCACGAGACCCGAACCTGTCCGCCCACCGAGGCGCGCGATCTCCCACCGATCTATATGGAAAGTCAGCTCGACATCCGCGGCAGCAAGGCCCCGGCTGAACTGCTCAAAATTCCGCCGCCTGACTGTGCGGTTCAGGCGGAGCAGGGGATCGGCGACGGACCGCATGGCGCCCACGCTCATGCTGGAAACCCGAACGGTGTCACCGATCCCCTCGAGGACGAGACGGCCGTCGGCCGAATCGAGCTCGACCGTTCCCGTCACGTCCAGCTTACGGCCAGCAGTGCTCTTCGAGATCACTTCTCGTCCCGCGTCGAGATGCGGACGGTACCGTTGAGCGTCCACGACGTGTATGTCGCGTTGTCTCCCACACGGCTCGGAACCCGCACGTTGAGATCGTCCATCTCGTAAGAGATCTGTGCTCCCCGCCCGGTGAGCTTATCGTACAGGCCGATCGCGAGATCCGGCCAGGTCTGCGTGTCGTTCGACATTTTTCATCTCCGGTCTAGAAGTTTGTCTAACTATCGTCTAGACATAGTAAGCCAGATCTCCTCATTGTCAAGGCCTGATACCTAGACATAACTTAAACAAGGTCAAGACGGAGAGCGATCGGAGCCGGCCACCTCGGCTATTACCGCCTCGGCACCCGGGTATCCCGTCGACACCCGGGCGTCCCCGGTCGGGGCTATGGCGCCACGGTCAGCGTGTACTCGGCGAGCGAGCCTCGCAGCGCGTTAGAGCGATCCGCGGCCTCGAGAATCGTACCGGCATAGGAGGCGACGCTGTTTACGTCAGGCACGTCAAAAGTGAGCAAGTCTCCCGACACGATGTCACCAACGAACACGGCGGTGACGCCCGTTTGATCCTCGAGAAACCGGAGGTAGAGACCCGGCGCCGCCAGCTCGACCTGCGTGATGTCCGCTCCGTCGAGACGGAGAAGAACGGCACCGTCATCCCCGTGGGCCGTTTCCAGAGACAGCGTGAGCGTACCCGGCACCGGGTCCGGCGGCCCTGTCGATCCGTTGTCGTCGTCTCCACAGGACACGCTCGTCGAGAGGAGTGCACACAAAACGATCGCCACTGGAATCCTGGTGTTGCGCATCGTCGCCTCCCCTCAGTTCACGACGCCGGCAGCGATCAGGTAGGCCCTGAAGTCGCCGACGTCGTACGAGTCGTCATTGTTGCCGATCACGTCGAGGAATACTCGAGTCGACTCCGGAAGCAGGTCTGGAACTCCCATGAGCTCGTCCGCGGCCACGGCCTCGTCGATAGTTGAGAATCTGATACCGACCACCGGCCAGCCCGCAGCCAGGGTGGAGCCGGCGGCCACCTTCACGATCGTCCCGTCGCGCTGCCCGATGTACAGGTCTGAGTTGGTGGTGCCGTCCGGATCTCGACCGAATGCGCAGCGGCACGGGTCCACGAGCTGGGTGCTCCAGGCCTCATTGAGCCAGTTGCCTTCCAGGTCGATAAGGGCCAGCCGATCGACGTCGCCCTCGTCGTACGCTTCGTGGGCCCAGTAGCCGTTGCCCGCGACGTCGAAGGCCAGTCCCCACCAACGAAGCGGAAGGTCTCCCTGGAGCTGCTCCGGGACTCCGTCGACCAGCTCCCACAGGCCGCCCGCCGAGCCCGTGAGGTAGAGATTGCCCGTCGGAGCCGGATATATGCCCCGCGCGGCGATCCCGTATGTGTCGATCGTGGCGATGGCGTCCAGTTGCCGTCCCATCGCATCGAAATGCCACAGCGTGTCCACGGCCGCCACCCACACGCTCCCATCCTGATCGGTGACCATGCCGACCCCGCCGTCCACCGGGGCGAAGTTCGTCACCTCTCCCTGCGGCGAGACGCGGTGCACCATGGCATTCGTGTGGCTGGTCACGAGCAGCCATCCGAATGCGTCGAACGCGACCCAACGCGGATCTGGGATCTGGTTCGTGAACAGCGTCATTTCGCCAGCCGGATCGATGCTCCAGATTTCCCCTGCGTCGATGTCCGTGAACAGGAGGTTTCCGACCGAGTCAAACGCGATCCGACACGGAATGCCCAACCCTTCAGCGAACACTGTCGTGGGGTCGCCCGGACCCTGTGCGAACACGGCGCTCGACCCCGTGGCGAGAAGTGCTGCCGCGAGGACTGCAGTTCTTGCGAGCATCTGCCTGACTCCTGTGGAATACCACCGGCGGCGGAGGGGACGGCCCCGGGATGGATGGCGGACTCACCGGCGCATGATGGACCGGATGGCCCGCGGAAAATGGGCGAGGGGAGCGATCGAAAACTAACCGGCCCGGCACACGAGGGACAGCCGTATCCGGGCCTCGGCCCGGGCTACTACTCGTACCGTATGGCTTCCATCCGTTACTCCGCTCTAAGGCTTTCCACGGGGTTCACGCGGGTCGCCTTCCATCCGGGGAGGAAGGCGGCCGCGAGGGCCACGAGGGTGAGCACGACGGCCGTGCCGAGGTAGGTCACCGGATCCAGCGGTCGGACTCCGAACAGCAAACCCCGGGCGGCCCACGCGGCGACGGCCGCGCCCACGACACCGAGCCCGAGGCCGATGAGGGTGAGTCGGAGGCCTCGACCCAGCACCCACCCGAGGATGTCCGCGGGTCGGGCGCCGAGCGCCATGCGCACGCCCAGTTCCTGCGTTCGGCCGCCCACGAGCTGGGCCAGCACCCCGTACAGGCCGAGCGACGCCAGAATCAGGGCCAGGCCGGCGAACGCCCCCAGCAGAATCGTTCGGAACCGGCCCTGGGCCAGGGAGTCCGCCACGATGGCCGTCATGGGCTCGAGGTCGGCGATCGGGACGTTCGGGTCCAGTCGGCCGACCGCCGCACGAAGCTGCGGGGCCAGGGCCGCCGGGTCGCCGGCCGTGCGCACGACGAGGGTCGAGGTGAACCGCGAAGTCATCGCCTGGGGCCAGTACATCGTCGGGTTGGACCCGTCCTGCACGCCGCCGAGTCGCACGTCGCCCACCACGCCGAGGACTTCCATCTCAACTGGCGGGTCCCACCCCGTCAGCACGATCGAGCGGCCCACCGGATTCTCGCCGGGGAAGAACATCTCCTCGAGACTGCGATTGATCACGACTACCGCCGGAGCGTCGTCGCCGAGTCCGTCCGTGCGATCAAACGTTCGCCCTCGGAGAAGCGGTACGCCCATGGCTTCGAAATACCCGGGGCTCACGACGCGTCGTGTTGCTCCCTGCCGGTCAGCCGGGGTCGCCGCGGGTCGGCCCTCCGCGTGCACGTAGTTCCACGGACCGCGTCCCCCGGTCACGGGAATCCGCGTCGTCACGCCGGCTGCCTGGACACCGGGCAGCGAGCGAACGTCGTCGAGCAGGGCGTTGTAGAAGTCGTTCGTCGGACGCTCGTCCCCGTACACGGCTCGGGGCAGCTGGATCTCGGCGACGACCACACCCTGCGGGTCGAAACCGAGCTCTTCCCTCTGCATCTCGAGGAAGCTCCGGATGAGCAGTCCCGATCCCACCAGCAACACGAGGGAGAGGGCGACCTGTCCGATCACCAGGCCGCTCTGAAGCCGCAAGCTGCCTCCGTGCCGAAGACCGCGCCCGCCTTCCTTGAGAGACTCGGCCAGCTGCAGTCTCGGGGCCCGGATCGCCGGCGCGAGTCCGAACAGCACTCCCGTGACCAGCGACACGACGAGGGTGAACAGCAAGGCCGTGCCGTCCATCTCCACGAACGCCAGGCGGGGAAGGGAGCCTCCGCCGAGCGTGGACATCGCCTTCAGCGCCGCGAAGGCCACTCCAAGACCGAGCACGCCACCCGCCAGCGCCGTGATCGTACTCTCCGTCAGCATCTGCCGGACGATACGCGATCGGGATGCGCCCATCGCGACCCGAATCGCCATTTCCCCCTGCCGACGGGTCGCCCGGGCGAGTAACAGGGCCGCCACGTTGGCGCACGCGATCAGAAGCGCCAGCGCGACCGCGCCGAGCAGCATCCAGAGCACGCCGCGCACGCCGCCCACGAACACGTCGAGCATCGGCATCGCCTGCGCGGACCAGTCCTGCTTCGCCTCCGGGTGATCGGACGCGATGGCTGCCGCGATCACCTTGATCTCAGCGTCGGCCTCCTCCACCGTGGCGTCCGGGCCCAGGCGACCGACCACGAAGAAATTGTTGTTTCCTCGACCCTGGGCCATCCGCTCGCTCATGCGGAAGGGCCGCCACACCTGCGCCCACGACGGGAAGGCGAACCCATCGGGCATCACGCCCGCCACCTCGAAAACGGTCCCGTCCAGGGTGATCGTTCGGCCCAGGATCTCCCGGTCGCTGCCGAACCTGCGCTCCCAGAGTCCGTGTGAGAGGATCACTGGATTCCCGGCCGC
>JBATJK010000108.1:0-7810 GCA_049668445.1 Gemmatimonadota bacterium
GAGTCGATGCCTTTGCCCCTGTATTCCTCGACCAGACCGAGGGTCAGAACCCGGCACATGTCGATGTTCTTCGAGCGCCGGAGCACCCTCATGAGGCCGAAGGGAAACAGCCGCCCGCGCGCCTTGATCAGGGCCTGGTTGTAGTCCTTCAACCACAGGGCGAAACCGATGGGTTCTCCCTCCGCGTTCTCCACGAAAATGACCTGCTCGGGATCCCTCATCACGACCATCTTGAGTTCGTGCGCCATGAACCGGATCTCGTCGTCCGTCATCGGCACGAAGCCCCAGTTCTTTTCCCACGCCTTGTTGTACACGAGCAGGACGCGATCGAGCTCGGCCGCAAAGTCCTCCTTCCGCAGCGTGCGAAGGGACACGTTCAGTCTCTTGGCCAGCCGCTCCTCGCGCTTGAGCAGAAAGTCCGGCGGGATGCTGTTGTCCAGGTAGTACGCCACCATGTCCATGGCGGCGTGGAACCCTGCGTTCACGATCAGGTCCTCGTAGTACTCGGGGTTGTACGGCATCATGATCGTCGCTGGACGATCGAACCCCTCGACCAGCAGGGCGGCGCTCTCGTTGGTGGAAAAGTTGGCCGGGCCGCGTATGACCTCGAGACCGCGCTCTCTCAACCAGTCGGCTGCAGTGGCCAGAAGCGCGTTCGCCACCATTTGCTCGTCCACGCACTCGAAGAACCCGAAGAACCCGACGGACTCGTTGTGGTAGGCGACGTGGTTCCGATTGTGGATCGCCGCTATCCGGCCGACCGTCTCGCCGTCACGCACGGCGATGAACGGCTGCACCTCGGAGTGCTTGTGAAAAGGATGCTTCTCCGGGTCGAACATGACCTTCATGTCCCGGAGCAACGGCGCTACCCAGTTCGGGTCGCCTTCGTAGATTCGATACGGCAGATCGAGAAACTGGCGGAATTCCTTCTTGCCGTCCGCCGGAATGACCTGGACGTCCCTGGAGCCTGTCACGCAACCCCGATCCCGTGTCCGAGGACACCGTACTTCTTGCCGACCCGTTCGAGTTGCTCGAGCACGAAGTCCAGTTGCTCGTCAGTGTGCGTCGCCATGTAACTGGTGCGCAGCAAACACCTGCCTTCCGGCACTGCCGGCGGGGCCACCGGGTTCGTGAATACCCCTGCGTCGAACAGATCCCGCCACACCTGAAACGTCTTCTCCATGGTCCCGATGAGGATCGGTACGACGGGCGTCTCCGTGGGACCTATGTCAAAGCCGAGAATGGTGAGTTCTTTCATCATTCGGCGCGTGTTGGCCCACAGACGTTCCTGCCGCTCCGGCTCGGTGCGGATGATCTCCACCGCCTTGATGACGGTGGCGACGGAGGCGGGCGGCATGCTCGCGCTGAACATCAGGGCACGAGCGTTGTTACGCAGGTAGTCGATCACCACGGCGTCCGCCGCAACGAAACCACCGATCGAGGCCAGCGACTTGCTGAACGTGCCCGTGATCAGGTCGACTTCATCGGTGAGGCCGAAGTGAGCCGCGGTTCCTGCACCGTGCGGTCCCAGGACGCCCAGGGAATGAGCGTCATCCACCATGACCGCCGCCCCGAACCTCTTCGCGAGCGGAACGAGGTTGGGAAGGTCGGCAATGTCGCCTTCCATGCTGTACACGCCATCCACGATGACCATCTTGCCGCGACCGGGGTCGGCTGCCTCGAGCAGTTTCTCGAGATGGTCCAGGTCGGCGTGCCTGAACCGCTGGACGGCTCCGAAGCCCAGGCGGGCTCCGTCCTGGATACAGGCGTGGTCGAGCTTGTCCAGGAACACCGTGTCGTTACGGCCCAGCAGGGCCCCGATCGTACCGAGGTTCGTCTGGTATCCCGTGCTGAACACGAGTGCCCCTTCCTTGCCAATGAAGTCGGCAAGGTCCGCTTCCAGCTGGTCGTGCAGGTCAAGGTTCCCGTTGAGGAACCGGCTCCCGGTGCAGCCGCTGCCGTACTTGTCGAGGGCCGCCTTGGCGGCCTCGATGATCCTCGGATCGTGAGTGAGTCCCATGTAGTTGTTGGAACCCACCATGATCTTCGTGTGGCCGTCGATGACGACCTCGGTATCCGCGGAAGACTCGATCCTCTGGAAGTACGGGTACAGCCCCGCAGCCCGTAGATCTCGGGCAACAGTGAAGTTCGCGCACTTCTCGAACACTTGCATGCTGTAGCAACCCCCGAGCGGGTGGCGGAGATGCGGCCTGCGAACGCAGCCTTGACCAAGTGGAAAAATGTACCCGCGGGAACCCGGGCGAGCAAGCAAGTTGCCTGTTCTGGTGCGGCTCCCCGGGAAGTTGAACGATATACATCGCTGCCTTCTTGCCCCGCGGGCGGCGGCGACTCATCCTCTCCTCCATGACCTGGCATCAGCGGACGTACGCCCCGACGAATGTTCTCCTCGTCGCTCTTCTCGGCCTCGTGGCTGGGAGTTGCGCCAGCAGCGGTCGGACGGTGGAGGAGGGAGAGACAGGGGACCTGGTCGTGCTGACGACCGTTCCCGCCGAAGAGTCGGAAGGGGTATCGGACGGCGGCGACCCGAGGCCGGACCCCGGAGCGACCGGCGACTCGCTCATCGCGCCCGGGCCTGATTTCGATTCCCTGGTCGCCGTGATTCGGTCCGAGGCTGCGGAGCCCCGAGAGCGCTCCGTACTCCCGTTCGGTGTGACCTGGACCCCGATCGCCCCGCAGGAGGGTTCGGCCATCGCGTTTCGTATCCTCGAGCCGCGGGGCGGTCTCGTCCCCGAAGCGGTTGTCGGCCGGTTCGCCGGCGGCGTCGTTCGGTTTGGGAAGATGGGCCGAACCTGGCTCGGTTTCGCCGCCGTCCCCTTCGATACGGAAGGAACCCGCCAACTCGAGCTCGAATTCCGCTTCGGCGACGGCTCGATGTACCGCCAGGCGGTGGACCTCGATGTCGCGGCCCGTACGTGGGGCGAGACGACGCTCAGCGTCGCTGCGAAGTACTCATCTCCCCCTCCCGAGGTACAGGACCGTATTGCCCGGGACCGCAAGCAGATCCGGGCGGTGCTCGACCACGCCTCACCCGAGTGGCTGCTCGACGGACCGTTCGAGTCGCCCCGCCCCTTCGACGTCACGGCCGAGTTTGGCCAGAAGCGGGTGTTCAACGGAGAACTCCAGAGCCGGCACACGGGGCTGGACCTCAGAGGCCAGGTCGGAAAGCCTGTGCACGCAGCCGGCAGGGGCCGGGTCGTTCTGGTGGGTGACTTCTACTTCTCCGGAAACGGGATCTTCGTCGATCACGGTCTCGGCGTGTATACCGGCTACTTCCACCTCTCCGAGATACTCGTCTCGGAAGGGGACATGGTGGAAACGGGAGACCTGATTGGACGGGCCGGAGCGACCGGGCGCGTTACCGGACCGCACTTGCACTGGTCTCTATGGGTGGACGGAACGGGGCAGGACGCGGGCAATCTCCTGGGCCTGGAGATCCCGACGCCGCAGGCCGGCTGAAAAAAAGGCCGCCTGACGGCTCCGGCACGTGACGGCGAGGCTCATACCGTTATCGGCGCGAAACACGTCAGACGGCCATCTTCATGTCGTCTGAATAGGTGTAACGCCGAACCCCCTCGGATGGTTCCCCCGGGTCCCGACGACGGTCTCCGAGCTTGCCTGCGGCCGTCGCCGGGAACACTTTGGCTCCCCGAATCAAACCCATATTGGAAGATATATGACACGGATTGCATTGGTACTCGGCGGCGGTGCTTCTCTCGGTTCCTACATCGGCGGAGCAGTGTCCGAGATCATTCGTGCCGTCGAGGGAAACCGGCGGAAGGACACGGTCGTCATCGACGTCATCACGGGCGCCTCGGCCGGCGCCCTGAACGCGGCGCTTGCCGCCCGGTGCCTGTCGGTGAACCGGAACCTGCTTCCGTGGATCGAGAAGGCCTGGGTGGATGCAGCTGACGTCTCCGTCCTCCTGGACCCGGCCCGTCCGCAACGTGAAGGGTGGCTGGATGTCTCGGTGCTGGACGAGCTGGCCCGGAGCCTCGTGGCTTCGGACCCCGCCTCCGACGACGAACCGTCGCGCGCCGCCGGCAACTCGATTCGGCTCGGCTTCACTCTCGCCAACCTGTACGGGGTTCCCTACGACCGGCGAGTTCGTTTCCTGAATGAGCCGGATCGGTCTTTCGGAACGCGCGTCCACACCGACTCTATCAAGTTCGAGTTGACGAAGGAGAGTCGCGCCGGAGCCCCCGTGTGGGGCGAGGTGGCCGACGCCGCCGTCGCCTCGGCCGCCTTCCCGTTCGCGTTTCCGCCTCGCCAGATCGGTCGCGCCAAGGCGGACTACCCGGGTGCGCGCCTGAGCGTGGGACCCAGCGGCAAGGTAGACATGTGGTACCTGGACGGCGGGCTGTTCGACAACGCCCCGCTCGGCCTGGCTCGCGATCTGGTAGAGATGGAGCGCGGACACCAGGGACAGGACCGGCGCTACCTGTTCGTCGAGCCCGCGCTCGAGAGTGCCGGACCGGGACATCACGGGTTCGAAGGGCCCCCGAGCAGTCTTGGTGGCATGGCATCGGCGCTGGCGAAAGCGGTGCTGGGGCAGGGCGCCGCCCGGGATTGGGTGACCGCGAACCGGATCAACTCCCGTCTCGAAATTCTGCGCGCCCTGGTCGAGCGCTTGCCCGACCTGGCTCCCGACCTCGCGGACCCGGGGGCATTCGCCATCGGCCGGTACATCGGTGAACTGGCCGAGCACGTTGCCGAGATGCAGGTAGCGGAGGAGGGAACGACCGGGAGCGGATCCGACGACCCCGCGGGCGACCACCTCGATGCGGCCGTCGAGCGAATCGAGGCCGACCCGGCGTACGCCTCGGCTCTGTCGAGCGCCGATTCGCGCGCCGCGCGGGCCAGGCTGGCGAAGCTGGTCTTCGTGCTCGAAGCCGCCGCGGGCCTCCAGGACAAGGACGTCCTCCCGCTCTACCTCGTGGCGCCCGGGGATGGACAACCGCTGGCTGGAGACTTTTTGGGCCATTTCGGCGGGTTCTTCCACCGAGACTGGCGGGCCAACGATTTCCGGGCCGGTCGGCGCGACGCCAGGCGAGTGATCCAGGAAACCCTGCAGGACGTGATTTCGTACGATCCTGGAGACAAGGCCGAGTACAGGGTCGATAAGATCGACCCCGGGTTCGACTCCATCCCGGCGGCTGGCAAGGCGCGCCTGCGGGAGCTGGCCGAAGCCGAGGCGGACCGGGTGCTTTCGGAGCTTCAGCCTGGAGCCGTTGCGGCGGCGTTCGGTTGGGCGTGGAAACCCGTCGTCCGGCGATGGGCAGCCGATCGGGCCATGGCGGCGCTGCGCGGCGCTCGCTGAACGGGACATGAAGCGCCGGAACGGGGGATCACATGGCTGACCTGAAGAAGACCATTCTGTCCATTCAGCAGATCTTTCTGCTGATCGTTGCGGTCGCCCTGGTGTTCTTCGCCTTCCTCAACATGGATCCGGTCACCATCGACCTGTTCTTCACCACCGTGACCACCACTGTCGCGCTGCTGCTGCTCGTTCCGCTCGGCGCCGGGATGCTCCTCGGCTGGGTAGGGGGACGTCTGCGAGCCAGCAAGAAGGCCAAGAAGGCGGGCGGGGCGCTCGGAAAGGGCCCTGCCGAACTGCCGGCTGGCGAAGAAGCCCTGACGGACGTGGACTGGCAGAACCTCGATCTGGACAAGATCGAGGTCTAGGTCCAGCGCGCCGGCATGCAGCCGGCTTCTCCTATTCGAACGCCACGATCTTCCCGGCAAAAGCCGAGGCCAGCACCGTGTACGGGCTCGCCAGGTAGACCTGACCGGGTCCGCTGCGACCGGGGAAATTCCGGTTGATGGAACTGACGGTCACCGTATCCGCGTCAAAACTCACCCCGGGGCCGGCGTTGATGCAGGCGCCGCAGCCCGGGGGAAGCACGTCGATTCCGGCCTCGACGAACAGGTCATGATACCCCTGCCTGCGGGCGAAATCCTCGACCTCCAGCGATCCGTACTGAAGCCACGCCTGGATCGAGTCGGGTACGCGGCGACCCTCGGACAGGGCCTTCTGGACGACTTCGGCCGCCATCTCGATGTCATGCCACTTCGCGCCGGTGCAGGAGCCCGCGTACACGATGTCCACGGCGACATCGCCCTCGAGCTCGTCGATCGGCACGCCGTTTCCGGGATCTCCCGGTGTCGCCACCATCGGCCTCAGCTGCGACGCGTCGATAGTCATCGTCCACTCGTATTCGGCGTCCTCGTCGCTGTAGTTGCCGCTCGTCAGCGCTTCGGCCTCGGTGCGAGGCATGCCCCGGTGTGATACGAGCCATTCGATCGTGGTCTCGTCCGGGGCCACGATTCCGGTGAAACCGCCGACTTCCGCCGCCATGTTCGTCAGCGTCGCGCGCTCGTCGATGCTCAAGGCCCGCACCGCCTCGCCCGTGTACTCCAGGATCTTCCCGATCGCATCGCCTCCCCGGACGTAGGGATGCCGGAGCACTTCGATCATCATGTCCTTGGCGGTGACGTTGTCCGGTTTACGGCCCGTGATCTCGATGCGGACGGAGGCGGGCACACGCAGTCTGACGTCCCGTGTGGCCCAGGAGTTCACCAGCGCGGTCGTTCCGACGCCGAAAGCGACGCACCCGAGAGCTCCGGAGTGAGGAGTGTGCGAATCGCTCCCCACCACCACCTGGCCAGGCAGCGCGTAATCGCCGAGCACCTTCACGTGACATATGGCTTCCGAACCGATGCGGTCTGGAAGTTCGCCGTGCAGACGGATTCCCTGTTTGGCCGCGAATTCGCGCTGCCTGTCATGCAGGCCGTGCGCCGCGTCGAGCAGCCCCATCGACTTCTTTTCCTCGCTGATCACCTGGTCCAGAAACGCCAGGTGATCGCGGAAGAAGTAGATACTCTCGGGTTCGTTGAGCTTCGCGTCCTCGCCCGCGAAGGCCTCCCAGAAGGTGGAGGCCATGGGTGTCACGTACTCGTGACTGAACCGGATGTCCGTGCGAACGAAGCCCGCGTCACCGGGCGCCACCGCATCGACTCCAACCTCATCCGCGGCCAGGTCCGCCACCCAGTGACGAGCCAGGATCTTCTCGGATACCGTCATCGGCCGGTCCGCATCCCTGACGACCACCGGTACCTGGACCAAACCCTTCAGGCGGGCCACTGCGTAGTCCAGGAGACCGCCGTATTCGATGATGTCTCTCTGGATTCGGCCGGCCTCGCCGATGAACGCCTCGAGGGGAATCTCATCTCCCTGTCGAATACGATCGATCAGCGAAAAATCGGTCGAAGTGAGGATCCCCAGGTTCTCGCAGTTCTCCCGGTAGATGCGCTCTATGTTCTCCGCGATCACCACGCGAATACCAGCAGCCCGCTCTGCATACGGGGCAGCCTCTCGACTCGATCCCTTGCCACGCCGCTTTCCCGAAACCGCCGCTACGAATCCACCGCCTGCCACATCGCCCTTGCCTACCGGATGTTCACCCTCGCAGAGGAGGCCGACATACGGATACTGGCCGAGCATCTCGTCGTAGTAGTAGCACACCCAGCCCGGAGTGATTTCGTCCGTGCTGATGTCGTTGCGAAGGGGAATGGACGGGTCCCAGTCCAGGTCCTCACCGGCCAACTGCCGCCGGATCAGGTCCGGGTCTTCCGTCAGGAAGAGGACCCTGCCCTGCAGGCGAACCGTCGCCGGTCGCTTGCCTACCTCGCGCGCCAGAAGTCTGTCGAGCATCTGCACCACCGCTGTAGGGAGTCCGTCCCGTTCGTCACTCAGTTTCGCACGGCAGCCTGGTCGCCGGCGCACCGGGAA
>JBATJK010000109.1:0-1607 GCA_049668445.1 Gemmatimonadota bacterium
GTTCTCCTGGAAGAGATGTGCGAAACGGTGCTCACCACGGCCGACGTCGTGTGCGACAGGCCTCCGGTAGTGACTTCCGTGGTGGTTGACGGGCCGGCGGACGCGGCCGGCGTGAGGGCCAGGGACACGCTGCTGTCGGTGAACGGGCTGGATGTGACCCGTACCGAGGGCCGGGAACTCTTGTTGGGGTTCGAGGCCGGGGTCCCCGTCCAACTACAGGTCGGCCGGGACGGTGGTCGGACCACGATCGAAGTGACGCCGGAGCTGCGACCGACAGAGCCATATGTCGAGGTGCGTACGTTTTTTGGGCCTCCGGAGGATCTGCCGGATGGCGCGCGTAGCCGGGTACAGGTAGTGCGCATTCCCTCGGTTCGGACGAGGCTCGACGAGGTCGAGGTACGCCTCGATTCAATGCAGGCGGCTGGCAATGACTTCGTGTTCTTCCACCAGGACTCGGCCGGACACTTCAATATCGAGGTGGGGGACGAAAAGGCGCACGTTCTCCTGGAGCGACTCCGCGAAGACGAATCGTGGCCCGACCGGACTGGTGTCTCTGTGTGGGAGAACGAGGACCTGGCCCGTCGGCTGACCGTGGTCCGCGATTCCTCGTTCGAGTACGCCAGGGTTCGGTTGGATTCGCTCGTTCGGCTGCGCGGACAGTTCGAGGGGCTGAACGGCGACTCTCTGGGATTCTCGTTCAGGGTGAAGTCTGGCGCGGATCCCGATGGGGAGTGGTCGTACTACGTCCGTCCGCGGGCCGTGCCCAGCCAGCTGCGCACACTACTGCTCTCCGATCGCAGACTGGGCGGAGCGGAATTCCGGCAACTCAGCGGAGACCTGGCCGAGTACTTCGATGGGGCTGACGAGGGCTTGCTGGTAGTACGGGTGCTTCGTGACACTCCGGCAGAGCGCATGGGCCTCAAGGACGGCGATGTGGTTGTAGAGGTGGATGGCAACAAGTGTAACAACATCCATGTTTTACGCGATGCGATTGCCAGGGCCGGATCCGGGGGTGCGGTCGAAGTAAAGTGGGTACGTAAAGGCAAAGTACACGTCGGTAGCCTGGACGCCCGCTGATCCGAGAGGGCGTCCATCGCTTGTCGCCCCCGATTCCTGCCGCCACATTCCGCCCATGACCGCGCCTCATGGGCCTGCCACGGAGTCCTTCGACCTCCTGACGGCCGAACTGATCGCCGCCTTCGATGGCTGGCGTCCCGAAACGTCCTCCTGGGACGAGCGCACCCTGGACGCATGGGCCTGCAGGGCATTCAAAGCCCAGTTTGAAGGCAACACGCCCTACAGGAAGTACTGCGAGGCGCGAAACGTGAGCCCATCCGATGTGAGCGGCTGGCGCGAGGTCGTTCCCGTCCCGACGGAGGCGTTTCGGGTGGTGGACCTGCTCGTGGGGGCCAACGTCGACGCCACGCTGATCTTCCGTACGAGCGGGACGACGCGAGGCCGGTCAGCCCAGGGTCGTCATCTCGTTCGTTCACCGGAGCTGTACCGTGCGTCCCTGAGAGCAGGATTCCGGACCTTCGTCTACAACGAAGATAACGCAGCGAAAATAGTCACTTTACCGCCATCCTTTACACATAATCCCGATTCGT
>JBATJK010000110.1:0-1938 GCA_049668445.1 Gemmatimonadota bacterium
GTCGGTGCTGCTTTGCGGCTGCGGCGCTACCCGGAGTACGGCCAGGGAGAGACCTACCGGGGCGACTACATCAGCCCACTGATCCGCGACCTGGGCGCCCTTCTCATGTTCCTACCCGACCCGTTGCACCCCCTCCTGGTGCAGTACGGCAAGACCGGCACACCTGTCGATGGACGGGACATCCACCTCGGGGACTTCGATCGCGGTGTATTGCCGCCAGCGGCGCCATTGGCGACCGCCACCCAGACTCTCGTCGGAATGGCCTACGCCTTCAAGTCGCGCCAGGAGGATCGCGTCTGCGTGAGCTTCATTGGTGACGGCGGCTCGAGCCTGGGTGAGTGGCACGAAGCGGTGAACTTGGCTGCTGCCCAGCACTTGAACATGGTTTTCGTGGTTGAGAACAACCAGTGGGCCCTGGGCACTCACGTTTCGGAGCAGACAGCGGCACGCCGTTTCGCCGCCAAGGCGGTGGGCTACGGAATTCCTGGTGTCACACTGTTCGGCAATGACCCCGAGGAAGTGGCAGCTGGCCTAACCTGGGCGGCCGAGCGCGCCCGACTGGGACGAGGGCCGGCGCTGATCGAGCTGATCACCTACCGTCAGGCCGGTCATGCACACCACGACGACGATCGATTCCACGGCAGTCCAGAGGCCAAGATCGCTGGCTACGAGTTCACCGAGGAGGCCTCGGCCTGGAAAGCTGCAGATCCGATCGCCCTCTACTCCAGGCGATTGAAAAAGCTGGGTTTGATGACGGAGGCAGAGTTGGTCGAAATGAAGCGGCAAGTCCGTGAGCAGGTCTCGGCGGCGGCCGGAGTGGCCGCCAGGGCCGAATGGCCGGAGCCGGCCATGTATCGAGATCGGGTTTTCGCAGCTATCGTTCCCAGCGCTCGGCCGATTTCGGCAGAGCCCCGCACCAAAACGATGTCCTACGATGAAGCGGTACGGCAGGCCATGATCGAGTTGATGGATGACGACCAAGGTGTCTTCGTTCTGGGCGAGGACGTGGGGGGGCGCTACGGAGGTGCTTTCGGTGTCACCCGGGGCCTGGCGAAGCGTTTCGGGGAGAGTCGATGTTTGAACACCCCTCTTGCCGAGTCGGCCATTGTGGGCTGTGGAGTAGGAGCCGCGCTGATGGGTATGCGGCCGATCGTGGAGATCCAGTTTGCCGACTTCCTGGCGCCGGCATTCAACGCCCTTGTGAACAATGCAGCGAAGGTTCATTGGCGTTGGGGCCGTCCTGTTCCGATGGTGGTTCGGCTGCCCTATGGCGGAGCGACCGGTACCCAGTCCAAGCTGTTGGGCGGCGGGCCGTATCACAGTCAATGCCCGGAGATGTGGTTCGTCCACACCCCGGGCTGGAAGATCGTGGCGCCTTCCAATCCGGCAGACGCCAAAGGTCTGATGATCTCTGCCGTTCGAGACGAGAACCCGGTGATCTTTTTGGAGGCCAAGGGTCTTTACGGCTTCTTTCGCACGGACCTGCGTCAAGAGGTGCCGTTGGGGGTCGAGCACGCGATCCCGCTCGGCGAGGCTGCGATTGCTCGCCAGGGCGCGGATCTTTCGATTGTCACCTACGGTGCCATGGTATGGACTGCTCTCGCGGCCGCCGAGGCGTTGGCCACGCAGGGCATCGACGCAGAAGTTGTCGATCTGCGGAGCCTGGTGCCACTGGACGAACGGACGCTGTTCGAGTCGGTGGAGAAGACGAATCGGGTCCTGGTCCTGCACGAGGACACTCGCCGAGGTGGGCTTGGCGGCGAGTTGGCGGCGTTGATCAGCGATGAGCGCTTCTACTTCCTGGACGCACCGATTCGCCGAGTCGCGGCGCCGGATACCCCTGTTCCCTACGCTCCTCCACTGGAACTGGACTACCTTCCGAAGACCGAGCAGGTGGTCGAGGCGGCGATCCGACTTCTGGAGGAGTAGCCCCCATTC
>JBATJK010000111.1:0-2330 GCA_049668445.1 Gemmatimonadota bacterium
AGCTTCACACCTTCCTCCGAAGGGCGCTCATGTAGAGTCGCCTGGCCCGTGATCTCCGCGTCGCCGCAGCCCCGGATCTCCGCTGTGGCCGCAATGCCTGGTGTTTCGCTCACCGGGGGCGAGCCGCACGTCGCCAGGAGGAACGGGCCAACCACGAGGATCGGCAGACGGTTGCTTGCACACGCTCGAGTTCGATTCGCCACGTTCTGTCTCCGTTCGATTGATGGGTCCAGCTCAGGATGCGGCACCGTCAGCTGCCTGCCCCGCCGACGAGGCTGCCCAGCTCCTCGGCCATCCGAAGGCCACTCATGAACGCCCCCTCCAGGCGATCGCCGTGCGTCCAGTCACCGGCTACTCCGACGCGCCTGGCCGCGTCGAGCAGGTTCCCGTGCGTCCCGGGCTCCGCCGAGCGCGCGAACCGCCATCGGTGGGCAACGCATGCAGTGGGCTCGGCCGCTGGCGCACCGGTGATCTCTAGAAACCGCTGCGACATTTCGCGCGCGATCAGATCCGCATCGTCCTCCAGGCGATCCCGTGACCAGTCCGACGCCGCGTGCAGGGTCCAGCACTCCGGTCGTACGCCGCGCCCCGGCTTGGTCGACTCGTTTGCGACCCATGCGAGCACTTCGTCCTCCACGAACGCCCCATCGAAGTCGAGCCCCAGCGGAGACTCGAAGGCGACCATCGTCGCCCAGCACGGGAGCATCTCGACACTCTCACATGCCCGGGCCAGATCCGGCGAGGCGTTCTTGAGAAGATCTGCGGCCTGGGGCGCCGGGCACGTAACGATCACGCCGGCAAACGGACCGTATCCGACGCCGTGCGGCCCGAGCAGGGTCCAGGATCCGTCGGACCCGAGAATCACACCGGTGATCCGCGTACCCAGCGTAACAGTGGATTGGCCCCCGAGGCTGCGGCCGAGCATGCTCATCCCTGGAACGCCCACGAACCGCTCCGCTTCCTTGCCCGGGGTGCGCGTTCCGTCGGAGGCCAGCCGAACGATACGGGGCTCCCAGCGGGCGACGACGCCTCGCTGGATTAGCGGCGCCAAAGCCTTCTCGAGCGCGGGTTCACGAACGGTGAGATACTGAGCGCCGTGGTCGAACCCCAGGCGTCCGATCCTTCGCGTGGCGCTCCGCCCACCCAATCCGCGGCTTTTCTCCATCACCCGGACCCGCAGACCGAGCTCGCGAAGGCGGGCTGCCGCGGACAGACCGGCGATCCCGGCCCCGATCACAGCTATGGCGGGCGCGGTGGTTGATGCCAAGGCTGACTCCGCTGCTACGGGTATGGGGACTTGGCTTCTCCTCACAATCTAGCAGATCATGCAACGTCGACCGATGCGGTTGTCATTCCGGCTCCCCGAACCTCAGTATGTGCTCTACTGCTTGTGGCGGGCAAAGCCGAATTTCGGAAGAAAGAACATATGGAAAGACGCGCAGAACTGGCCCGCACCGGCGGAAATCGGAGCCTTCTGAGGGCCCGGTTCCAGTGTCCGTAGCCGGGGACGGAGCGTTCCGCCGTGAACTGGACCGCCGCGGGAGCGATCCGTCCGGACGTAGATGGGTGTACGTCCCGTACGATCAGCTGACTGACGAGATCGGCCCGCTGTCGCGACTGGAGCCCGAGGATGCCGGAATCGTCCTCGTAGAGAGTGCCTGGAAGCCGGCCCAAAGGCCCTATCACAAGCAGAAGCTCGCCCTGATCCTCGCCAACCAGAGACACTTCGCCCTCGAGCAGGCTGAGCGGGGCATCGCCGTGCGATACCACGCGACCCGGGCGCCGTACTTGGAGGCGCTGCGCGACGAGATCCGGGAGCTGGGGCCGCTGGCCGTGATGGAGCCGGCGGAGCGTGAGCTGCGAGCGAATCTGGCTCCCCTGGCGGAGGACGGCCTGCTCGACGTCGAGCCGCACGAAGGCTGGATCACCTCACCGGAGGACTTCGAGGCGAGCCAGAAACCGCAGCCGCCGTGGCGCATGGACGCCTTCTACCGGCACGTGCGCCGCCGAACCGGGCTGTTGATGGATGACGGTAGTCCCGAGGGCGGAAAGTTCAGCTTCGATGTGGAGAACCGCCGGCCCTGGCGAGGCGAGCCCGAGGCACCGGAGACGCCCGACTTTCCGGTGGATCCGGTGAAGTCGGAGGTCGCCGAGTTCGTGGAATCGCGCTTCTCATCCCACCCCGGGTTACTAACTCCAGCCGCGCTGCCGGCGACCCAATCGGATGCCGAGACGCTGTGGGCGTGGGCTCTGCGTGAGTGTCTTCCGTGGTTTGGACCGTTCGAAGACGCCATGTCCCTGCAGGCGAGAGACCTGTTCCACACCCGGAT
>JBATJK010000112.1:0-36316 GCA_049668445.1 Gemmatimonadota bacterium
CCTTCCGAACTTCGCTCCGGACACCGGTCTCGAGATCCGTCACCCTCACCTGGACCTCGTACGGTCCGGGTTCGGCGTCCCGCGTGTCCAGGCGCATGACGGCCCTCACCGGAACCGTCGGATCGGCTGGCACACTCCCACGATACTGCATCTGAAAGGGCTGATACGGCCCCGTGAACTGCTCACCCCGCCCGCGCGACACCCACGTGGAGGACAACTTGATCTCGCCGCGGTAGCTGCTGCCGGGAGTCAGCCCGTACACCTCGAAGTAGATGTAGGGGCGCGCGGCCTTCTCGACGATCGCGGCGGCGTTGAGCTGCAGGTCGACCCCAGAGGCCGGCGCGAACGTGCCGATCGAATCCGCGGCTACGGCGATCGAACTGACCACAGGACCCGTGCCATCGAACGCCGGAACCGTGAGGCTTCCCTGCACCATGTTCACGGACCGATCGTCCGGCCAGTTCATGTCCTTGACCACCAGCCGGTAGTCGTACTCGCCGGGTGGTACGGTCACCCTCGTCTGCAGGGGAAATCCGTCCCGCGTCGTGTCGGCTACCTGCCGACTGAACACGAAGTCGGTGCGGCGGGTCTTCGAGACGACCAGCGAGTCGTCCTGGAAGAGCTCGAGGCCGAGCGACAGCGAATACCGCCACCCCCCGTCGAATATGCCGCGGATGCGGCCTGCTTCGACGCTTGCAGCGGCCCACAGGGCTACGAACTCAGGGGAACCGCCGTGAAAAGCCAGGTACTGGTAGTCGAACGGGAAAGCGCCGGTGGCCTTGAGGCCGCCCGACTCCGCCAGGACATTCAGTTCGGCCGCCTCGGCGTGCGTCTGGACCTCGGCCACCTGTTGCGGAATGGACGCCAGACTGCCGGGAGCGGTTGCCCCAAGCATCATCAAAACGACGCCCAGCTTGCGAACGGGTGTTCCTTCCCGCATCCGTTGCCTCCTGTCCAACTCCGCGCCCCACTGCCCCACGACAAGTCCTACTACGGAATACTCGGACAAAAGTGCCGCCAGGCGGCGGGCGGCCCTGTCAGGCCTGACCGGACGGCGACAACGACTACTCGAAATCGCCTGGAACGGCGGCCTGCATGCGTGACTGGAACACTTCGGGAGACTGCATCCGGGACAGGTCGAGTTCGAAATCCGGACGCTCGGCGGGACGCAGCTTCTCGATCAACTCGAGGGCTTCGCGCTTCGAGAGGCCGGTGCCCTTCAGAGCCTCGATATCGAGAGAGACCCCGTCGCGGGCTCGTACCCCGTCCTCTCCGGCGTCGACCAGGGCTCTGAGGGCTACGAGTTCTCCGTGGCTCATGTGCTCACCGGCGAACTCGTAGTCCAGCCACGCCTCGTAGCTGAGCGGAGCGACCCGCTTCATCATCCCGGCCATGACCTTGGCGAACTCCTGGATCTCCCACTGGGCGTGGGAATCAGCCCGCAAGCTGAGGAAGTGGAACAGGTTGTGGAGATCGATCTTCCAGTACCACTGGGTATACGTCGAGAGCGGCAGGTCGATGCGGGCCAGCTCCCGGGCCACATCCTCCTCGACCAGCCAGCCGTACGTGTCGCTCGAGAGGCTTCGCACTTCCTCCCACCGGCGCACCGCTTCCTCGTAGATCTCGCGTGGCGCGGAGTCCCCTTCCCGACCCTGGCGGTTCGAGGCGCTCTGGATGGCGAAGTCGTCGTAGTCCGGCTTGTAGAACAGCAGCGGCATCAGGCTGTACCGAGCGCTGTACTCGTTTACTGAATTGTGAGTGATAATCCCGTTGGCAACGAAGTTGTGGTGCGGTCCCTCGACCTCGAGGTCGTAGGTATCCTCCACTCCTACGTACTCGATCCGTTCGATTCGGACGAGGCGTGTCTTCTCGAGCTTGTTCCAGCCCCGCTTCGGACGTTTACGCTCAATCCACTCCGTTCTGACGGGCGGTCCACCAAGCCGCTCCACGTAGTCCAGTTCCTTGCCGTGAATGGAGTGGTGGCATGGAGAGCACAGGGAGGTGAGATTCGCCTCGTCCCTGGCGCTGGCAGGATCCGCCCAGACGGGGACAATGTGGTGGCAATGAAGCTCACCCGATCGCTCGTCACACAGTTGGCAGGTCCACAGGTTGCGAGCGTGGATCTTCGCCGCGACCTGGGTCGTCCAACGCCCGATCGAGTCCCGATTCGTCGACATTCCGCCCTTCCAGAAGTTCGACGCCGACCCCGATCGGGTTCTTCGGATTGTCGCGAGGTGGTCATCGGTCAGGTCACGGGGACCCGACCGATAGGTCTTTCCCCGATTCCAGGGGACACTGCCCTGCTCGAATGCGCCGCGGTTGTCCCTGGCCTGGATATCGAAACGTCTCAGCCACTTCCGGATTGTATGGGTCGAGCAGCCACAATCTTCGGCTATGTCGGCCAACGGCCGCCGCTTGACGTTGTACTCGTAGTCCAACCACTCCTTGCTGGTATACAGCGCCGGGTCCTCGCACACCATCCCATTCACATGAACGAAGTGGTCGCCCCGGTTCCAAACAGCCAGACCCGCCCTTTCCTCAAGTCCGGTCTTCTGTCTCAGTGTCCCCCAACCGTCCGCAAACAGGAACTTGTGGTCCGCCGTCGCTTTGATCGCCTTTCCGTCAGCCAGAACCACTCGAAATACAGGCTTGGGGCCGTTGCGGTAGACATCGACCACTCTCGTGTGCTGGATTCGAAGCGTGTCTTCGTTGGCCTGACGCAGGTGCATCTTCCTCACTCGATCACGCCTGAACCACGGATCTTTCTGCTTGTCGGGTCTCGTGCTGTTTCGAGTGGGTTGGAAGCGCCTCCAGAGGTCTTCAATCGTGAGCTTGTAGAGTTGGTTGCCTCGGCGTTCGATGCCTCCGGGAAGATCGAAGTACACCTCGGTGTCCCCGGCCAGGCACGCCGTGCGATGTCGGATCCACTGCCGGGCCACGAACATCGGCATCGCGCAATGGAACTTGAGCTCGACCATCTCGGACGGCGTCGTGTGCCGATGCCTCCGCAGATAACGCACGAGGCCGCGGGTCTGGCTGGTCTTGCGGGTGCCGAAGCCGTAGCTGACCCGCGCCGCCTGTTCGATGCTCTCGTCGGTGCCCATGTAGTCGATCAGGGATACGAATCCGTGATCGAGCACCGGGAAGTACCCGCCGAGGATCTCCTCCGCGGCCGGAACGACCGTGCGCTTGGTTTCCATGAGGCCTCGGTGCCTAGACGTCCAGATTCTTGACGAACTTCGCGTTCTCCTCGATGAACTTCCGGCGCGGCTCCACGTCATCTCCCATCAGTCGCTCGAACAGGAGTGACGCCTCGGTGGCCTCGTCGATCGTGACCTGCAGAAGCGTGCGATGCTCCGGATTCATCGTGGTCTCCCACAGCTGCTCCGGATTCATCTCACCGAGTCCCTTGTAGCGCTGGATGTTGACCGTGCTCTTGCCCTTGCCGTTCGAGAATTCCTTGACGGCCCGGGCGCGCTCGTCCTCGGTGTAGCAGTACAGCTCCTTCTTCCCGCGATACACCCGGTACAGCGGGGGTTGGGCGATGTAGACGTACCCGGCTTCGATCAGCTCCTGCATCTGGCGGAAGAAGAACGTCAGGAGGAGCGTCCGGATGTGCGCACCATCCACGTCGGCGTCCGTCATGATGACGATCTTGTGATACCGGGCCGACTCGAGCGTGAATTCCTCGCCGATCCCGGACCCGATCGCGGTGATGATGGCCCGGATTTCGTCGTTGGACAGGATCTTGTCGATCCGGGCCCGCTCGACGTTCAGGATCTTCCCCTTGAGAGGGAGAATGGCCTGGAACTCCCGATCCCGCCCCTGCTTGGCGGAACCGCCGGCGCTGTCTCCCTCGACCAGGTAGATCTCGGACAGCGAAGCGTTGCGACTCGAACAGTCCGCCAGCTTGCCCGGAAGCACACCCGTTTCAAGGGCCGACTTCTTTCGCGTCAGGTCGCGCGCCTTGCGAGCCGCCTCGCGCGCCCGGGCCGCCTGCACCGCCTTCTCGATGATCCTGCGTGCGGACGACGGGTTCTCGTCCAGCCACGTGCCCAGCTTGTCGTTCACCAGGCTCTCGACGATGCCCCGGACCTCGCTGTTGCCGAGTTTGGTCTTCGTCTGACCCTCGAACTGCGGCTCGAGGACCTTGACTGAGAGCACGGCCACCAGGCCCTCGCGTACGTCGTCACCGGACAGGCTCGGTTCGCCCTTCTTGGCGTTCTTGCTCCCGTAGGCGTTGATCGTGCGCGTCATCGCGGCCTTGAAGCCGGACAGGTGTGTGCCGCCCTCGTGCGTGTTGATGTTGTTCACGAACGTGAACGTGTCCTCGTTGTACCCATCCGTGTACTGCATGGCGAGCTCGATTTCCGTGCCCTCCTGCGCCCCCTTCAGGTACACGACCTCGTCGTGCAACGGGGTCTTGTTGCCACGCAGGTATTCCACGTACTGGACGATGCCGCCCTCGTAGAAGAACCGTTCCTCCCGCACCTCTGCGCCGTCGACGCGGCGCTCGTCGCGAAGCGTGATGCTGACGCCCGCGTTCAGGTACGCGAGCTCCCGCAGTCGGTTGGCGAGCGTGTCCCAGCTGTACTGCAATTCGGTGAAGATCTCGTGATCCGGCGTGAAGCGAACCGTCGTTCCGGTATTCTTCGTCTTCTCGCCCTTGGCCAGGTCTCCGTCCTTGGCGCCGCGCTGGAAGCTCTGCCTCCACACGTGGCCGTCCCGCTTCACCTCGACGCTGAGGCGCTCGGACAGAGCGTTCACCACGGACACGCCCACCCCGTGCAGGCCACCGCTGACCTTGTAGGACTCCTTGTCGAACTTGCCCCCGGCGTGCAGCCGGGTGAGCGCCAGCTCGACCCCGGGTACGCCCTCGGTGGGGTGGATGTCTACCGGGATCCCGCGGCCGTCGTCGGTGACCGTGATGGAATCGTCGTCGTGAATGACGGTCTCGATTCCGGTGCAGTAGCCGGCCATCGCCTCGTCGATCGAGTTGTCCACCACCTCGTACACCAGGTGGTGCAATCCGCGCGCCGACGTGGACCCGATATACATGCCGGGTCTCTTCCGCACCGCCTCGAGACCCTTCAGGACCTGAATCTGGCGGGACGTGTAGTCGCCCTTGTCCTGCCCAGCGTTTCCTTTAGCCTTGGCCATCCCGTTCCTCCGAAACCCTTCCGTCCGCCTGCACGAACACGATTCTCTCTATCCGTCCCTGTCGCTTGCCCGCGTTCAGCTTCCGCATCAACTGCGGTCGCATCATCGACAGCTCCATACGCCAGGACGCGCTTTCAACCGCCACAAACAGCGTATCTCCCTGCACCCGCACCGGGCGGGCTACCCGCGCGATGTGGGACCCGACCAGGTCCTCCCACTCCGCGACGACCGAAGCCCGTTCCACCTTCTCGGCGATCCCGAGGCGGGCGAACATCGTCCCGATGAGTCCACCCACCCTCTCGGGCGGCGCCTTTCGGTTCTTCGGGTCACCGGGACCCCGTCTCCAGCGAGACCGGAACGTCTTTCCCGACGCCGACTCAACCATCGGTGAACACCACGCCTTCCCGGATCCTCCACCGGGCCAGGCCGCCGCCCCTCAGTTCCACGTCCGCCGGCTTGGGGGCCGTGAGGAGCACCTGCCCCGAACGGCCTTCGTCCAGCAAACGGACCACCCGTTCGGCCCGATCCCTGTCGAGTTCGGCGAACACGTCGTCGAGCAGATAGATCGGATCCCGACCCAGCTTCTCGCGCAGCGTATCGGCCTCCACGAGCCTGAGGGCGATCGCCGCCGTGCGTTGCTGGCCGCCCGATCCATACGTCCTCAGGTCCCGCTCTTCACCGCTGTCTTCCACTACGGCGCGGATCACCAGGTCATCCCGTTGCGGACCCGCCTGGGTCGAGCCACGTCGTCGATCCCGCTCGGCGTTGTCCCGCATCGCCCGCCGCAGTCGCTCCGCCCATTCGTCGACACGAGCCTCCGTGGCGTAGGCCGTCCGGGGCTCCGCCACCACGCCGACCACGCCGACCGACGGTTCCTCTCCGTCCTGCTCGGACCGCCCTCCGAGCGCCGGCTCGTAGGTCAGTCTCCCGACCCAGCCACCCGCGATGTCCGCGTGGTACGTCGCGAACGCCGCGTTGGAGGCGTCGATCCATGCCTCGCGATCCGCCATCACGCGGGCGCCCGGATCGATCATCCCGTCCGTCCACACCTCCACCATGTCGGCGGTCCCCTGCCGAAGCGCCTCGTTCCGCTGCGCCAGGACCGCCCTGTAACGCTGCAACGACGCCAGGTAGCCCGGCGCCACGAGCGACAGAAGGATGTCCAGGAATCGGCGCCGCCGGCCGGGCGAGCCACAGACCAGGTCCGCATCCTCGAGACTGAGCACGACCGCCCCGAGCGCCCCCAGGGCATCGGAAATGCGCTCCTTCTCGCCTCCGTCCACCTCTACCTTCTTCCGCCGACCCGTCTTCTGGTAGGCGGCAGCCAGCTCCTCGCTCGACTCACCGTCCCGGACGGAGCCCTCGATCCGGAACACATCCTCGCCGAATCGAACGAGCTCCGAGTCGCGCGCGCCCCGGAACGACCGGAAAATCTCGAGGTAGTAAATCGCCTCGAGCAGGTTCGTCTTTCCCGATCCGTTGGGCCCAATGATCATCGCACCGGCCTCGGGAAGCTCCAATCGGAGTTCGCCGAAGTTCCGGTAGTTTCGGGCTACCAGGCGCTCGAGGGAGGCCGAAGGGGCCCGCCCCGTCGCCTCGATCGGGGCGCTGGCAGAGCTTGGCATATATCAGCTGAAAATACCCCGAAACACCCCTGCACCGCAACGGCCGGGAGCGCCCGAAAACGTTGATCTTATGGGGATGAACGTCGAATGGCGGGGTTCAGGCCGATTCGTCGGCGTCCCAGCCTTCCAACACGCGGATGGTGGCTGCCACGTTGACCGGGATGGGGCACTTCCGGCGGGCGTCGTAGTCGTACGAAACGACGACGCCGGCACCCTCGGCCGCCACTTCACCCGAGGCTTCCGAGATCACCCGGTACTCCATGGTGAACCGGTCGTCTTCCATCTCGACCGCCCGTCCGCCGACGATCGCCGTGTCCGGGTGGTAAAGAGGTCGTCGGAACCTGCAGCCGGTGGAATGCAAGATTGCACCGATCCGACCCTCTTCCCACGCACGCAAGAAGCCGCATTTCGCCAGGTATTCGACCCGGGCCGACTCGAAATAGCGGAACAGGACCGTGTTGTTCACGTGCCCGTACGCGTCCATCTCGCCCCACTGTACCGGGATGCGGAGGACGACGGGCCAGCCGGCCAGGGCCTCGGGCATGGGATCGATCACGCCGATGCCGGGTCCGAGGTCATGGCCACTCCTGTCCGTGGCACGTATAGCAGGAGGGCTCGCCGTTGTTGCCGCCCCGGAGATCCGCCCCGTGGCAGGCCACGCAGTTGGCCGCGGGATCGTTCAGACCCGGAAGGTGCCGCACTCCGTCCTGGGAGATCGTGTGGCTGGCCGGCGCGTTCGACGGGCCCGTGAACTCGTCGTCATCGTCATCGGAACACCCGAGGGGCGCGACCACGACCAGGGCTACGAGCCCGAACGCCCCGAGTCCCCGAGTGAAGCGCCTGAGGAAGGGTGCCGGCTCGATCATCGGCGAACGAACTCCGACACCACCGGCTCGTCGCCCGAATAGTCGTAGAAGCCCTTGCCTACCTTCCGTCCGTGGTAGCCCGCCAGGTACATCCGCTTCAGCAGGGGCGGCGGAGCGAAACGCTTCTCCCTGTACTCGTCGAACATGATCTCCGCGATGTAGTAGAGCGTGTCCAGGCCGACGAAATCACCGAGAATGAACGGGCCCATCGGGTAGCCGCAGCCCAGCTTCATGCCCGTGTCGATGTCCTCGATCGAGCCGATCCCCTCCTCGTAGCCCCGGATCGCGTCGAGCATGTAGGGCACCAGCAGCCGATTCACCACGAAGCCGGAGTTGTCCGTGCAGGCGATCGGCACCTTACCGAGCGACCGAGCGAACGCGAAGGCCCGATCGAACGTCTCGTCCGACGTGGCGCCGGTGCGCACGACCTCGACCAGCTTCATGATCGGCACGGGATTGAAGAAGTGCAGGCCCACGAAACGATCCGGGCGGGCCGTGGAGGCTCCCATCTCGGTGACCGTGAGACTGGAGGTGTTCGATGCGAAGATCGTACCCTCCGGGCATTGCCGATCCAGCGCGCCGAACAGGTCCCGTTTGATCTCGATGTCCTCGACGATGGCCTCGACGATGATGTCGCAGTCGGAAAGGTCCTCGAGCGCCACGGTTCCGCTGAGTCGGCCGAGCGTGGCTTCACACTCGGCGGCCTCGAGCTTCCCCTTCTCCACGGCCCGGTTCAGCTGCTTGCCGATCGCGCCCAGGCCCGCCTGCAGCAGCTCGTCGTTCACCTCGCGCACCACCGTCTCATATCCCGAGGCGACGCTCACCTGGGCGATACCGCGCCCCATCAGTCCACAACCGATCACCCCGACTTTCTTTATGTCGCTCACGTCCGGCTCCTCCGTTTCGTGGTTAGTGGTCCAGCAAGCCCTTGAAACCCGTTATCTTCTCGACCAGCGTGGGCCTGTCCGTCGAGAAACCCGAGTCCCTCTCGAGGCGATCCAGGAGACCCTGCACCGCCAGGGTCACCCGATCACGGCGCCGGGCCAGGGTCTTCGCCGTGCCGAGCGTGCCGAGTCCGGCGACCCCCGCCGCTACTGAGGGAAAGACGATCAGCGCCGGCTGTCCGCCGCCCAGGACGGCCCCCAGGGCCGAGCCCAGGGCGAACACCCCGATGCCGCCGTACCAGCCGAGTGCGTGGCCGGTTCGCGTATTCGCGATGTCGGCGATGACGCTGACCAGGGTGCGCCCCTCTTCCAGCGGCTGAGTGAGGACCGTCAGCGTCTTGGCCCTGGCCAGCTCGTAGCCGCGTCCACTGAAGTCCAGTCCGCGCTGAATCTGACTCATCAGATCGGAGGCGGGCTCCCACACCTGCTGGCCCGGCCGGTCACGCACGCAGCGCAGGCTTTCGCGGTCGTTCAGGTACGTGCGGAGCTTTTCCAGCACCTCCTCCGAAGTTCCGGGCACGACACGGCTCTCGACGATCGCCGCCTCGCCCCACAGCCGCGTCGCGAACGAACGGTCCTCCGCACGAGACGGAACGAGTTCGTCGGCTCTTATCTCGGCGAGCGCCTGGCGGACGTACTTCCCCTCGAGCCCGACTTCTTCGGCGATACGCTGCACTTCCTCGACATCGAGGATGTCGTACGCCTCGCCTCGCCCGAACTGCAGCTCGGCAGCCCGGTGGATGATCTTCTCGAGTTGCTCCCGCGACACCTCGGTCGGCACCGGAAACCGACTGCGTCCACTCTCGTCAGTCACTCGGCCCGCACGCCTTCAGTTGATGCGCTCAGCCACGGTTCGACCGTCATTCGTCGCTGTCTCTCTCGATGCGCAGAGCCTCCAGATCGTCGATCTCCGGGGCCGCTTCCATCGGGCCCTCGGCGAGAAGCCCTGACTGGGCGCTTGGCTCAGATATGCGCGAAGGCATGCTGAGGCCGGTGGCCTCGTCCGCGGCCTTCCGGGCGCGCGCCTCCAGCGCCTTGATCTCTTCTTTTTCCTCAGCGGTCAGCTCTTTCCGCTCCTCGAACATCTTCCTGAGCGGGCCGAACAGGTCCATGGGAAGCGGGAACAGCGTGGTCGAGTTGTTCTCGGCCGCGATTTCCGATGCCGTCTGCAGGAACCGCAGCTGCAGGGAGGCCGGCTCCAGGCTCAGCAGCCTGGCCGCGTCCTTCAGTCGAGAGGCTGCCTGGAGTTCGCCCTCGGCATTGATGACCTTGGCCCGGCGCTCGCGCTCGGCCTCGGCCTGTCGGGCCATGGCCCGCTTCATCTCCTGTGGCAGATCCACGTCCTTCACCTCGACGGCCGTGACGTCGATCCCCCAGAGGTCGGTGCCTTCGTCGATGATTCGCTGCAGGATGTGGTTGAACTTCTCACGCTCGGCCAGCAGCTCGTCGAGTTCCGCCTGTCCGATCACCGACCGGAGGGTGGTCTGCGCGAGTTGCGAGGTGGCGAACAGGTAGTCCTCGATCTCCAGGACGGCCCGGGACGGGTCGCGCACCTTGAAGTAGAGAACCGCGTTGACCTTCACCGAGACGTTGTCCCGCGTGATCACGTCCTGTGGCGGGATGTCCATGGCAATGATCCGCAAGCCCACCCGGACCATGCGCTCGATACCGAAGGGCACGAGAAAAATCAGTCCCGGGCCCCGCACCGGGCGCACGCGGCCCAGTCGAAACACCACCGCGCGTTCGTACTCGCGCATGATTCTGAGACTTGTCGAGAGCGCCGCGGCACCGCCGATGGCGATCAGAGCGAGAATGACATCCATGGGAGCCTCCATGGTCCCGAGGATCAGATACTTCTGGGAGCGAAACTACGTGGCGGGCAGGACCCGACCCCGTAGCCTTGTAACATACACCGCGCGCGGCGGATGTGCCCTCTAGCCGTCCACCTGCACGATGACCGCGATTCCCTGCCCGCCGCCGATGCACGCAGAGCCCAGACCGAGCCCGCCGCCCCGGCGATTCAGCTCGTGCAGCAGGTGCGTTGTGATCCGCGCCCCGGTGGCGCCGAGTGGATGGGTCAGTGCGATCGCCCCGCCATTCACGTTCACCCGGTCACGATCGAGGCCGAGCTCCCGCTCGACCGCCACGTACTGCGGAGCGAAAGCCTCGTTGACCTCGATCAGATCGATGTCCTCGAGTGCTAAGCCGGCTTTCTCGAGCGCCTTGCGCGCCGCCGGTGCCGGCCCGATGCCCATGATCCGGGGCGGAACTCCGGCGACGGCCCACGAAACGAGGCTTCCCATCGGCTTGATCCCGTGGGCCGCGGCGAACTCGGAGTCCGAGATCACCAGCGCGGCCGCGCCGTCCCCGATTCCGCTCGCGTTTCCGGCCGTGACCAGCCCGTCCTTCTTGAAGTAGGGCCGCAGGGCGCCCAGGGCCTCGGCCGTAGTGTCCGGCCGCATGTGCTCATCTCTCCTGAATTCCGTTTCCTTGCCACGCTTGAGGAGGGTCACGGGAACGACCTCCTCGTCGAACCTGCCCTCCTCCCACGCGGCACCAGCCCGTGTCTGGCTCCGCACCGCGTAGGCGTCCACTTCCTCGCGGCTGATGTCGTACTCATCGGCCAGGTTCTCGGCCGTCTGCGCCATCGAGAAGCCGCAGTACGTGTCGGTCAACGCCTCCCACAGCGAATCCTCGAACGGCACCGACGGCCCCAGCCGCAGGCCCCAACGGGCCCCGCGCACCACGTGTGGCGCCTGGCTCATCGACTCCGTGCCTCCCGTGAGGCAGACTCGCGAGCCGCCGTACAGGATGTCCTCCGCGCCATCGATCACGGCCTGAAATCCGGATCCGCACAGGCGATTCAGCGTCATGGCCGGCACTTCGATCGGCAATCCGGCGTTGAGACCCACGTGACGGGCCAGGTACACGGCATCAGCCGAAGTCTGGATCACGTTTCCGAAGAACACCTGCCCGTATTCCGACGGATCGACTCCCGCCCGCTCCACAGAGGCCCTACCGGCGAGGATCCCCAGCTCGGTGGCCGAGTGATCCTTGAGGCTGCCGCCGAACGTACCGAACGGGGTTCGCACCGCGGCGAGGAATACGACCTGCTTATCGGCTGCCATCGTTCCCATGATCTCTCCGTAAAGTGGTTCAGCCCGTCTCAATGTGGTCGGCGATCCAGGCACCGACCTGTTCCGTCGTGCGTGAGCCGGCGATGTCCGGCGTGCGGATGCCCGCCTCCAGCGCCGCGTCCACCGCCGCTTCAACCTTGTCGGCGGCTGCGCCGGCGCCGCCATCTCGAAGCAGCAGCGCCGTACTGAGAATCGCCGCCATCGGGTTGGCGGTTCCTGTGCCAGCGATATCCGGCGCGCTGCCGTGAACAGGCTCGTACAGGCCGTGACGGCCTGGATGCACGTTCGCGGACGGCGCCAGGCCCATGCCGCCGACCAGCTCGGCGGCCAGGTCGGAGAGGATGTCCCCCAGCAGGTTCGAGGTGACGATGACCTCGAACCGGTCGGGCGCCCGCACCAGCTGCATGGCCAGTGCGTCGACGTACTGCATGTCGGACTCGATATCCGGGTAGCCGGCCGCGATCTCGGAGAACACTCGGCGCCACAGACCGTACACGTGCGGCACCGCGTTCGCCTTGTCGCCCAGGGTTACCCGTCCCCGGCCCTCGGACCTGGCATATTCGAACGCGGAGCGTACGATCCGTTCGACGCCACGTCGGGTGGCGATGGCTTCGCTCACGGCCCGCTCATCGGGCCCACCGGCCGACTCGATCCGTCCGGCGCCCGTGTACAGGCCCTCCGTGTTCTCGCGGAAGATGACGAAGTCGATGGGCCGCTCGTCCGCCGATCGCAGCGGAGACAGCTCCGGAAGCCTGAGTCGGGCGGGGCGGAAGTTGATATACAGGTCGAGGCGGAACCTCAGTCCCAGGAGAATGTCCCTGGCGTGGCGGCCGTCCGGCACCCTCGAGTCTCCGACCGCACCCAGCAGGATCGCGTCGAAGTCGTCGCGCAGTCGGGCGAAGCTGTCGTCCGACAGGGTCTCGCCGGTAGCCAGGTAGTGCTCCGCTCCGTGCGGAAACGTCTCGGTACGGATGTCCGCGAGTCCGGCGGAAACGCACGCGTTCATCACGCGTTCGGCCTCCCGCACCACCTCGGGGCCCACTCCGTCTCCCGGAATCAGGGCGACACGAATCATGGGCGGATCATCTCCGCTCGGTCCTCCGGTTGAGGGATCGGTGGAAATAAGAGGCCGGCGACCCCGGGGGGCGCCGGCCTCCAGCACTGCAAGACTGCCGGTCGCGCCGGGTCGCTACTTGCTCAGCGTCCAGACGTACGCGGCAACGGCATTCACCTGGTCGTCGGTGATCGCGGTGCCGCCCTTGGCCGGCATCGGGACCCCGGAGCTCGACTCCTGCGCCGTGACACCATTGAGAATGTTCTGAACGATCGACTCGTAGGAGCCATCGATGTGCAGCCACTCGTCGTCCGTCAGGTTGGCGCCGAGGTTCGGGATGCCTTCCCCGGTAGCGCCGTGGCACGACATGCAGATTCCGGCGCCGTTGTAGATGCCCTTACCCTCTTCCACCATCGCGGGCGTCACGCCCTCGGGAAGCTCCTGCGTCATCGCATCCGCCGTCTCGGCCATGTCCGCGTCGGTCTCGGCAGCCGTCACCTGCGCCTGCGCGGGCGCTGCATCGGCCGTCTCACCGTTTCCATTCGCACTCGCGTCACCGCCGCAGGCCGACAGGCCAATGGCGACGAGGGCGACAAGCGTCAGCCCCCAGATCTTCTTCTCGATCATCATCAATTGCTCCTGTGTGCGTCTTGAAAATCAAGTACTTCGAGGACGCGTATACCGCGCCCCACTGTCCCATTATGTGGGCAACATCTTACCGCAAAGGGCGCAGTAACTCCACCCCCGCTCGACTTCCTCTCCACAGGCCGGACACGGCCAGCGCTCCTGGTCCGCCCCGCAGTGAGGGCAGAACCGGGCGCCGGCCCGGTCAGGGAGCGGCGCCTGGCAGTTCCGACAGGGCTGCTGAACCCCTGTGGAAGCCGCGACTTCCGGCTCATCGGCCTCGGCGGAGAGACCGTCCCCGGGGAGCCGACCGAGGGCGTCGGCGGACTCGTCCTGCGGAATCAGCAACGGGTCGTCGAGTCCTGGAATGTGGTCCCCGCGCGAGCGGCCCGTCTCCAGTTCCGAGATCGGTGGTCCCGTTTCGACGCCGGACGGCTCCTCGACGAGCCCCAGGGAACTCGACCCCAGCCTGCGCAATCGGACTTCCGAGGCGGCGAAGCGCTGCAGGAGTGCAAGTCCCGGCTCGGGAGAGCCGAGTTCGTCGCGAACCGCCTCACGCAGGGCGGCTTCGGGAACTTGCAGGCTGTTGTCGTCCACCAGCAGCCGCAGGAACCCCATGTCGTACTCGCCCTTGCTGGCGAATCCCAGGCGATCGCGGCACAGCGGATACGGGAGTAGCCTCCGATGCAGCTCAGCCACCGAGATCGGGATCTCCGGCGGCATGCCTTCCTCCGCGAGCCTCTGTGTCAGAAGCCCTCGCATATCGTCACTCATCATCTCTTCTCCCTGTTCTCCACCCATCCACTATGCAGCCCACTATGCAGCGGTCTACCGATCGATGTGCAATACGCCGGCCCGGGCCGACGCCTTGAGGAACGCTTCGGGATCGTCATCCGGAAGTTCGATTCCGGTCATGTCTCGCACGCGGCGAGCGGTCTCTCTCATGAACTCCTCGACCGACTGCGCGGGATCCGCGGAGCTCTCGCACATGGCACGCACGATTCCCGTCCAGTCCATCCGCTGGCCCGTGGGAGCCATCTCGGGGTCGCCCCCGAAGAGGTCCAGCTGGTCGCGGGACGCCAGGGACGGGGCCTCGAGTCCGGCGGCCTCCATCTCGACTTCGAGCAGGATACGCTCTTCGGGCGACGGCTCCACGAACAGCTGATCGAGGCGCTGAAGATACGGATCCAGTTCTCTCGCGCCGTCCGTCATCTCGCGATACGCCCGCACCAGCTCCACGAGGCGCCACACGCTCACGGGGTCCCACAGGTTGTCCAGCGGGATCCGATCCAGGTGATCCAGCGCTCTCTCGGGCTCGCCGCCTTCGTAGAACAGGTTGGCCAGAAGCGAGCGAGCGTCGTGGTTCTCCGGCTCCAGCTCCAGGCACCGCTCGAGCCACAGCCGCGCCTGCACGCCATCCCCCTGGCGGTGGAAAGTGTACGCCAGGTCGGCCGCCGCGTCCGAGCTCTTTTCGTCTGCCGCGACAGCCCTGCGGAAGAAGCGCTCGGCGTGCTCCCACAGCCCCTCCCGGAACAGCGCGCGTCCGATCGACAGCATCAAGTCCAGGTCCCGCCCGAAACCGAGATCGAGGACCCGCTCGAAGCACTGAAAACCGCGGGCCCGCTCGCCCAGCTTCAGCCGGCTCTCACCGAGTCCGACCAGTGCATCCTCGTGGTCGGGCTCTCTCTCAAGGGCCTGGCTGAACGACCTTCGAGCCCACACGAACTCCTCTCGGGCCAGGTGCGTGTACCCGATGGAGACCAGGAGCTCGACGGCCTCCGGGTACAGCGCGGATCCACGCTGGAGAGTCTCCAGCGCGCCGTCGTAGTCGCCGGCCTCGTACAGGCGCTGAGCCTGTCGGTCGAACTCGTCGGCACTCCAGAATCGGGAACCTTCCATGGTTTGCCTACGCTCGCTCGAAGAGGTACGCGCTATCCACCAACCGATTCCCCTCGCGGCCGTTCACGGAGTGCTGCCGACCGGACCAGATCGCGGCACCGCCCGTTTCGCCACGTTTGTTGATGGCATAGTAGTTCACGTTGAAATTCGGCCGGCCCGTCTCATCCAGGAGGCGGCTCTCGACCGTCCAGTCCACGATGCGCTGCAGCGCCGTAAGACAGGCGTCCGTGGGATGGGCCCCTCGTCGCATTTCTTCAACGATCAGATGCGAACCGACGGTCTTGATGACGGCCTCGCCACGTCCCGTCGATCCTGCCGCCCCGACGTCGTTGTCACAGTAGCAGCCACACCCCGGGAGCGGGCTGTCGCCGACCCGCCCGGGGATCTTGAAGAACAGTCCGCTCGTCGTCGTCACCGCTGACAGGTTACCGGCGCTGTCGACGGCCGAGCAATGGATCGTGCCCATCGGGCGCACGCCGTCATACGAATCCAGGGCTCCCACGGCCTCCCCGGACGAAGATGCACCTGGGCCACCGGGGTCCGAGAATTCGCTGATCGCCTCTCCGCTCTCTTCTGGCGTGAGGTAATCATCCTGGTCGGAAAGCCGAGCGCGCCACCGGAGCCAGGTCTCCCTCGAGGCGGGCGTGAGAAGGTCCATCTTCTCGAATCCCATGTCGGCCGCGAATCGCCCCGCACCCCGGCCCACGAGGAGCACGTGGTCGGTGTATCGCATCACCGCCAGGGCCACTCGCGAGGGATTCACGTAGCCCTCGAGTGAGGCCACGGCCCCCACGCCCCGCGTCGGGCCGTGGTACACCTGACTGTCGAGTTGCACGACGCCGAACGCGTTCGGAAAACCCCCGTAGCCGACGGTCTGATCTTCGGGGTCCTCCTCTACCCGGTTCACTCCACTGACGACCCCCTCGAGCGTGCCGAGTCCGTCGTGAATCGCCTGCAGCGCGGTTTCCGTGGCCCGCAGGCCGTTGCCGCTGGAAACCACGGCCGGCTCGACCGCCGCGCCATCCAGAATCAACGGACCCCCGGTCGGACGGTCGACCGTCCCGGCCAGCACGTCCCGCCCGAAGACCGATGGAGCGAGCGCACCAGCCCCTGCCACCGCCCCGGCGCTGCGGATGAACCCCCTGCGACTCAGTTTGCCCATGCGTGCTCCCGAAAGGGTGTCAGTCCGTGTCCTGCGAAGCGACCTTGCCATTCCCGGTCGAATCTTCGGCCGGTGAATCCGCGCCGACCACCCGCAGCTCGATGCTCGTAACCCGCTGCTCGGCGGTCTCCGCCACTTCGAGTTCGGCGGAACCCAGGCGAACGACCTCGCCCACCTCCGGAATCCGGCCGAGCTTCCCGATCACGTAGCCGGCCACCGTGTCGTACTCGTCACCGTCGTCCACGTCACCGAGACCGAACTGCTCGATCAGATCGGCCGGGTCGGCCCCGCCGTCGATCCGTGCCCGACCCTCGCCGAGGACTACGATTTCTTCCGCGGCCACGTCGTGCTCGTCGAAGATGTCGCCCACGATCTCCTCGACGAGATCCTCCAGCGTCACCACACCGTCCGTGCCTCCGAACTCATCGACGACCACCGCCAGGTGGAGCTTCTGGTCCCGGAATTCGGCCAGTAGATCGTCGACGGGCTTCGTGTCGGGCACGAAGAACGGCTGCCGCATCACGCGGCTGAGCGAGAACTCCTCGGCCGGCGACCTCCGCATCCAGCGAAGCAGGTCCTTCATCAACACGACACCCGTCACGTCGTCGATCGACTCCCGGTACACGGGAACCCTGGAATAGCCGGACTCCGCCACCGTATCCAGGACGTCGTCCAGGGTCGCGGTCTCGGGAAACGCCACGATGTCCGGCCTGGGTGTCATCACCTCGCGCGCCACCGTGCGAGTCAGTTCGAACACCCCGTGGATCATCTCCTCTTCGTCCTCCTCGACCACTCCCTCGGCCCGGCTGTGCCGCAGAAGGGCCTCGATCTCGTCGGGCCCGTGCACCTGGCCGTAGCCCACGGGGAAATCGCCCCCCCTGCGACTGGCGATCGGGACGGCAATCGCGTTGAGAAGCCACAGGAGCGGCGACATCAGCGCGGTAAAGACGTTCAGGGGCGGGGCGACGAGGCGAGCCACGCGCCGGGCGCGGCTCAGGGCGATCGTGCGCGGAAGGAATTCACCCAGGACGAGGTACAGCGCCGCAATCGCGCAGAGCGACGCCAGGACGCCGACCGTGAAACTCACTCCGCTGGGAAGCGGAACGCCCGCGGCGTCGAGCGCTCCCTGTATCGAGGGCGCCAGCCACATGATGCCCATCCACCCGAGCGCGAGCGAGCTGAGCGTGATCCCAACCTGGGCGCTCGATATCGGACGCTCCAGAGACCGCCGGGCGCGCGCGACCCCGGGGTCAGCCCGCCGAGGCTCCTCACCCGGATCTTCCTGGGGAAGATGCTTGGTCGCGACGAGGGCGAACTCCGCGGCCACGAAGAACGCATTCGCGGCTACGAGACCGAGGACCGCAACGATCCTCGCTACGAAGAGAAAATCCATCGTCCGGAAATCGTCGGGGAGGCGGGCCCGTTCCGGGGGGCTCTTTCGAGCCCACCCGGCATCGAGTCAGGTCTCATGAGAGACCATTGTCGGTCGCTGGAGCAGCAGGTTCAGGTTGTGCCGACCTCGTGTTGCCTCAGTCGGTGGTCTGGGGGGCTTCCCCCTCGGAAACAGCAACCTGGGGGACCTCATCCTCGGACACAGCTGCCTCTACCTCTACTACCTCTACCGCGGGGCTGTCCCCCTCGGCTACACCAAACGGAATCGCCGGCTGACAGTATCTATGCCCGATGGCTTCGAGCTCGCCAACTTCAACGTCGGAAAGGGCCGGATACCGCTCGCGCAGGTACTCGACCGTGTCCGACATCCACTCCTTGCGCTCGGTGTCCTCGGCGTCGAGAACCCCACATCGCTGAATATGACTGAACAACTCATCCCGAGCCAGATCCAACGTCGATTGTTTTTGTCGTCCGCGTGACAAAGCCCCTCCTTTTTGATTCAATCCCTCCCGGTGCCACCGGCTCTCGCGTCGAGCCGCCCGGCCGCCGGGGCTTGCCTGCCCAATATACCTGAGCCCGGATGACGCCGCAAAGCGCCTCCCGGAATCACAGATGCGTCTATAATCACTGGAAATAACCGCGAATCAGCGCAACAGCTCCTCGGTGATGGCCCAGGCCAGGAGCGGCACCATGATCTCGTGATGTCCCGTGATCTGGTAACCCTTTCCACCGCCCGTACGTGTGGGCCTCTCCACCACGTTCACGCGAGGCCGATACTGGCGAATCATGTCGAAGTCGGCCGTGAGGAAACCTCGCGGCGCCCCCCCGTCCCGGTTGCGGCAGATCGTAAGCGCCTTCAGAAACACCTCGGGGAGGATCACGGCCGATCCCACGTTGATCGCGGCACCCCCGTCGTCCAGCCCGCGAAGCGTTTCCACCAGCGCCAGGAAATCGGCGTACGACGTTTCGCCTATCGCTCCGCCGTCCGCCTCGGGGTGTTGATGAATGATGTCGGCCCCGATCGCGACGTGCACCGACAGCGGAACGCCGAGCCGCTGACACGCCAGGATGAGTGACAGCTCGGGGTGCGCGTGGTCCTCCCTCTCAGCGAGATCGGTGGCCAGCGCCGCGCCCAGGCCGAGTCCTTCGTCCCTGCCCCGCCGAATCGCCAGGTTCATGTCGCGACCGGTCTCGAGCGCCATGCCGAACGTGCCGTCGGCCAGTCCGGCTTCCACGTCCTCCGACGTGCCTCCCCAGCGACAGGTCTCGTAGTCGTGGATCACCGTGGCCCCGTTCACCGCCAGGTGCGTGACCGCCCCCCGCTCCATGAGATCGATCAGGACCAGGGACAGGCCCGTCTTCACCACGTGACCTCCGAGCATCCAGACGATCTCGCGATCACGGACCACGGCCGATGCGACGCCGCGGGCGACGGCCCGCAGCGAATCGGCTGCCAGGATGTCGGGAAGCGAGTCGTAGAACTGACCGAAGGCACCGGAGCCGGCCGGCGGAGGAACGGCGAAATCTCCGGAAGACACCTTGTTGGGGCGCTCACTCACCGGCACGCGGCGTAATTCGCTTCTGGGATCGGATGAAGCGCTCAAGGCATGTCTCCCGCGGTCTCGTCCCGACTCCGCACCTCGGGCGCGTCGAGGATGGGGATCAGCTCCCCCTCTCCGGGCTGGTAGTCGGTAAGGAACAGGTTACCCGCCCCGACCGCCATTCCGATCTTCAGGCGAACAATGGCCCGGCGATTGTCGTCCGTCAGGTAGAGTTCCGCTTCACCGCCATCGCCGAACGCTCCGCCGGTCTGGATGATCGGCCTCACCACGATCGTCTGGAAGGTGCCAGCTGGGACGCGAATCTCCTCCCGGCGCAGGACCTCGATGACGACCGGATTCCCGGAGTCCTTGAAGTAGCGGTCGAATTCGTACCGCTGGCCGACTTCCAGCGGAAGCAGCCGAGCGAAGAACAGGAACGAGACGTCGTCCAGCGCACCCTCGAGGAACGGGACATCCGTCTCGTCACCACGCGGCCGCCACTCGCCCTCGACGATGTCGTGCCGGTCGTAGGTCATGGCATCGAGATCGAACGAGTACCGGGTGTCGCGCTTGTAGCTCCCCTCGCTCAGTCGCTGCTCGAAACGGATCGAGCCCAGCGGGTGTGGGCGAATCCAGCTGACCTGGCGGTCCTGTACCCGGTAGAACGGTGGGCCACCCCACGCCTCCATGGCCACGCGGTACCCCTCGTGACCGTCGATGGACTCGACCGCCTCCACTTCGATGGACCCCTCGCCCAACCGCACCCGGCCCCAGCTCACGGAGAACTCCATGCGCTCCCCGACGGGGAACCGCCACGCCTGGACAGGATCGGCGTCCGGCGAAACGGATTGGGCCAGGGCCTGCCGCGGAATGCCGATCGACAGGAAAACGAGGAGCGGCAGGAGGGGCCCTGCGAACCCGCGTGAGTTCACGCCTGGCTCTCGGCTGGCGCGCGCCGGCGCAGGCGGGGATCACGCGACGCGCGAAGCAGACCCCACAGGGTGGCGATCGCCCGAAAACGGCTCCGCCGGTAGCGACGGGAGTAGTCCGTGGCGATGTCCACCTGGGTCGCGCTCCGCAGGTGCGGCGTGACCGCCGCCAACAACTCGAGGCTGCACGCCCAACCCTCGTGTCGTAGCAGGGCGCCGCCGTCGGGAACGTCCTTGAGGGCCCGTTTGAGGGCCACCAGCCGGTACAGGCGGAAGCCGCAGAACGGATCGTCCACCTCAGAAACCGTGGACTGTGGTTTCACGATCATCCCTGCCCCGATGCGCGCGAAACGTACGGCGCGGGGCGCCTCGCGAACGTCCACCGATTTCCCGGCCACCAGGTCGGCTCCGCCCTGGAAGCGCCTCAGCATCTCCGGGATCATCTCGGGCCCGTCCGTGAAGTCGGCTTGCATGACCAGGACGGCGTCCCGCTTCGGGTACCGTGACGCACTGGCGGCCTCCCGGATCAGCCTCTCCAGGGATGCCGCGTACCCGCGCCTCGATGTGTGGCGGAACACGGTGAGCGGAAGGACTCGTCGATAGGGTTCGAGCACGTCGGCGGTACCGTCCGTCGACGCGTCGTCCACGACCAGGATCCGGAAGTCGCGACCAAGCTCCGCGAACACCTTCCGAATCTTCCACATGAGCACGCCGATGGTGTGCTCTTCGTTATGTACAGGAAGCGTGACGTAAATCACGTCGCGCATCGCTCCTTTCGATATCCAACGTCCCGCGAATCGCTCAAATTCGCGAGGCATCTTTCGTGTCTGGTACCGTCACACCCCCGCCGTCGTTCCCGGGGGTCGCGTCTTCCAGCGCCGGTGGAACCAGAAATACTGCTCGGGGCGCAGGCGCACCTGCACCTCCAGCCGGCTGACCCAGCGGCGCGTGTACTCCAGTTCTGCGCCCTTCCCGAGGGGCGGTCGTTCGATCGGCTCCAGTACCCATCCGTAGTCGACCCCGTCTCGCACGGCCGCGCCGAAGAATAGCGGCACGTCCTGCGAGAGCGCGAGACGGGCCGGCCCCCTGAACGTCGAGGCTTCACGACCCAGGAAGGGTACGAATACTCCTCTCTCTCCGGCGTCCTGGTCGGCCACCAGGGCCACCGTCTTGCCTTCGCGCAGGGCCTCGGGAATTCTCGTCCGGGCGTCCTGCATGTAGATCGGCTCGACCCCCGATCGACGCCGGGTCTCGAGCATTCGCTCGTTGAACGCCGGGTTCCGCTGTCGCTTGACCACGGCGGCCATCGGGAGGCCCGCCGCGGCCAGGTACGCCCCGGCGACTTCCCAGTTGCCGACGTGCCCGGTCACGATGATCGCCCCGCCGCCCCCGGTGACCTCACGGTGCAGCGCCATGGCCTCATCGCCACGCGAGAAGCGCGAGAGGAGGGACGTTCCGCCGCTGCGCCCGAGTCGGGCAATGGCCGCGATCTCCTTGCCGAAGTGGCGGTAGCAGGCACGCGTGGTTTCGGCGACCCACTCCTCGTCACGATCCGGGAACGCCGCCGCGATCTGCTCCTTCACCACGTCGCGCCGGGTACCCAGCCTCCAGGCGCCGCTGCCCGCAGCCAGGCCGAAGAGATCGGCCGGCCCGAGCGGCAACACCCCCAGGGCGGCCTCGGCGGCACGGGCCGGAACATATTCCAGCAGGTCCCGCAGCTTCATCGACTCACGCGACCGGGTCCCGACACCCCTTCATAGGCCTTGAGTGTCGCATCCACCATCGCTTGGGCCCCGTGCGCCCGGGCGTAGGCACTGGCTCTTTCGCTCGCCTGCGCCCTGTGATCGGGCTCGTCGATGAATCGGCCGATCGCCTCCGCCATTGCGGCGTGGTCGCCGCGACGAACCGGCTCTATCCCCTCGGCACGCAACCTTCCGTCGCCGGCGGCCGGCATGACCACGGGTACGCCCGCCCACATCGCTTCCAGGCACCCGGTGGACAGCTCCTCGCGCAGCGACGGCATGACGAACAGGTCTATGTTGGCCAGCGATGAGCGGGCGCCTTCCACGAATCCGGGCAGACAGACCCACCCTTCCAGGTCGAGCTTGTCGATCAGGCTCTCCAGCCGGCCGCGCTCAGGACCATCCCCGAAGATCGCGAATCTCGCGTTCGGGTACTTCTTCACCACCAGCGACGCCGCCCGCATCAGCGTGGCGTGGTCCCTGTCGGGCCCGAGCGCCGCCAGCGACGCGACGAGGAAGTGATCGGGCTTCGCCCCCGCGGCGTCGCGCAGAACCGTGGAGCCCTGCTTCTCCAGGCCTTCCGCATCGACGCCCTCGGGTACGACGCTGATTCGGCCGCGCTCTACGCCGCCGGCGATCAACGCGTCGCGGGCCGATTCCGAGACCGCCAGGATGAGATGGGCACGACGCCATTTCCACGCGGACCGGGTCGGCGCCACGGTGCGGCGCGTCGCGACGATCCGGCTGCCGGATCCCTCCAGTGCCGCCAGGTACGTCATCAGTCGAAGGGCGTGGGTGTCGTGGACGTGTACCACGTCCCAGCGACGGCGCGCGTGCCGGGCCAGGGTGCGCAGCGCGCGGGGATCCGCGCCCACGGACCATGGCAGAGGAATCACCGGGATCCCCATGTCCCGGGTCTTACGTTCGAGACGCGAGCGCTCGAGCGTAGCCACGGTCTGTCGTACGTGAGGAACGCGGCGAAGTCCGTCCACCAGCAGGCCAACCTGGTTCCTCGTGAGCCGCCATTCGTGACCCGACTCGACGTGGAGAACTCGTAGCGGCAGACGGGTCAAGACGGTCTCGGCGCGGATACGTTCGTCATGCGCGGCAAGGTAAGCCCCGGCAGGCCGCACGAGAAGGGTCGTCGCGCGGCCGACGCATTCATGTCATCTTCCGGTCATGGGCGTTCAGCTTCCCGAATGGATGGCCGGCGAGTACACGGTGATTCGAGCCGACCGCACGACGGCGATGGTGCGAAACGACTTCGTCGATTCGTTCCAGCGGAACAGGCTCGTGGACTGCTCCCACGCTCCGGTGCTTTCCCTGCCCGAGGCGGACGACGGACCGGAGGGCTCGCTCGCCGGAGGGCGCGGTGGGATTCGGGTCGTCGCGGCCGGTTCGCTCGGGGAAGCTGTCGTACGGCCGTACCGGCGCGGCGGACTCGTGGAGAAGGTCAACCGGCGGCGTTATTTCGTGGGAGACCGGGCGTTCTCGGAGCTGGTATCGACGCATCTTCTGCGTAGGCGCGGGGCGCCCGTTCCCGAGGTACTCGCCGCCGTCCAGTCCGCCATGAGGCCTGGATACCAGGCCTGCCTGGTGACGCGCCGCATCCCGAACGCGCCACCGGCCGCCGTACTCCTCGCGGCCGCCGACCGCTCGACCGCGGCCAGGATACTCGAGTCGATGGGGCGGGCGATCCGGCTCCTGCACGAAGCCGGCGGCGTCCACGCAGACCTGAACGCGCACAACATCCTGGTATCCGAGGACGGAGAGGGACCGGCGCTCGTGATCGACCTGGACCGGGTGGGCCTGACCGCGGGACCTGCCCCAGAACGGCGCGCCCGCGCCAACCTGCTCCGCCTGCACCGCTCGTGCGTCAAGCTGGGACTGCACGCGGCGCTGAGTGACTGGGATTTGCTGGAGCGGGCATACTGGGCCCCGCCCGAACCCCTGCCCGCCGCCTAGGTCAGGTCGGGATCGGCCACCGGCGCCGGCGACGCGAACTGCAGATCACTGAGGCGACGGTACAGACCGCCGGCCGCAAGCAGTTCGTCGTGAGTCCCCGACTCGACCAGCCGCCCATCCTCCAGGGCCAGGATCCGATCGGCGCCGCTGATCGTGGAAAGCCGGTGCGCGATCACGAACACGGTGCGGCCCCTGAGCAGGCGGTCGAGCGCCGCCTGGATCAGCTGCTCGGACTCCGTGTCCAGCGACGACGTCGCCTCGTCGAGGATGAGGAGAGGCGGATCGCGGAGAATGGCCCGCGCGATCCCCACCCTCTGGCGCTGTCCTCCCGATAGACGGACCCCGCGATCCCCGAGCAGCGTGTCGATGCCGTCCGGCAGGTCGCGGATGAACTCCTCGGCGTTCGCCGCCCGGATGGCCTCCCAGATGTCTTCTTCGTCCCGCTCTTCGCCATAGCTGATGTTGGCCCTGACCGTGTCGTGGAAGATCACGGTCTCCTGGCTCACGACGCCGAACAGCGATCGGAGTGATCCGAGCGGAATGTCCTTGAGGTCCCGGCCGTCCATGGTGATCCGGCCACCCGTCGGATCGATGAACCGGGGAAGCAGATCCACCAGGGTGCTCTTCCCGGCTCCGGACGGTCCCACCAGCGCCACGACCTCACCGGGTCGGGCCTCGAAATTGACCCCGTGCAGCACCGGACGCTCGGACTCGTACTCGAAGTCCACGTCGTGGAACCGGATCGATTCGCGCGGCGCGCGAACGGGCTCTTCGCCGGGCTGCCGCCGGGGCTCGGCCTGCGCATCCAGGATCTCGAAGAACCTCTCGGCCGCGGCGATCGAGAGCTGCATCTTGGCGGGAAACTGGGCCAGCGCCTTCACCGGCGACACGAGGCGCACGGCCATCGTGACGAACGAGATGAACACCGCCGCCGACAGCGTGCCCGTCCCGAGAACCATGTTGGCCCCGATCCAGATCAGGACGAGCGCGATCACGGAGGACAGGGTCTCGGAGATGGGGCCCGCGGCCTGGCTGAGCGCGTTGGCCCGCACCATCCGACGCGCGTAGCGCCGCGAGCTCTCGCCGAATCGTACCCGCTCGTGCTCCTCCGCCCCGAAGGACTTCACGAGCCGGATGCCGCTCATGGTCTCCTGGGCCACCGATACGAGCTCGCCGCGCTGCTGAAACGCCTTGCCATAGCTGCCCTTCAGGCGTCGGAGAATCGGGCTGAGCCCGACCGCGACCAGGGGTCCGGTGACCAGCGCCACCAGCGTGAGCTGCCACGACATGAGGAGCAGGAAGACCACGTAGGTCACGGCCGTCACCGCCTGCCGCAGCACGTCCGTGAGCGCGAACGTGATGACCGTGCGGGCCTCGCGGGTGTCGTTCAGGACGCGAGTGATCAGCTGCCCGACCTTCATCTGGCCGAAGAAGGACAGGGGCAGGTACTGCAGGTGCCCGTACACGTCGTCCCGGATGTTACGCTCTACGTGCTCCTGCACGTACACGGTGAGCAGGCGGGCACCGTACAGCGCGAGGTTCTTGACGCCCAGGGCCCCGAGCACCAGCAGGCACACGTTGCGCAGCGCGTCCAGGGGATCCCCGGAGCGGATCCAGGATCCGAACCAGCCATCGAGGAGTTGCTCGAGGCTGCTCATGTCCGCGCCGCCCAGGATCTCGATCCCGAACAGCGACTGCAGGAACGGGATCAGGAGCACCAGCGTGAACGCGTCGAGGCCCGCCGAGACGACCATCAGGATGATGGCCCCGATGAGCAGACCCAGGAACGGCCCCACGTAACGGAACAGGCGGGCGTAGGAGGACCACATGGCCGACGTCCTCAGGATCTCGGAGTGAGGAGCGCCACCGGAAGGACCATCTCCTCCGGGCTCACGCCGCCGTGCAGGAAGCTGTCCCTGTACCGGCCCTGGTACTCGCGCAGCTTCGTGGGATACACGAAGAAGTAGTCCTCGCGGCACATCATGTACGTCGAGTGAAAGCCACGGGGCGGCAGGCGCAGGGCCTGCGGGTCCGTGACCGACAGCACGCCCGCCTTGTTGTCCACCCGCATGTCCCGGCCGAATTTGTACCGCAGATTGGCCGTGGCGTCACGGTGGGCATAGATCGTGAGCGGGCGGTTGCAGTGCACCGAGCCGTGGTCGGTCGTGAGCAGCACCGGCACGCCCCGCTTCGCCGCCTCCTTCAGGGCGCCGAACGCCGCCGACCGCTCGAACCACGCGTAGGTGAGCGATCGGAGGGCCGGCGCATCACGCGCCACCTCCCAGATCAGCCGAGACTCGCTCCTGCCGTGCGTGAGGAGATCGACGAACCCGAACACCAGGGCCGTGGCCGAGGCGCCGGACAGGTATCCGCCCAGCCTCTGCAGCATCGCATTCCCCTGGTCGGCGGAGAACACCTTCTCGTAGTGCGTGCGCACGTCCGGCCCGACCAATTGCTCGATGTGAGCCGCGAACAGCTCGTTCTCGAAGGTGTTGTAGCCGGACTCCGAGCCCGCGTCGTACCAGCCCGGCCTCATTTCCTCGATCTCGTCGGCGAAGAGCCCGCTGAACAGGGCGTTCCTCGAGAACGCGGTGGCCGTCGGCAGAATGGACGAATAGAGGGCCTCTTCGACCTCGAACAGGTCCGTGAGAAGCGGGCGGATCGCCCGCCACTGGTCGAGCCGCATGCAATCGATGACCACAAGCAGGGCGGATCGATCCTCGCCGAGGAGTGGGGCGAAGAAGCGCTCCACGATATCGACCGAGAGCGGCGGTCCGACCTCTCCCTCCTCCTGCAACCACTCGGAGTACCGCTCGGCCACGAGCTCGCTGTAGTTCCGCCTGATGTCGCTGCGCAGGGCTTCGATCGTCTCGGCCAGGCTCGCTTCTCCCGCCTCCTCGAGGCGGAGGTCCCAGTCCACGAGCTCGCCGTACAGGGCGGCCCAGTCCTCCCAGGAATCCGCCCTGATGATCGCGTCACGCAACCCGCCGAACCTCTCGGTGAATTCGCGCGCGGCCTGCTGATGGCGGAGGCGCGGACCGGCCAGGAGCCGGGTGACGACCGACAGGACCTGCCGCGGGCTGGTCGGCTTGATGATGTAGTCATCGGCGCGGCGGCCGAGCGCCTCGTGCAGCGTCTCCTCGGCCTCGCTCTTGGTGACCATCACGATCGGGAGGTCGCGACCCGCGGTCCGGATCGCGCTGAGAACGTCGAGACCCCGGAGACCCGGCATCTGCTCGTCGAGCAGAATCAGGTCGTAGTTCTCGAGTTCCAGGAGCTCGAGCGCGTCGGCCCCGTTCATCACGGCGTCGACGTGGTAGCCCTCGCGGATCAGGAGCAGAGTATGCGGACGGAGCAGATCGACTTCGTCGTCAACCCACAGGATTCTTCCCTTGGTCACGGACGCTCGCGTGATCTCCCTTCGGATGCCGGTCTGAAGTCGCGGTGCCTCGAATATGGCACGTCCTGTCACCCGCACCACCCCACGGGGTTCCCCCGTTCAGGCCTGTGCGCGGTCGCCCGGCACGAAGTTCGCGACCGCGAGCTCCAGCTTCTCGAGCACGTCGTCCACCTCGATCTTCTCCATGTTTCCGCGCCGGACCTCCGCGCAGGGCACGGTCTCTCCCGGCCTGGAATAGCGGTCGATGATCAGCTCGCGCGGGCCCCGGTACGGGCCCACCCGCTTGGGATCGGTGTAGCCGTACAGGCCGATGACGGGAGTCTCGAGGGCCGCGGCCATGTGCAGCGGTCCGGTGTCCGGGCTCAGCATCAGGGCGGACCCATCGAGCAGCCAGGCCAGGCGGCGAAGGTCGTTGCGAAGCGCGAGGATGGGTCGGGCCTTCGTGGCCTCCGCCACCTCGCGGGCCGCCGCCATCTCGACCGGGTTCTCGCTTCCGACGATCACCGATTGCAGCCCCAGGTCGGCCTCCGCCACCTCCAGCACGCGGGCATACCGCTCGGGGAGCCAGTTCTTCCCGGGACGGGTCGTGCCGACGACCACGGTCAGGACGGGCCGATCGAGCTCACCGAAGAACTCCCGCCGGGCTTCGTTCTCGGCCTCGCTGAACTCGAACCGCCACTCGTGTATCGGCGTCACGCCCAGGTGCTGCAGAAACTCGAAGTACTGGTCCTGCACGTGCTGCGGCTCGTGAGGCGGAATCCGCTCGCTGGTGAACAGCCAGTTGAAGTCGCGCGCCCGGCGTCGATCGAAGCCCAGCTTCCGAGGGGAATCGAGCATCGCCGTCAGGACGCCCGCCTTGAGGTAGACCTGCAGCGCCACCACCAGGTCGAATCGGCGTCCCGCCACCCGGGCCCGGAAGTCGCGAAAGGCCCCTGCCCCCGCGGCGCGATCGAACACGATGTACTCGTCCACGTCGGGATGAGGCTCGACGAGCGCGTGTGCCACGGGCTGGATGACCCAGGTGATCTCCGCCTCGGGCCAGGCCCGCTTCAGCGACGTGACGATCGGCATGCCGTGGACCACGTCGCCGATCGCGCTGAGCAGCACGACGGCGATCGAGCGTGGCGCTTCTGGCATGACCTGTCTGCCTCTCGTGGGAGCCTGTCCAAGTAATGGGGCGAGCCGCGTTAGGAGCGTCACAGGGCCAGATAATAGGCGGCGCCCCAAAGGCATAGCCATAGCTACGTCGAGGGGCGGCAACGACAGAGATGGCCCTGTGCCGCCCTAACCCGAAGGGCACGGGGGGATTACGCGGTTGATCGGGTGTCTCTCCTCCTCGCCGTAGCCATGCTACGACTCGTCGTCATTCCTACGCTGAACACGCGTAAGCCCCCGTGCGCGGCCGCACCCCATTACTTGGACCGGCTCTTTGGTATGGAGCCTTATGCCCGTTCGGCGGTACATTACGGCGAAGCCGATTTCGGGCAAGGCACAAGATACCGAACCGAGGCCATGCGGATCCTCAGCCGATACGTACTCAAGCAGCATATCGCGCCGTTCACCTTCGCGTTGACGGCGCTGACGCTGCTCATGCTGCTTGATCAGCTGGCCCGGCAGTTCCACAGGCTGGTGGGCAAGGGCCTCGGGGCGAAGGTGATCGCCGAGGTGTTCTTCTACTCGATCCCGTTCATCGTGGCGGTGATCGTCCCCATGGCGGTCCTGGTGGCCGTCCTGTACGCGTTCAACCGACTGGCCGCGGACAACGAGATCTCGGCCATGAAGGCCAGCGGGATCAGCCTGGCCCGTATCGCGGCGCCCGTGGTGCTGGCCGCGACGCTGGTGGCTGGCGGAATGGTGTGGTTCAACGACACGGTGCTCCCCGAGGCCAACCACAAGCTGGCCAGTCTTCGTGTCAGCATCACGCGAAAGCAACCGACGTTCGCCCTGCAGGCGCGTCGCGTGAACGAGGTGGTGCCCCGCAGGCTGTTCATCCAGGCGGCCCACATCGACGACGCCTCGAGCCGGCTGGACAACGTCATGATCTGGGACGAGAGGGACGTCGACCGGTCGCGCACCATCTACGCCGACAGCGGGTTCATGGCGTTCAACGACCGGCAGACCGACCTGTACCTCACCCTGTACGACGGCAAGGTCCAGGAAACCAGAGACGAGTCCCCGGCGGTGTTTCGCGAGGTGTGGTTCGAGGAGAACAACATCCGGATTTCCGAGGTCGGCAACGAGCTCAATCGAGATCAGAGCAACTTCCGCAGCGATCGCGAGATGCCGGTCGATTCCATGCTCGTGCAGGTGCGCGAGGCCGAGGTCGCGGCCGCGCAGGTGGAAGAAGTGAGCCTCGCCATGGCCATGGCCGTCACGTCCCGACGTCTCGGGGGCCTGTCGCCCCCCGAGGAACAGCTCGCTCCGACGGACACGACGGGAGTCGTGGCCGAAACGTGGAAGACCGGGCGCCGTCTCGAGGTTCCCTCGTCCGCGTACAATTCGTTTCGGGCAAACGCCATTCAGCTCTCCAGACACCGTGAGCGCGCGAATCGCTTCGAGGTGGAGATCTGGAAGAAGTTCACCATTCCCGCCGCGTGCATCGTGTTCGTGCTCATCGGCGTGCCGATCGCCGTCCGATACCGGCGCGGGGGGGTCGGCCTGGTGGTGGGGGTGAGCCTGGGAGTGTTCTGCCTGTACTACGTGGCCCTCATCGGAGGCGAGAAGCTCGCGGATCGCCAGTTCCTCTCGCCGGCTCTGGCGATGTGGAGCCCCAACATCCTGTTCGGATTCATCGGGGTCGCGGGCTTCTTCCAGGCCAGGAGGGCCGGCGGATGAAGATTCTCGACCGGTACATCGTCGGCCAGTTTCTGAAGATCTTCCTGATCTGCGTGCTCGGCGTCCCGTTCCTGTTCCAGGTCATCGACCTGACGGACCGTCTCGACAATTTCCTGTCGGACGGGGTGGGACAGTCCCAGGTCATCGCCTTCTACTTCTATCAGCTGCCCTACCAGATGATGCTGGCCTTCCCGATCGCCTGCCTGCTGGCGGCCGTGTTCACGGTGTCGCGCATGACCCGCCACTTCGAGGTCACGGCGGCCAAGGCGGGCGGCATCAGCTTCTATCGACTCGTGGCGCCGATGCTGTTCCTCGGGATGGGAATCAGCCTGCTGGCCCTGTCTCTCTCCGACCTGGTCCCCGAGGCCAACCGGCGGGCAGCCGAGGCCATCGACAACGACGAGGAGAGGCAGTTCGATGTGCGTCTGAACTTCGTCTACCGGGGAGACGAAGGCCGCTACTACTTCGTGCGCCGGCTCGATGCCGCCGCGGGCGTCATGACATACGTCAAGATCGATCGCGAGGGCACGGGCTACGAGTACCCGACCTACTCGGTCAGCGCCCCCGACGCGCGCTGGGACACGACCGAGGCTCGCTGGGTGATCGAGAGGGGGCACCTGCGCTACACGCCGGAACGCGACCGGGTGATCGACGTGGCGTTTGACGAGTTGTGGCAGGCCCCGTTCCGCGAGACACCCTACGACCTGCTGGCCAAGGCCAAGGCGCCCGAGGAGATGAACTACGCCGAGCTGGGACGGTTCATCGAGGCGCTGGAGCGCTCGGGCGAGAACCCGAAGAAGGAAATGGTACAGCAGGCGCTGAAGATCGCCTTCCCGTTCACCTGCTTCATCATCGTGTTGTTCGGGGCGCCGCTCGCCAACTCCACGCGCCGAGGTGGAGCTGCCCTGTCCATCGGGCTGGCGCTGGCCACGACCATCGTCTTCCTCACCCTGATCCGGGTCGGCGAGGCGCTGGGGGCGGCGGGCGTGATTCCGCCCGTGGCGGCGGCCTGGTTCCCGAACGGGATCTTCTTCGTGGCCGGCCTGGGACTGATGTCGAAGGTGAAGACCTAGCCCACAGCTCTCGCGATCACGTCGCGCACGCGCTCCTGCGCGGAGGGCGCGATCGAAGGCCAGATCGGAAGGCTGAGCACTTCGCCCGCCAGAATCTCGGCCACCGGCATCGAGATCTCCCTCTCCGCGTACACCGGCAGCCTGTGGCAGGGGATCGGGTAGTAGATCATGCTCCCGATCGACGCCGCGCCGAGCGCCGCCTGGACTGCGTCCCGACGCCCGTTGGTGACCCGGATCGTGTACTGGTGGAATACGTGCCCCGGAACGACCTCCGGTGTGATGACGCCCTCCACACCCTCGAACAGCTCGTTGTAGCGGCTGGCCGCCGCCCGACGCCCGTCGTTGTTGACGTCGATGTGCGGGAGCTTGACCCGCAGAAGCGCGGCCTGCAGGGCGTCCAGCCTCGAGTTGTAGCCCAGGGTCTCGTTCTCGTACCGCCGGGCGGAGCCGTGATCCCGCAGGCGCCGGGCCCGATCGGCCACGCCGTCGTCGTCCGTGGTGAGCAGCCCTCCGTCCCCGAACCCTCCCAGGTTCTTGGTGGGGTAGAACGAGAAGGCTCCCACATCGGCGACGCTTCCCGTCTGCCGGCCGGCGAACCCGGAGTCGGGCCCGAAGCGGGCGCCGAAGGACTGGGCGCTGTCCTCGATCACCGCCAGGCCATGACGGGACGCGATGTCCGCGATCGCGTCCATGTCCGCCGGGCGGCCGAACAGGTGCACCGGCATCAGGGCCCGGGTGCGAGGCGTGATGGCGTCCTCGACGCGCTGGGGATTCAAATTGAACGAGTCGGCGTCCACGTCCGCGAACACCTCGCTGGCCCCCAGGATGCCGATCGACTCGGGGGAGGCGAAGAACGTGAAGGGCGAGGTGATGACCTCGTCACCCGCCTCGACGCCCAACGCCCGCAGCCCGATCACCAGCGCATCGGTGCCCGAATTGAGGGCCACCGCGTGCTTCACTCCGAGGTAGTCGGCGGCTTCGCTCTCGAAACCGGCGACTTCCGGTCCGCCCACGAAGTAGCCGGACCGCAGCACGCGAGACGCGACCTCCGACACTTCGCTCCAGATGGCCTCGAGCTCGGGACCGAGATCGAGGACGGGGATCGGCTCGTTCGAGCGCGTGTCAGGCTCCATAGTATCCACGGTACCACTCCACCCAACGGGCCAGGCCCTCTTCGATCGACGTGCTCGGTCGGAAGCCGGTGGCCTCGGCCAGGGCATCAATGTCGGCAGCGGTCGCCGGAACGTCGCCGGCCTGCATCGGCATCATGTTGAGCTCGGCCTTCTTCCCCAGCGCGTTCTCCAGGACCTCGATGAACCGCAGCAGTTCGACCGACTCGTTGTTGCCGATGTTGTACACCCGGAAAGGGGCGTAGCTGGTCGCCGGATCGGGCGCCTTCCCGCTCCACGCGGGATCCGGCTGGGCCACCCGGTCGGAGACCCGCACCACGCCCTCGGCGATGTCGTCGACGTACGTGAAGTCCCGTCGCATGAGTCCGTTGTTGTAGACATCGATCGGGCGGCCGGCCAGGATCGCCTCCGTGAACTTGAAGTACGCCATGTCCGGCCGGCCCCACGGTCCGTACACCGTAAAGAAGCGCAGTCCCGTGGTGTGCAACCCGTACAGGTGGCTGTACGAATGCGCCATGAGCTCGTTGGCCTTCTTGGTGGCGGCGTAGAGGCTCACCGGGTGATCGACGTTATGGCGCACGGAATACGGAAGCACCTCGTTCGCGCCATACACCGAGCTCGTGGAAGCGTACGTCAGGTGCTCGACCTCCTGGTGGCGGCATCCCTCGAGAATGTTGAGAAAGCCGACGAGGTTGCTCTGGGCGTAGGCGTGCGGGTTCTCGATCGAGTAGCGCACGCCCGCCTGGGCCGCCAGGTGGATCACCCGGTCGAACTCGTAGCGCTCGAACAGGCTCTCCATCGCCTCGCGGTCCGCCAGGTCGACCCGTTCGAAGGTCCACCCCTCGAACGGCGCCAGTTCGGCGACCCGCGCCTTCTTGAGTTCCGGATCGTAGTAGTCGTTCAGGTTGTCCAGACCGACCACCCGGTCGCCCCTCTCGAGGAGCGCTCGCGCCACGTGGTATCCGATGAAACCCGCGGCCCCCGTGACCAGTGTATGACTCACGTTCTCTCTCGTTTCCGAATTCAATGCACGATGCGCAGGCCCGCCCGGCGCGATGCGAAGCTGCGGGCAGTACTGCGAGTACCGCAAGATCGCACGCACGAAGCGGGCCGCCGGTGTCGGACTTTGCAGGGCCGTGAGGATTGCGTATGCTTGATCGCTGGCCGGGGATCTCGGGAAACGGCGGGGGGAAGGAAGTCCATGAGTCTACTGGTACTCGTACTCATTGTCGGCGGCTTCATCGGAGCCGCGGTCGCGTACCTTCAGTCTTACTTCCACCAGCACGATCCCGCCGCGGGCGGCGCGCTATCGGTCGGCGCCTGGTTCGCCGGAAGCGCCATCCTCATCGTCTGGCTTCTCATCGATCCCTTCGGAATCCTCGCACCCAGCCTGGCTCTCGCCGCGGCGCTGTCGTATCTGCTCACCCAGGAGCTGTGTGAGCGTCGAGCGGAATCGAGGCAGCTCAAAGACTCCCCGTCAGGGCGCGATCAGCTTCGAGCGGCGGAAGCGCCTCACTCCGAGCCGTAGCAGAAACAGGTCCACCACGAGCAGGATCGTCACGATCCCCAGCATCGCCTCCAGTCCGCTGATCTTCGACGCCCACATCGCCATCGACGTCTGCGTGTCGGCCGGCAGCGCCCGCCACAGGGCACCCAGTCCGAAGGACCCCCCGAAGATCAGGACGAACAGGGGCAGCATCATGGCCTGGTGCGCGGAACGCACCGTCTCCGAGCGAAGCGAGATGAAGGTGCCGATGCCCGAGATGAACAGGGCCGAGGCATAGGACCCGGCCAGCGCGCCGGCCCACACATAAGGCGGGTAGACGAACCACCGCCCGCTGCCGGCCGCCGCAGCCGCTTCGCCGCCGGCCACGTTGAGGGCCACGAGCGAGGCCAGCAGGATGAGCTGGGTGACCGCCCACGCGTAGGTGCACACCGCCAGGATCTTGCCCAGGTAGATCGAGGAATCGGGCAGCCGGGTGGCCAGCAACGTCTCGAGCGTCTTCCGCTCCCGCTCGCCCGCGAAGGTATCCGCGATATAGGGGCCGGCCAGGAACAGCGGAATCATGAATACGAACACGCTCGGTACGGCCCCGGTTCGCCACGCCTCGGCTTGTGAAAGCGGGAAGAACACGCCGAACAGGAACACGAAGAAGAGCTCCCGGATCAGGCTCTTTCGACCGGATCCGCCGCCGACGATCTCGCGCAGCTCTTTGCGGGCTACCGTCAGGATGTCGCTCATGAGCCGGTCTCCCCGGCCGGGGTCTCGGCCTCCGCTTCCGCCTGCGCCTCTTCCTCTTCCACGAGCTTCAGGAAGATGTCCTCCAGGCTCTCGCGGGCGGTCTCCACGGACGACACTTCGGCCCCGGACTCCACGAGCAGCCGCACCGCCGCCGCGGCGTCCGTCTCGGGTTCCAGGTCGACCAGGATCCGTGGGCGATCGCCGACCGCGTCAGCTGGCTGCTCGAGCGTGGCGAACTCGACCGCCGGCAGCGCCGCGATACGACTCGCCAGATCGGCGGAGAACCCCGTGCCGCCGATCGCCACTCTCCGCGCCCGGCCGCCGTGGATCTCGCGCGGACTGCCCTCTGCCAGGAGCGCCCCGCGACGGATTACGGCCACCCGGTCGCACACCTTCTCGGCCTCGAGGAGGTTGTGGGTGGTGAGGAAGACCGTAACGCCCTCGTCGCGCGCCAGCGCCACCAGCTGACGGCGAAGGGCGACGGCGCTCGGAGTGTCGAGGCCGGAGGTCGGCTCGTCCAGGAACAGGAGCTTGGGCCGGCTGAGGAACGCCCGCACCAGGGCCAGCTTCTGGCGCATGCCCTTCGAGAAGTCCGCCACCCGACCGTCGCGGCGGTCCCACAGGTCCATGGCCGTCAGCAGGTCCTTGATTCGCCGCTCGCGATCGGCCGTCGGCAGACGCGCGATGCGGCCGAAGAAGTCGAGGTTCTGCAGAGCGGTCAGACGGGTGTACAGCCCGTCGGACTCGAGCAGTACACCGGCCTGCTCGCGAATGGCCTGCGAGCCGGCCCGGACGTCGTTATCCAGCACCCACGCCTCGCCCGCCGACGGTTCGAGAAGACCCAGGAGGAGGCGAATCGTGGTGGTTTTCCCGGCCCCGTTCGGACCCAGGAAGCCGTAGATGGTCCCCGCCGCGACATCGATCGTCAGATCGTCGACGGCCCGCACAGACCCGAAGTCGCGTGACAGTCCCACGGTGCGAATCGCGATGCCTGCCTCGGCGCCCACTACGATGCCACCCTCATTCGGGAGCCACCGGACGCGACCAACGGCTGACCTGCCACGCACGCACCGACACGCCGACGATCGTCCCGATGACGGCCGCGGCCGCGAGGCCCAGCACGATTCGAGACTCGAACGGCGATGCGCCCGTCACCAGCACGAACAGCCACGTGCCCACGTGCGAAGCGGAGAGCACGGTCGTCAACCGGCGGACATTCTCGATCGTGACCCAACCGGCGGCCCAGCCGCCGATCGCCGCGGCGACCGCGTAGCCCGCCAGCAGCGACAGGACCACTCCGGGACGCGCCAGAAGCTCGGGCCCCAGCTGCCCCCCGTTAGCCGACTGAAGCAGCTTCAGAATCGCGTAGCCGATCGGAACCGCCGCGCCGATGGTCACCCACAGGCCGGTCAGTATGCTGATCGCGCACCGAACGTAGGTTCGACCGGCCACGAGGTCTCATTCCTTCCCGGAGAGGAGGGCGATGTCCGAATCGACCATCATCTTGACCAGTTCCTCGAAATCGACGACCGGCTCCCAGCCGAGCAGACGCTTCGCCTTCGAGGCGTCCGCCAGCAGGTGCTCCACTTCGGCCGG
>JBATJK010000113.1:0-9007 GCA_049668445.1 Gemmatimonadota bacterium
CGGCTCCTCGATCGCGTCCAGTTCGTTGACCAGCGTGCGGGCCAGCACCGTCACGGGGGGCAGCGTCGGAGCTTCCAGGAGATCACACACTTCCGGCAGGGCGGAGGGAAACACCGTCTCCACGGCCGCGCACACGTAGCTCAGGAACTGGCGCAGGTCGTTGTCGCTCTCGTCCAGCGAGACCCACGCGCTCGGGGCCGTCCACCCTTCCAGCCACCCGCTGACCAGGACGCTCTTACCGAAGCCCGCCGCCGCTGAGACCAGCGTGACCGGGTAGGTCGGCAGCAGGCCCACATCCAGACGCGGACGTGTGACGTGGTCCCGCGGCACCGGGGGTCGGTGCAGCTTGGTGCGCAGAAGACTGCCTGTCGTGCCGGACGGAGGCATCGAGTGGCTCCTGTGAGCGAAACAGTCGACGTCGCGTAACAGGTCTGCTGCCAGGCCGGTAAGTTATTGAAGGAGGGGTATGAAGCCAACTGCCGAGGCGGGTGCGGGAGAGTAGAAGGCGCGTAGTTGTTGGCTGCCCCGGCCATCAAGGCCAGGGGGCCAACGTGTCCACCATCTCGGGGGAGGCGCCGTGATGGTGGATCTGTCTGCAATCAGTCAGCGAATCAGTTCCACGTCCTCGAGCTTGAACGTCTTGTTGTAAAACGCTTCTTCGGGCCCGTAGAACCGGAACATCAGATAGGGCGTCTTCCCAGCGGTCGGGATCCAGTTGCTCTCGAGCCCGTCCGGCGCCTTTGGTCCGACATACACAGTGACGCTTCCATCCGCGTTCGTCCTCATCGGGTCGCGGGAGGACAGCCCCGTGCGCTCCTCGGGGGAGTAGATGAAGGCCCAGGTCTCCATGTCGTACACCGTCAGTGACCAGAATTGTTTGATCGGTACGTCTTTCGGAACGGTCAGCCTGTAGGTCTTGCCGGCCTCGAACAGGTTCCCGTCCTTGTCCCGCGCCGTGGCCAGGTACATGGTGGGCGGCCGCGCCGTGACCTTCGCCGGGAAGTAGATGGCGGTGAACCAGGGGTGGATGGCCCGGTTGTCGTAGTCCAGCATCCCGTCCAGGTCCCAGCTGAACCCCATATTGGCGTCGCTGTAGAACACGTTCCGCCAGCGCCGGTCCGGCCAGTAGAACTCCTCCGGCTCAGGGGTGAGATACCGCTGCTGCATGTAGTAGTAGGCGTCGATCACGGCCCGGTGGAAGATCTCCTTCGTCTTTGCGTCTGGGTTGTAGGGCTTGCCGGTCTCGATCCCGATGTGCTTCAGCATGCCCATCATGGCCTTGTCGCGTTCGCGCACGGGCCCCACGTCGATGATCTCCTTTAGATCCTCGAACCAGCGCTCGTCGTACCTCGCCAGCGTCGACCACCGCGTGTCGATCGGATCGATGATCTTCGTCGGCTTCGGGTTCGGAAGCTCTGACAGGTAGTACATCTTGAGGCTCTTCGAGAGCGCGTAGGCGTCTTCCGGAGTACCGTCGGGCGTCGGAATGGAACGGAAGGCGAAGTCCAGGATGTAGCTCGGACTATTGACCTCGATGTAGCCGCTCGGCACCTCGCCGGTGTAGCCCGGCGGGGTCAGCAGGATCTTGCCGCCCTCGCCCTTGTCGACCCCGATCGGTCCGATGTCGGCGATGGTGATGTACCAGTTGTCGGCGATCTGCCCGAACAGGCTGGCGTTGCTCGTGGCCTTCGGCACCTCGAGTACTACCGGACCCTTCCTCAGGTCCGTCGTCGACGTCACGTACGGGGTGGTGCTGTTGGGCGTGAGCGTCTCCAGCAGCGGCGTGGCTCCAGCGGACCAGGCCATGATGACGTTGTCACCAGCGCCGACTTCGATGGACGCCCGCCTCATGCCGTACTTGATCATGGCCGGCATCGACCAGATCACCGCCTCGAAGGCGCGCTGGTACGTTACCTGGTCAGACAGGTTGTCGACGGAGGGCTGTGATCCGGCCGCCGGCTTTCCTCCTGCAGGGTCGGTCGGCATTTCTTGCGCCCACGCGGTCGCCGCCAGGCTGATCGACACCAGTCCCGCTAAGGCGATCGTGGACAGGTATTTCGCTATCATCTCTTGTCTCCTTCGTCGCTCACGGAACGCGGATGTGCTGTGAGTCGGTGGCTATCCCACCCCCGGTATCGCCATGTCTTTGCTACTTCACGAGCTCCACGTCATTGGGCACCCAGGTCTTGTCGTTGAACGCGTTCAGCGGACCGTAGTAGCGGATGTAGACGAAGAAGCCCTGGTCGGGCAGCGTCCGGATCCAATTCTGCTCCGGCACGCCCTCCGGCCGCTCGACCGAGAAGTAGACGTCGATGGAACCGTCCTCGCTGGTCCGGGGCGGTGGATCCTGCTGACTGCTGATGCTCGGATAGGGCTGACTCTGGATTTCGCTGCGGGTCCACGGGTCGTAGACCGTGACCGCCCAGAACAGCGCGACCGGCACGTTGGGCCGCATGTGCAGCTTGTAGGTCTTGTTGCCATCCAGGAAGCGACCTTCACTGTCCATGTACGTCGTCTGGTATCTGGACCCCTGGCCCTCCGGCATCTGCGCGGCCATGGCCGGCGTGATGCCATCTGCGGTGAAGTGGAACGTGGTGCGCGCCTCGAGGTTGATGTAGTCGTTCTGGTAGAAGGTCGAGTTGTTGGTGATGTAGGGGCTCTCCCACTGCCGGTTGGGATAGACCTTGGCGTTCTCGTCACGATTCTCGAAGGCGATGACCCTGGACATGGCAACGCCCTCCTGGGCGGCCGTGGCGAAGATCTTCCGCATGCGGGCATCGGGCTCGAACGGCTTGCCCTTCTCGATGCCCAACGAAGCCAGCCTGCCCAGCAGTTCCTTGCCGAAGGCGTCGGCCGGCTCGTAGTCGATGACCTCGTGCATCCACTGGAAGGCAGAGGCATCCTCGGGCACCAGGGTGTTGGACGCTACACCGCTGCCGTTCATGACCCGTGGTTCGCGCGGACCGGTCTTCAAAGGATATACCGCGGCGTTCTCGCGATAAAACTGCAGCGCCTTTTCACCCGTACCCACGACTTCGGCATTAGCCCGAAGAAACGAGAAGGCCAGATAGGTCGGTGAGCGCACGACGAAGTAACCGTCCGGCACGTCGCCTTTGTAGTCCGGCGGCAGGATCAGATACTTGCCACCCTGTCCCTTATCCTGCCCGGTCGGTCCGACATCGGCGATAAACAGGAAATTATGATCGTCGATGGGTCCCATGACGCCGACCGGAACCTCGAGCACGATCGGTCCGTTCGCCTTCAGATCGAGCACGAAGAAGGAATAGAGGCTCTCGGTGTTGCCGGTCAGGATCAGCGGCGTGGAGTCCAGCCGATCGGCGGTCACCACGATGTCGGAAATGTCGCTGATGCCATAGTCCCGCACCCAGCCCTTTATCAGGCCGTGCGCCGACAGCGCCGGATACATGTCGAGATAGAGCTGCGTGGCGCGCTGCAGATCCAATTCGTCGTACACTTTCTGCACGGTCTCTTCGGTCGGATACCCGCCGGGAAACTCAAGCGTCCCGAACCGGGTCTGCATCATATCCGGCGCCGGCTCGAAGTCTCCGGGGACGTATTTGGCTTCAGCAGCGGCCGACTCGAAGATGCTCTTCTCCTGGGCCTGGATCGGACTCGCTACCACGACGGCCAGCAGACTGGCCGCCAGCAACGACAATTTCGACTTCGCGCTCATTTTACCTCTCCTGGGTGGTGGGGGCTCGGGGCCGTCCGTGGTGGCCCAGGGCCGTACAGACATTCCTATTCGACCCGCTCGATTTCGCCGGGTTGCCACGTCTGATCGATCCACGGTTGAAGCGGTCCGTAGACCCTCAGTGCGATGAACCAGCTCTTTCCGGGAATAGTCTGCAGCCAGTTGCCTTCTTTGCCCTCCGGCGCTTTCGGCGCAAAGTAGATGTCGTAGGAGCCGTCGGCGTTCTTCTCGAACCCGTCGGTCTGACTTCCCAGCGTCGGAAACTGCTGATCAGTCTGGAGCTGCGAGCGGGTCTGGGTGTCGTACATCGTCACCGCCCAGAAGTCCTTGACTGGCGGGTTCGGCGGCAGATGCAGCTTGTATGTCTTCGATCCGTCCAGCGTCTGTTTTTCCGAATCCACCGCCGCCATCGCGTAGTCCGAGCCCTGCCCGGCCACCGTCACGGCCATGGCGGGCGAGACGACGATGTAGCCGAAGTGGAAGAAGACTCGAGCATCGAGATTGCGAGCGCCGTTCTTGGTGTAGGTCGTGTTCTTGTTGGCGTAGCCCATGACCCAGGCGCTGTTCTCATCATAGATGAACTGGCCCGGCTGTCGCGGCCTGTAGCTGATCGCGCGGGCTGCCGCGTTGCCGATCGCGGCGGCATCTGTGAGGATCTTCTTCATTCGGGCGTCAGGCTTGAACGTCTTGCCCTTTTCGATCCCGATCGCGGCCATCATCCCCTTGGCTTCCGGACCCAGGTAGTCCTCGGGCTCCTGCTGGATCAGCGCGTCGAGCTTTTCGAAGGCGCTGTAGTCGTTGGGCAGTACGGTGTTCATCACGTCGCCCGAGACGTTGATGAACTCCATGGCCGGGGGATTGGAGACGCGAGACAGAGGGTACACCTTCAGGTTGTTGCGGATGTTCTGCGAGGCGGCTTCGATCCCCTTGTCGAGGTAGCCGCGCATGAACAGCCACACGCCGTAGGTATTCGACTTCACCACGAAGTAGCCGTCCGGCACATCGCCGGTGTATCCCGGCGGCAGGACCAGGAACTTCCCGCCCTGACCCTTGTCCGGCCCGGCCACGCCCAGGTCCGTCATGTACAGGAAGGCCATGTCGTCCAGGACACCGAGCATGCGGGTCGGAAGATCGACGACCGTCGGCCCGTCGGCCTTGAGGTCGAGGAAGCCGATCGCATACATGGTCGAAGTGTTGCCGGTCAGAACCAGCGACCTGGAGTCCATGAGGGTGTCGAAGATGCAGACCTGGTTGCTGGCAGAGCATCCCGCGCTCGCCTGCCCTTCGCGCAGCGCGTTGATGGAGAGCGCCGGGATGGAGTTGAGGTACACGTTGACCGCCCGCGAGCGGTCCAGGTAGTCGTACACGGCATTGACCGTGGTCTCCGTCGGCACGCCGTCGAAGTACTCGAGCGTGCCGATCGAGGTCTTCACCTCATCCGGTGCCGTGATCGACGCCGGGATGTCGGTGGTCATCTTCAGTTTCGGCGGGACCTGCGCCGCGAGGGTGGTTGCCGTGATGGCTACCATCCCTGAGGCAACAGCCAGCGTAGCTGACAGTTTCATCTTCATATTGTGCTTCCTCTTTTGGACGGGCGGGCACTCGAGTGTCCACCAGTTGCGCACGTCGTCACCGACTACTCGACCAGCTCGAGCTCACTCGGCCGCCAGGTCTTGTCGAGCCATGGTTCCAGCGGACCGTACATGCGCAGCAGGATGAACCAGCTCTTCTCGGGGATGGTCTGGATCCAGTTGTTCTCCATTCCGCTGGGCGCCTTCGGGGCGAAGTAGATGTCGATGGAGCCGTCGGCGTTCTTCTTGATCCCTTCACCCAGGCTGTTGATGCCGGCGGACGGCTGATCGGTCTGCAGCATGGAACGGGTCTGGGTGTCGTAGATGGTCACCGACCAGTTGTCCTTCACCGGCACGTTGGGCGGCAGGTGCAGCCTGTACGTTTTCGCACCATCGAGAGGCTGGTGCTTGGAGTCCATACCGGCGATACCGTAGTCAGAACCAACACCTGGTTTGATGCCGGCCATGGCGGGTGTGACGACCACGGCATTGTAGTGCATCCACAGGCGCGCGTCGTAGCGGCGGGCGCCGTCTACCAGGAAGAAGGCATTCCTGTCCGGGAAGGCCATCACCCACTCGCTGTCCGGGCCGTATATACGCTGCCCGGGGTCACGCGGGAATACCGTGTTGGCCCTGGCGTAGGCATTGCCGATGGCGACGGCTTCGGTGAGCAGCCTCTTCATCCGCGCATCGGGCTTGAAGGGCTTGCCCTTGACGATACCGATGGCCGCGATCAAGCCCCGAGTCTCGGGCTCGATGAAGCTGATCGGCTCCTTCTGGACAATCTCGTTGAGTCGCTCGAAGAAGCTGAAGTCGTTCGGAGGAACGGTATTGTAGTGCACCCCGGTCATGTTGATGAATTCCGTCTTCGGCGGGTCGTCCTTCTTCGCCAACGGATAGACTTTGAGGTTCTCCAGGATATTGTCGGACGCCTTCTTGACGTTGGCGGGGTCCTGGACACTGCCCCTCACGTAGCCACGCATGAAGTTCCAGACCACGTTGCTCGTGGACTTGACGACGAAGTAGCCCTCCGGCACGTCGCCCGTGTACCCCGGAGGCAGGACGAGATACTTACCGCCCTTGCCCTTGTCCGGACCGGCCGCACCGAAGTCGCTCAGGTAGCGCATGTAGCCGTCGTCGAAGACACCCAGGACGTCGGGCGGAGCCTCGACCACGGTCGGTCCATCCTTCTCCAGATCGAGAAAGCTCCAGGTGTACAGCGAAGTGTTGTTGTAGGTCAGCACCAGCGACCTGGAGTCCCCCAGTTGCTCCCAAATCAGAATCTGGTTGCTTTTGGAGGCACCCATGTCCCGACTGCCCTGGAGGAGGCTGTAGGTGGACACCGCCGGGATCGTGGCCACGAAGACCTGCACCGCGCGGGCCCGGTCCATGTAGTCATAGACGTCCTCCCTGGTGTCTCCGATCGGAACGCCGTCGAAGAACCCCAGGGTGCCAATGGGCGTCTCGACCCTGTCCGGCGTCGTGATCGACGCCGGGATCTCGGTGGTCATCTTCATCTTCGGCGGGACCTGCGCCGCGAGGGTGGTTGCAGTGATGGCTACCATGCCCGTGACCAATGCCAGAATCCGGTGTGTCTTGGCTGTCATCTTCAATTCCTCGTGCCTTGGTTGCTGCCCATGGGGGTGGGACGAGACATGTCCCACCCCCCGGGTGCCTGTCGGTCCGACTACTCGACCAGCTCGATCTCGCTCGGCCGCCACTCCCGGTCGTACCAGGGCTGCAGCGGGCCGTAGATCCTCCACAGCAGGTTCCAGCCCTTGCCCGGGACGGTCTGTATGAAGTTGACCGGGTCGCCGGCGGGCGGCTGCGGACCGATGTAGACGTCGTAGGAACCGTCGTCGTTCTGAATGATCGCCGGGTCGATGCTGGTGGACCCGGGATACGGATTGTCGGTCTGCAGCAACGAGCGAGTCTGGTTGTCGTACACCGTGATGTCCCAGAAGCGCTTGGCCGGGATGTTGGGTGGCACGTGGATCTTGTAGGTCTTGCTGCCGTCCAGCGCCTTCCCCTCGGAGTCACGCAGACCGATCACGTACTGGGATCCCGCGCCGACCGGCGGCTTGACCATCACCGGGGTGATGCCGGTGGCGTAGAAGTGGAAGCGGGTCCGCGAGTTGATCAGGCTGACGCCGTCGTCGAGGAACTCGTAGCTGCCGCCGGCAAATCCGATCTCCCAGCTCTTGCTGCCCGGCCAGATTACGACGTTCTCGTCACGGTTGCGGAACAGGATGGTGCGCTGGGCGGCGGTGCCCACCGCGGCCGCCTCGGACAGGATCTTCTGCATACGGGCGTCGGGGGCGAACGGCTTGCCCTTCTCGATGCCGATCGAGGCAAGCAACCCGAGAATCTCCGGGTCCTCCGCCGAATTCGGCTCTTCCTGGACCGTGATGTTGACCTCATCGAAGAACGTGGCGTCCTGGGCGTGCAGCGTGTTGAAGTCCTCCATGGCCGTGTTGATCCAGTTGACCTCTGCCGGAGCGCTGCCCAGCGGATAGAGGCGGAAGTGGGCCTTCATGTTCTCGACCACGGGCACGGGATCGAAGTTCGTCATGAAGCCGCGCATTGCCAGCCAGTGGCCGTAGGTCCTCGACTGCTTGACGATGTAGCCGCTCGGGATGTCGCCCTCGTAGTCCGGCGGCACGAGCAGGTACTTCCCGCCCTTGCCTTCGTCCGGACCGGCATTCCCGAAGTCCGTCACATAGTGGAACCAGGCGTCGTCGATGATGCCCAGCACGTTCGGAGGGGTCTCCATGACCATCGGACCGTCCTTGAGGTCGATCCACATGAAGGTGTAGACCACCGTGGTGTTTCCGGTCAGGAGAAGGCCCTTGGAGTCCAGGCGCCCTTCCCAGTAGATCATGGTCTCGTTGTCCGGTCCCCACTTCTGGATTCCCTTCCGGAAGCCCTGCAGCGAGGCTGCCGGGGTGGTCATGATCATGACCTCCACGGCGCGGCTGAAGTCCATGTGGTCCCAGACCTTCTCGGCCGTAGCCTCGGTGGGGAAGCCATCGGTGAATTCCAGGGTCCCGATGCGCGTCTCCGTCCGGTCCGGCGTAATGACATTCGCCGGAATCTGGGTCGTGTACTCCATGGTGGGCGCCTGGGCCCGGGGCTCGGCCTGGCTCGCCGAGGACTGGTCGTCTGGCGACTCACCAGTTCCGCTGCCGCATGCAGCGGCCCCCGCCACGAACAGGACGGCCAGGGCTGGCAGGCCCAGGATCTTGAATCTGTTCATCGAATCACTCTCCGATTGGTTAAGGCAGCACGGCAAAGAACTATGACGTTATCCCATTGACAGGATACTTGCCTGGAACGGCAATCGAATCCCCGGAAATAAGGGATATTTGAGGGGTGCGGATCAGGGGGGCTGCACTTGCGCTAGTCGGGCGGAAGATCGCCAGCTGCGGGGTCGGGTGCTACAGGCCGGCGAGCGTCACGTCACTCTCCCGACTCCTCCGCCGCGACGATCTGCGGGAGCACGCCCCCCGGAGTGCCGAAGTGGAGATCGAGCCCCTGGGCCTTCAGCGATTCTCCCGGTTCGGGCACAACGAAACGGTCCTCGGCCCTGGAGTAGTAGAGACAGCCCAACTCCTCTGGCGGTCGCTCCACGGCGAAGGTCTCGGCGGCCGCGAGCGCCTCCAGCCACACCTGCTTCGAGGCGACGAGGTCGAGCGGCTGCGCCAGATTGAGTCGCTCGATGTCC
>JBATJK010000114.1:0-11224 GCA_049668445.1 Gemmatimonadota bacterium
AAATGGGGATTCGGAGTGCGATCCGGCGCCACGAGACCGTTGACCAGGAAGTTCCCGTCGCTCGGCACTCCGGGGGGGCCATAGTCACCACCGTATGCCCAGTAGGGCTCACCCTGCCACGTCTCCGCGTACAGTCCCTGGTCCACGTAGTCCCAGATGAAACCACCCTGCAGCTGGTCATGCGCCTCGATCACGTCCCAGTAGTCCTGCAGGTTGCCGACGCTGTTTCCCATAGCGTGCGCGTACTCGCACAGGATCAGCGGCCGGTCGCGAGGCTCCGAGACGTAGTCCAGCAAATGCGGAATGCGCGCGTACATCGGGGCGTAGATGTCCACGTGCGGCCTCTGGATGGCCCGCTCGTACTGCACGGGTCGCCCGGGGTCGGCCTGGTGGATCCACGCCGACGTCGCCTCGAAGTTGACGCCATCTCCACCCTCGTTCCCCAGCGACCAGATGATCACCGAGGGATGATTGCGGTCCCGCTTCACCATGCGAATCGTGCGGTCCAGGTGCGCGGCCTTCCACGCCGGATCGTTCCCCAGGGTGACGTCGGGGTCGTAGCCCATCCCGTGCGATTCGACGTTCGCTTCGTCGACGATGTAGAGGCCGTACTCGTCGGCGTAGTCGTACCAGCGCGGATCGCTTGGATAGTGGGAGGTCCGGACGGCATTCACGTTGTACTGCTTCATGAGTTCGATGTCGCGGAGCATCACCTCGTCCGACATCACGCGCCCCGTAAGGGGATCGTGCTCGTGCCGGTTCACGCCCTTCAGGGTGACGGGGACGCCGTTCACCTGCAGCAGTCCGCTCCGGATTTCGACCGTCCGGAAGCCCACCCGGGTCGGGATGACCTGCAGGACTTCCTCGTCGTCGTCCGTCAGTGTGACGAGAAGGGTGTACAGGTTCGGGGTCTCGGCCGTCCATTTCAGAGGAGCGGGAACGGCGCTCTGCAAAGTGACGAAGTCGGTCCCGGCGGTCTCCAGGCCGAAGGTCGTCATCAGCGGAGCATCGAATACCGGGCTTCCGTCGGGGTCCAGCAGCTCTGCGCTCAGCCGGTAGGCGGACACCGGCTTGGCAAGGACACTCGTGAGCTCAACGTCGATCGTCAGGATGCCGTCGGAGTAGTCCGCATCGAGCTCCGGTCGGGCCCAGAAGTCGCGCACGTGCACGCCCGGGGTAGCCATGAGGAACACGTCGCGCTCGATTCCGCTGATCTTCCAGTAGTCCTGCCCCTCGAGATACGCGCCATCCGAGAAGCGGTAGACCTGGACGGCCACCGTATTGGAGCCCGGCTGCAGAAACGGAGTGATGTTGAACTCGGCCGGGGTCTTGCTCCCCTGGCTGTATCCGACCTCACGGCCGTTCACCCACAGGTACATGGCCGACTTCACGCTGCCGAAGTGCAGAAACACCTGCATTCCGGCCCAGTCCTCCGGCACTTCGAAGGTCCGGCGATACGAACCCACGGGGTTCCACTCGGCCGGCACGCGCGGCGGATTCGGTGGGAAGGGATAAGGGATGTTCGTGTAGATCGGGATGCCGTAGCCGAGCACCTCCCAGTTCGACGGCACCGGAATCTCGTCCCAGGCCTCGTCGTCGAAATCAGCGCGGTAGAAGTCGGTCGGTCGATCCGCCGGATCGCTGACCCAATGAAACCGCCAGGTACCGCTCAGCGACCGGACGAACGATGACCGGGCCGGGTCGCGGGTCAAAGCCGATTCCCGGTCCGCAAACGGATAGAAGGTGGCTCGCGCCGGTTCCTTGTTCCGTTCGAAGATGGCGGGGTTTTCGAGGTCGGGGTGACCGATGCCTTCCTGGGCCGTCGCCGCCCGTGGCGATCCGACGGTGAGTAGGAGGCCCAGAAGGACTGCGCTCCTGTATGCCTGCTGCATGTCCGAACTCCGGATTCAGGGTCGGGGATACCCGGAGGTTACCACCAAAACCGGTTTCGCGGAACGGGTCGCGCAGGGAGGCTCAGGGGTCGTCGGGATACGAAAATTCAGTCGTCAGAATTTCTTCCGTGTAGAAGCTGAACGGCTCGCCAAGTCCGATCCCGCTTCCGGCCCGTTTCTGCCGCTCTTCCAGCCACAACGGCAGCAATGATACCGGGTCCGCCATCAACTCCACCCGGCCCTCCAGGATCAGCTCCTGGAACGTCAGCGGGCTTTCGCCCCCTTCCCCATATCCGGCCGGAACTTCTCGTCCGGCGGCAGCGAGGAGCTGGGCTCCCAACGAATCCGCCAGCAACCTCGCCGCCTCGCCGATCGCCTGCGGCGCGGGCCGCGTAACCATGACGAACACGGCGCACATGAGCCCCCCGCTCGGAGCCTCGCAGGCGATCTTCCGGGTGACTCCGGCCTGGATCGCATACTCGATGGCCGGACCTGGAACGAGGGGGTTCGGGGCCGAGATCTCCGCCCCGAACACCTGTCCGATCTCCCAGTCCGTTCCGGCCCACTTGTCCACCAGGGACGACCAGCGATCGGCTGCCAGACCCTCGATCACGTCATCGTTGATCACCTCGGCCAGCAGGCTGTCCAGCAGGGCGAGGATCTCGGGGTCTCCGCCTCCCAGGGCCGAGGCCACCGGCCGAATCGAGCTCTCGACCCGGAACCGGAAACCTTCGACGTCGTCCACGCGAATGAACTCGCCTTCGTCGGTGACCACCAGGTTCGGGAGCCGCATCCAGTACTCCAGGTTGTCGGCCACCACCGTGTTGACCCGGGCGATGGGCGGGAGCTCCTCCGGAAATTCGCCGACTCGTTCGACCCGGATGTCCTCGTGCGAGATCAGAAGACCGTCGCGATGCTCGCTGACCACGATCGCGTATGTGGCGCTGGACACCTTGCCGGAGTCGGAGACGGTCCCTTCGCGCAGCACGCCCACCCGCGTCTCGCTCGCCTCGATGCGCATTCCCGGCTGCCAGCCGAAGCCGGGCCTGAACGTCTCGCCCTGTTGCCCGGCCGCGGGCGTGCCCGACGCCATCGACAGCACCTGAAACAGGAGGACCGCCGCCAGAGGACGAGTCATGGGACTTCCTTTCCTTGATGCGGGCCGCCCGTCGGGACGGCGGACTATCGTACGATGTCGTGCAGCACGATTTCGATGGTGCCCATGACGGTCGGCTTCAGCGAGACGGTCCGGTAGTCGGTGGCCTGACCCGCGAACGCAACAGGAAAAGGCGATCCCGGGGGCAAGGTCCCGGTGTAGGTTCCGTCCGGCGCATATACGTCGATGGACGGTTCGCCCTCCCCGTTCACCCGGCCGCGGCGCGCCCACACCGCACCGTCCGGAGCCACGGCCAGCCCTGAGATCGCGGGCACGGTGGGTGCGAAGCCTCGTGCTTCCACGAGTTCGGTCGGCGAGATGCGGCAGCGCACGGGAGCCGTGAGCTCGTAGCCCTCAGCGACCTCTTGCAGGGCCAGCTCCCGGCTCGCGGGGCGCGGCTCCTCATCGCGGGAGATCCTCCTCTCCAGGACCCCCGCGCGGAAGACCTCGATCTCGTACCGCGGGCCCGTCACGACAGCGACGATGTCTCCCCCGAGCGCCCACTGCAGCTGCGGGGCGAATATCGGCTCGACCGGTACGCCGCCAAGCCCGCAGCTCGGGAAGGAGGCCGCGACCGTGGTCTGCGACATCTCGGCCAGGGTCCCGGTCCGGGTCTCGGCCTTCACCACCAGTCGCACCAGCCTGCCCTCGCGCCCGTCCGCCACCAGCGACGGATAGAGGAAGCCCCAGCTCGCCAACCGGAGTTCGGGGCCCCAGAAAGCCGCCTCGAGTCGCTCGACCGGCGGCAGCTCTCCCGAGGGGCCCCAGCGCGCGATTCCACCTGCACCGTAGTCGTAGACGGCCACCTCACCATCGGCCGACACGGCGAGCGCCGTCGGCTCGGACAGCTCGCCCGGTCCGCGCCCCGGTCGGCCCACACTCCCTACTACGCTGCCCGAGCGGCCGAACACGACCACCCGTCCGCCGGCGGCGTCCAGCACGTAGACCCTGCCCTCGCGGTCGGCTCCGACTTCCCAGGGCGACGCATCCGTGAAGCGGACCTCGCCATCGGCTTCGGGAGTTATCGTGACCCGGGTTTCGAACGACCAATCGAGGGGAGAATCGGAACCCCGAACCGTGAGACGCTCGACACCAGCCTCCGTCGTGCGCTCGACCGTGGTTCCAGGACCGGAGTCCGGCTCACAGGCGGAGGAGAGAGTCACCCACAGGGTGATGGCGATGACGGCCCGAACCTGGTGGGTTCCGGATCGCATGGCCCCGGGCGAAAGACTCAGGGAAGCTCCTCCCTGACCAGGGTCAGGATGGCGGCCTGTGGTATCACGAGGTACGTCTTTCCCTCGAACTCGATCTCGACGGCCGCCCGGCGGAAGAACAGGGCGTAGTCACCCGGAAGGGCCTGCACCGGCATGTAGCGCGCCTCTCCCTGCCCGATCTTCCAGGGTTCTTCGTCCAGCTCGGTGGGAGCGGAGACTGGCGTGCCCGGGCCCGTCGCGACGACGGTGCCGCCCTGGACCTCCTTCTTGTCCACGGCCGTCGGCGGAAGGTACAGCCCAACTCGCGTCCGCTCCTCGCCCTCCTCCGGGGATATGAGGATTCGGTCTCCGACGACGAGCAGGCGCTTCTTCCAACCGTCCATTGCGTGCCTCCGTGGGAATCTCACCGAACAGCGTCGGACAAGATACCGGAACGCGCCGTCGCGGGCGACGGAACTTACTTGACTAGTCTGACTAGTGTGTTAATTTCCCGTTCATGACTACTTACTCCCTCTACGAGGCCAAGGCCCGATTCAGCGAGGTCATCCGTCTCGTCCGGCAGGGCCGCACCGTCACCGTAACGTACCGGGGAGAGCCCGTGGCGCGGATACAGCCCGTCGAGGGCGAGTCATCCGAACTCGAGGAACGCTTGCGAAGGTTCGAGGACGCAGGGGTGCTGCGAGCTCCCGGCGATCCGGCCGTACCCCTTGGCCGGGTAGCGCGACGGCCCGGGGCGTTGGGCCGCTTTCTGGCCGAGCGGGAAGAATGAACGTCGCGTACGTCGACACGTCCTCGCTGGTCGCCATCGCGTTCGGTGAGGCCGGTGGCCAGGCGCTGGCCCGGCGCCTTGAATCCATGGACCGGCTCTTTGCCTCGAATTTCCTCGAAGCGGAGCTGAGAGCGACGTTCGTCCGGGAGCGGGTCCCCGCCGATCACCCCCTGCTCGGACGCATCACGTGGGTGCTTCCCGATCGTTCCCTGGGAGGGGAAATCGGCGTCGTGCTGTCCGCTGGCTACCTGCGCGGGGCAGACCTGTGGCACCTGGCCAGCGCTCTGTATCTGGCCGGCAACCCGCGAAACCTGCCGTTCATCACGCTGGACGAGCGGCAGGAAGTGGTAGCCCGGAAGCTCGGATTCCCCGGATGAGCCCTCAGGCGTCTTGACGCGCCCCGGCCCCCGACCTATCACCCCTGCAGACCATCGCCGAAGCCGTCACGGGCCCAATACTCGACCCCGGGGTTACCCAGAAGCCTGCTCATGAGCCTTCTTCATTTCTACCGCTCACCGGCCCAGTCGGAGTCCGCTCGCCTGGCCTTGCTGGAAACGGCTCGCGCCCGAGTAACCGCGAGCATCAAGGACCTCCGGTCCGAAACGTGCTTCAACGTCGAGGCCGCGCGATCACTCGGTGACGGTGAACTGCGGATCCTTGCCTGGCTGCTCAGCGAGACCTTCGAGCCCGATGGCTTAGGCCGGGACAGCTTCCTGCTGGACGGGATCGCGGAGGAGAAACTGCGCGCCGGAGCGTACGGAGCCCGACTGCTGGAAGTGGGCCCCCGGATGAGCTTCACCACCGCGTGGTCCACCAATGCCGTGTCCGTGTGCCACGCGTGTGGGCTGTCCTCCATCCGGCGCATCGAGCGCTCCCGCCGATACCGGGTCGATGCCGACGGCGGACTGGACGCGGAGCAGGTCGGACGGTTCCTGCACCTCGTGCACGACCGAATGACCGAGTGTGCGTATCCGGCGACGCTCGAGACGTTCGAACACGGCATCGAGCCGGAACCCGTGCGCACGATTCCCGTGGTGGAAGACGGACGCTTCGCCCTGGAGCGCGTGAACCGGAGCATGGGACTCGCGTTCGACGATTGGGACCTCGACTACTACACGCGGCTGTTTCAAGACGAAGTGGGCCGTGACCCCACGGACGTCGAGCTCTTCGATATCGCCCAGTCCAACAGCGAGCACTCCCGGCACTGGTTCTTCAAGGGTCGGCTGATCATCGACGGGATGGCGGCTCCGCGGAACCTGATGGAACTGCTGCGGGCGCCACTCGATGCGAACCCGGGCAACAGCGTCATCGCGTTCAAGGACAATTCGAGCGGCATCCGGGGATACCGGATCCGTACCCTGATGCCCGAGCAGCCCGGACAACCCGGGCGAATGGTCCCGGCCGAAGCTGAATACCACGTGATCTTCACGGCCGAGACGCACAACTTCCCCTCGGGCGTGGCCCCGTTCCCGGGCGCGGAGACGGGCACCGGCGGACGTATCCGCGACGTCCACGCCGCCGGGAAGGGCTCGCTGGTGGTGGCCGGCACCGCGGCTTACTGCGTGGGCAACCTCTACATTCCGGGCTACGAGCTTCCGTGGGAAGACCCGCAGTTCCGCTATCCATCCAACCTCGCAACGCCCCTCGAGATCGAGATCGAGGCCTCCAACGGGGCCTCGGACTACGGCAACAAGTTCGGCGAGCCGATGATCCAGGGGTACACGCGCTCGTTCGGGATGCGCCTTCCTGGTGGGGAGCGGCGAGAGTGGATCAAGCCCATCATGTTCAGCGGCGGCATCGGACAGATCGACGCGCGGCACACCGAGAAGGACGCGCCCGAGCCCGGGATGTGGGTCGTGAAGATCGGTGGGCCCGCCTACCGCATCGGCATGGGCGGAGGCGCGGCGTCGAGCATGGTGCAGGGCGAAAACGTGGCCGAGCTGGACTTCAACGCGGTGCAGCGCGGTGACGCCGAGATGGAGCAGAAGGTCAACCGGGTTCTGCGCGCCTGTGTCGAGCTGGGCGACGACAACCCGATCGTCAGCATCCACGACCAGGGCGCGGGTGGCAACTGCAACGTGCTCAAGGAGATCGTGGAACCCGCGGGGGCCCGGATCGAAGTGCGGGACATCCCGGTGGGAGACGAATCGCTCTCGGTGCTCGAGATCTGGGGCGCCGAGTACCAGGAGAACGACGCCCTCCTGCTGCGGCCCGAGCACGAGGAGTTGTTTCGGTCACTCGCCGAGCGCGAGAAGGTGCCGGTCGGGTTCGTGGGACGGGTCACGGGCGACGGGCGCATCGTGCTGCACGACGAGCTCGATGGATCGACTCCGGTCAACCTCGAACTCGACGCCGTCCTCGGAGACATGCCGCAGAAGACGTTCGAACTCGAGCGTGTCGACCCTGAGCTGCGGCCACTCGACCTTCCCGCAGACTTGTCCGTAGCCGATGCCCTGGACCGGGTACTGCGGCTGCTCTCGGTCGGATCGAAGCGTTTTCTCACCACCAAGGTGGACCGCTGCGTGACCGGCCTGGTGGCGCGCCAGCCCACGGCCGGGCCGCTTCAGCTCACGGTAGCCGACGTGGCGGTGATCGGGCAGAGCCACTTCGGGATCACGGGCGGCGCCACCGCGATCGGCGAGCAGCCGATCAAGGGTCTCCTGAACCCGGTGGCCATGGCCCGCATGAGCCTGGGCGAAGCGCTCACGAACCTGGTGTGGGCTCCGGTGAGCGCCCTTGAGGACGTAAAGTGTTCCGGCAACTGGATGTGGGCCGCCAAGCTCCCCGGCGAGGGAGCGAGTCTCGCCATGGCGGCGGCCTCGCTCAGCGCCTGCCTCCTGCAGCTCGGCATCGCGATCGACGGCGGCAAGGACAGCCTGTCCATGGCGGCCCTCGCCCCCGGAGCGAACGACGAGGACGAGACGGTGAAGGCCCCGGGCGCCCTGGTCGTCTCGGCGTACGTGACGTGCCCTGACGTGACGAAGGTGGTCACACCGGACCTGGAGCTCCGCGAGTCCGGACGGATCCTGTACGCCGATCTCGCGCACGGCCTCACGCGGCTGGGTGGTTCCTCCCTGGCCCACGTGTTCGGACAGCTGGGAGACGACCCGCCCGATCTCAGCGACCCACCTCAATTCAAGCGCGCGTTCGAAGTCGTGCAGCGCCTGATCGGCGAGGGCCAGATCACGGCCGGCCACGACCGGAGCGACGGCGGACTGATCACCACGCTGCTGGAAATGGCGTTTGCCGGAAACTGCGGACTCGAGATCGATCTTCCGGGCGACGCGGCCGATGCCATTCCGCTCCTGTTCAACGAAGAGCTGGGACTGGTGATGGAGGTGCCGGCGCACCGGGCCGACCGGACCGTGACCATGTTCCACGCCGCGAACGTCCCGTGCTACGACATCGGGCGAGCGATTTCGACGCCGGAAGTACGCGTCGCCGTGGGCGGTGAAACCGTTCTCGAGGCGGACATGCGGGCCCTGCGGGACACCTGGGAAGCCACCAGTTTCCAGCTTGACGCCCTGCAGGCCAACCCCGCCTGCGTGACCCAGGAACGGGATGGACTCCGCGAGCGCGTCGCACCCACGTACGACGTACCGTGGGAGATGGCTCCGACCGCTCCCGAGATCCTGGTGAGGGCCGCCAAACCAAAGGTGGCCATCATACGGGAGGAAGGCTCAAACTCGGACCGGGAGATGGCCTCAGCGTTCTTCCTCGCCGGGTTCGAGGCGTGGGATGTCGCGATGTCCGACCTGCTGGCCGGACGGATTCGCCTCGAGGGATTCCAGGGCCTCGCTTTCGTAGGCGGCTTCAGCTACGCCGACGTCCTCGATTCGGCGAAGGGCTGGGCCGGGGTGATCCGCTTCCACCCGGAGCTGGCGGAGCAGTTCGACGTGTTCGCGGCCCGCCCGGACACGTTCACGCTGGGCGTGTGCAACGGCTGTCAGCTGGAAGCTCTGCTGGGTTGGGTACCGTGGCGCGGCATCGGGGACCAGCTGCAGCCTCGGTTCATCCACAACGCCTCCGACCGTTTCGAGTGTCGCTACAGCACCGTGCGTATTCTCGAGAGTCCCTCGCTGATGTTGCGGGGCATGGAGGGCGCGACTCTGGGCGTGTGGCTGGCCCACGGTGAGGGCCGCGCGTTCTTCCCGGATTCGGAGGTCCTGAAGCGAGTGGAAGCCCAAGGACTGGCGCCCGTCCGCTTCGTGGACGACGCCGGCGACGTCACCGAGCGCTACCCGTTCAACCCGAACGGCTCGACAAACGGAATCGCGGCCCTGTGTTCACCGGACGGCCGGCACCTGGCCATCATGCCGCACCCGGAACGAGGCTTCCTGAGCTGGCAATGTGGCTGGAACCCACCCGAATGGAGGGATGCGATCCGGGCGGCCGCGGACCAGGGGCAGCCGCTCCCGTCTCCCTGGATGCGGATGTTCCAGAACGCCCGGGAATGGTGCGAAGGCTCCTAGGGTCAGGTTCCCGCCACCACAGACGTCGCCCTAGGTCCCTGCCCAGACGAGCAGGGCGCCGAGCACGATCCCCAGCAGCGACCACACGCGGTATTCCCGGTCCGGCTTCTCCAACCACCAGTCCGTCCACTTGCGGAGACGCTCGAAACCGATGATCGGGAGCGAGATCCCGGATACGATCAGCAGCAGGCCAAGGGCCCACACGAAACCGGGCAGACGAGTGGAAGGGGCGGCCAGGACGCAGGCCATCCCAAACCCGATCCGAACAATCGAGAACACGGGCATCGTGCGGCGTGTGATCAGGTTTTCCAGCGGCCAGCGTCCACTCCGGGGTGAGACCAGGACCGTGAGGCTGATCGCCAGGAGCAGCGTTCCGAGCAGCGTCACGAACAGGGTCATGGCACTCGCCGCAGATCCAGGTCGTGGAAGTCGTAACTGAAGTCCACGGACGGCGAAGCTGCCTTCATGCGCGCCCCGGCCACGCTGCCATCGGTAGCCAGCTCGAACGTGATGAACGCGTCGGCCCTCAACTCGCGATCGCGCCAGCGCACGTAGAACGTATCGAACTGCCAGTGCTCGAGGTCTCCCAGCAGGGACTCGGTGCGGCTGAATTGGATCGCCAGTCCGCCCGCTTCTTCCATGATCTCGATGTCACCGTACCACGCGTCCCGGTACGTACCGGCATACCCTTCCAGGGGTAGAGATGGGCGGGACGTGCTGTCCCTTTCAGCCGCTGCCGCCTGGTCCCGGGCAGCCACCACGGAATCCCGGCGAGCGTTGACGTCGTTGAACAACGTGATCCAGTCCCGCGGCTCGGCGTCCAGGTAGTGATCGAGAATCCGGGCCGTGATCGACTCGAACGCAACGCCCATTTCCTGGTTCGTGAGGACCGCGATCCCGAGCTTGAGGTCAGGGATCATCGTGACCCGCGAGACGTAGCCCGGAAGCCCGCCGGTGTGCGTCACCATCTTGTGCCCCCGGTGGTCGCGGATTCCGAAGCCCAGCGCGTAGCCCGCGAACTGCACCTGCAGTGGCTCCAGGCCCTCCGGGACCCTGCCGATCGGCAGGGGAGTGACCGGCTTCCACAGCTGGGTCGTCGTCCGCTCGGAGAAGATGCGCTCCGATTCCGACACCCTGCCGGAATCCAGCTGCACGATCAGCCACTTCGCCATGTCGGCCGCGGTCGAGTTGATCCCGCCGGCAGCGTTGGTCGCGGTCGCGGCGAGCGGCACGACGGGCCGTACGGTCCCCTCGATGCGGGCATGCGGCGTCGCGACGTTCCCTTCCTCGAGCGTCGAGGCCCGGGTGACCCGGGTGTCTTCCATTCCAAGCGGTTCGATGATCCTGGACTGGACGAAGTCCTCCCAGGTGAGTCCACTCACTTCTTCGATGACCAGGGCGGCGACGTGGTACAGGATGTTGTCGTAGGCGTACGCGCTGCGAAAACTCGTCACCGGCTCCAGGTAACGAACGGCCTCGACGATCTCTCTCCGCGTGAAGTCCGACTCCGGCCAGTACAGGAGATCCCCCTGTCCGAGGCCCAGGCCGCTCCGGTGGACCAGGAGATCCCTCACCGTGATCTCGCGCGTCACCCACGGGTCCCACATGCGGAACCACGGCAGGTAGTCGATCACCGACGTGTCCCACTCGAGCTTGCCGTCCTCGACGAGGAGGCCGAGGGCCGTGGCCGTGAAGGCCTTGGTATTCGACGCGATGCCGAA
>JBATJK010000115.1:0-2480 GCA_049668445.1 Gemmatimonadota bacterium
GTCAGAGTGCCTGTCCTGGGACCGTAGAAACTCCAGATCGAATGGTCCTGACTCACAATCATCAACGACTGATAGCGCCCCCCGGTGTCCGGAAGCGTGATCGTGACCGGAGACGTCAGATCCCACACGCCAAATGAGTACAGCGTGTCCCGGTTGCCCCGGATGGTAATCTGGTTCTCTACATCGTAGGGCTTCCGGTTATGGTGGAACTTCCCAAAGTTGTCGAAGCTCTCGATATAGCCTTTCATCTGCATGTCCGACTCGGCACGGACGTAGTTGAACGCGGTCACCTTAACCGGCTCCTGCGCAAGCGTTGGAGCTACGGCACAGAGTGAAATCCCTGCTGCCATGAAGATTCGTAGCGTTTGGTGTAGACGTGTTTGCGTGGCCATTCTGTTATCTCACTTTCTCCGTCTCTGGGAGCCACCAGGACTCATCGTACGATGCTGTCTTCCGAGCGGCGCAATCTGCTGTCATCAATTCACCAGCATCACTTCGCTTGGCCGCCAGGTCTTGTCTATCCACGACTCCAGTGGCCCATACATTCGCAGAGCGACAAACCAGCCTTTGCCCGGGACTGTTTCAAGCCAGTTGTTCTCGAATCCCTCGGGCGGCCTCGGTCCGAAGTAGATGTCATAGGAACCGTCCGCATTCTGCCGGATGCCCTCTGTCTGGCTACCGACGGTCGGGAACTTCTGGCCCGTCTGGAGCATGGACCGCGTCTGGTTGTCGTATAGCGTGAGTGCCCAGAAGTCCTTGGCGGGCGGATCGGCCGGAATGTGAAGCCTGTAGGTCTTGGATCCGTCGAAGGCCCGCTGCTCCGAGTCGACGTACGCGATGCCATAGTCCGATCCCACACCAGCTCTCGTGACCGCCATTGCTGGCGTAACCGCGGTGTAGGGATAGTAGAACATGACGCGGGCGTCGGAGTTCATGGTCATCCCGTCCGGACCATTGAAGAAGACATTCTTATCCACCCAGCCCATCATCCAGGCACTGTTCGCGCCGGGATAGACCTCGATGCCTTTCATGGTTCCATCGACGCGCGGATACCAGACAATGGAGCGCGCCGCCGCGTTGGCGATGGCGACCGCGTCGGTGAGGATCCGCTTCATCCGGGCGTCCGGGGCGAACGGCTCGCCTTTCTCCATTCCTATTGAGGCGAACAGGCCGCGGGTCTCGGGATCCAGCATCTCCAGCGGTTCCTTCTGGATCACCTCGTTGAGGTGCTCGTAAAAGGTGTAGTCGTTGGCGTGGATGGTGTTGAACGCCTTGCCGGAGCCGCTGATGAACTCCATCTCCGGGGGGCTGTCCTTCATCGAGAGCGGGTAGACGCGCAGGTTGTCCACCACGTTCTTCCTGGCCGCGTCGAGGCCCTCCGCGATCGAGGCCCGCATGAAGACCCACACGTCATAGGTCCTGGGCTTCACCACGAAGTATCCGTCAGGCATCTCGCCTTCGTAGCCGGGCGGGAGCACGAGGTATTTTCCACCCTTCCCGCCGTCCGGTCCGGCCGGGCCCACGTCCTCGACATACCGGAACCAGGCATCGTTGAAAGCGCCGAGCATGCCCGCCGGCGCCTCGAGGACCGTCGGACCGTCCCGCTCGAGGTCGAGGTTCGGCAGGACATACATGGTCGAGGTATTGCCCGTCAGGTAGAGCGATTGGGAATCCATCAGTTTGTCGAAGATGAGAACCTGATGGGCTTCCAGCGCGCCCTGACTGTGGGCACCCTTGATGAGCCCCTGTAGAGAAGCGCCGGGCATGCCTTTGAGGAAGGCCTCCACGCCGCGCATGGTATCGAGATAGTCGTAGACCCTCTCTGCCGTTTCCGCGGACGGCGCCCCATCGAGAAACTCGAGGCTTCCGATCGAAGTCTCCACCTGGTTCGGAGTCGAGATCGACCCCAGAGCTGACTCGCTGACTTGCGCGCTGGCCGGGGGGCACACGAAAAGCGCGACGACAAACGCTGCTGCAAGCAACTTCTTGTTCGGCAACTGCGCCGAGGGTTCGGACCATGTGTTCATCGAATTGCTCCTTTAGTCTCGCATACCGGATGTAGTCGCGCGGTTGGTGTCATCGGTCGCGCCGTACACTCATGAGCGATTGAGATTCGAGGATCCGCTCTCGACCCACTCCGTGCCGTACAGGGTAGAAATCCAGATTCGCGCCAACGCCTCGCGGACCGGTTCCGGATCCATTCTCGGATGCTGCCCGAACGCGTTGACGAGCGTGGCCGCATCGAGACGGTTGAGAGCGAATGCTACGGGGCGAGCATCGAAATCCGGGATCAGGGCCTGCTTCTGGTCCGCCTCGATGCGGGCACACGCTGCATCATCGAACTTGGCGAGGAACTGCCCCCAGGCTTCTGCGAGGCGCCGGTCGATCGCGGTGGCATCGGATATGGCCCTGATGAACGGGCCGCGCTCGTAACAGACGCGAACCAGCCCGTCTATGGTCTCACGCGTAAGGGCCACGGG
>JBATJK010000116.1:0-46613 GCA_049668445.1 Gemmatimonadota bacterium
CAGTTCGAGAAAGTCCCATGGCTCTACGTCGAGCCACCGTGCCGCCTCGATCCCGTAGTAGCCGATCGGATCCTCGCCGAGCACCTGCCTGTACAGCACCCGGGCCCGGGCGCTGTCTCCTGCCGCGTCCCGGGCGCGGGCCGCCCAGAACGTGGAGGCTCCGTACCAGTTGCCGCCCGGGAACCGCCGCCGGTACATGTCGAAGTGCGTCGCGGCGTCTTCCGGTTTCTCCTCGACCAGGTCGATCATGCCGAGCCGGATCAGGGCGTTGCCGGCGTGCGAGGACCTTGGGAACCGGGCCACCGCGGCCTCGTAGCCCGCGCGGGCCTCGTCCAGCAGGCCACGATCGTGCTGAAGGTCGGCCAGGAGAAAGGCCGAGTACGGGCCGTCAGGGGCGAGGGGGTCGGCAGCCACCAGGCGCCACAGGGCCGCCGCGTCGTCGCGCAGGCCTCTCCGGTAGAGCGCGCGGCCAGCCAGGAAACGCATTCGCTGCTCGAGTTGCTCGTCAATCCGGGTGGGGTCGGACGCGCCCCCTCCCTCGATCCAGGGCTCGAGGAGGCGACCGACAGCCGAGTATTGCCGGTCGATAAACAGGTCTTCGGCCAGGTCCATCGTTACGTCCGCGCGATCGTCTTCGTCCGCCGTGGTCAGCGCAGTCCGGAGCAGCAGGATGGCTCGGTCCCGCCGCCCCTCCCGTCCCTCCACTTCGGCAACGCGCCGCAGGTTGTCGACCGACGAGTCCCGGGCCAGGAGGAACTCACCTGCCTCAGGGCCCACCCCTCGATACCGGAGCCCGGATTCCGCCTCGCGCCTGGCCAGCGCCGTATCACCCAGCGCCTCGTGAACGGGCACGATCCACTCGGCTGCCAGCCAGGCCTTCGCGCGACGGCTCAGCGAGTCAACCATTGCCAGGCCCCGGGCCGTGTCGGCTCCGACGAAGAACGCGCGAGCCAGCTCGGTGAAGGTGGAGTCCCGCCATACCGACCGATCGTCTTCGAGGCCTTCCGCGGCCGCTAGCGCGCTGTCCGGAACCCCGGCGAGTGCCCAGGCCTGGACGGACGAGAGACGAAGCCAGCCGGCCAGTTCCAGGTCGACCTCGGCCGCCGTCAAATACTGGCGCGCGGCGGCCTCAAACTGCTCTGCCCGACTCAGTGCCCTGGCGTACTGAACCCGGTCCGCGGTCGACAGGCGATCCACTCCGGCCCGTTCGAATCCGGCGATCGCCGCCTCGGGGTTTCCGAGCTCCAGCTGCGAGCGCGCCAGCAGCCGCCGCCCTTCGCCCTCGCGAAGAACATCGAGCCACTCCCGGTCGGAAAGCAGTCGGCGGACGGCGCTCCACGAGCGCATGTCGGCGTGCGCGCGGGCGGCGAGCAGGACGAGCTCGGGCGTCGCCGCCTCGGCCTCGATCGACAGACGACGTGCCGCTTCACGCGCCGTGCTCAGGGAGAAGCCACTGGCCAGTCGTCCTTCCAGGGCTAGCAGGGTGAAGTCGGCTGAGGGAACGGCAGCCGTCTCCGACGGCTCGGGAACGTCCTGGGCCGAGGCCGGAGGGACGGCGGCCACGAACGGCAGAACCAACCCTGTCACGAGCGCGGACACGAACCTCGCGACGCCGGAGCGCCCCACTGTCGGGCCCCGCCCCGCTCTCACCACCCTACCCGATCCCCCCATCACCCTCGTCTTTCATCAAGTTCGAGCATTCTCGGTCGAGATCACCGCACGAATCTCGGCGATGTCGGGCGTCCTGACCAGACGGGCGCCCGATGGAGATGGGAAGTCACTCTGAATGGGCGGTGGATGAAAAGAGCGGGGCGCCGGTTCAACCGACGCCCCGCCCCCGAAAAGGGTCAGGTCATTGAGCGACGGGAACTACATGCTCCACAGCAGCCGGAGAATCGTGTATCGACCGAAGTTCGGCGTGCCCACGAAACTCGTGTAGTCGTCGTTGAGGACGTTCTGGATGTCCAGCTGAATGCCCAGGCCACTGCGGCCCGGGAACCGGTATCCGACGCTGAGGTCGAAAACGGCGTAGGAGTCGACCGAGCCCGCGTACACACCGGAGGCCACCGGGAAGCCGTCCACGTATCGGCCGCGGATCGCCCCGTTCCAGCCATTCGTCGGCGTGCGATATCCGAGCGTGAGGGCGCCCTTCCATTTCGGTGCGTTGAGAGGAACGTCCTCGGTGTTGTCACCGGCCGTCGGGAAAAGGTCCTTCTCCACCCAGGAGATCGAGCCGCCGACTTCCCACCGCTCGGCGAACACGTACGTCAGCGAAGCATCGGCACCGAAATAGCTGAAGTCGCCGAGGTTCTGGTACGTGAACAGGATCGGTGTGGCCGTCTGTCCACCCGCGGTGGTCGGTGCGATCGATCCATAGGGAACGGCCGCGATTCCCGCGGCGAGCTGTGCCGCCGAAGCCCTGGCCGTGGCCTCATCCGGGAACACCGTACCCACCAGCGGCAGGAACTGGTCTACCAGGAAGGCCTCCGTCGGGGCCTCGGGCAGAAAAACGTTTGGAGTGAACGTCTGCAGGGACGAGACGAACGCATCGACGTCCGTATAGTAGACGTTGGCTCCCAGCAGCAGGTTGCTGCCCAACAGGAGTCCCTTGTATCCGACTTCGAACGTCTGCCAGATCGTTGGATCCAAGGCCGGAACATCCTGAATCGTCCGGAGGTCGGTGATCGGGTTGATGAACGTTCCGCTCTCGGTGTTCAGCAGGGCTCCGACCACCGGAATGTCGGTGGCTCCCGGTGCGGCGATCGCCGCGAGAAGCGCTCCGGCCTGGGGGTCGTTGGCAGCCACCACCGACACGGCCTCCGTCCACAGCTGTGCCGTGGTGGACGGGAGGTACTCACGCGGGCTGCCCGGATTCGTCTGCCCGGCGCACGACGCCGGGTTGATCGAGCACACCAGGGGGTTGAACGGCGACATGTGCCTCGGCACGCCATTATCGTCCCGACTAAACTGGAAACCGTTCTCCGATACGCCCTGGGCACGAGCATCGTAGAAGAACGGCCCGCCGAGCGGGATCGGCTGGGCCGAAAGATCGAGGAACAGGTTCAGTGTGTTGGGCGTAGAGAAGGCGCGGTTGTAGCTGGCGCGGATGCTGCGTTCCGGCGTCGGGCTGAACACGATCGCCGCCCTGGGCGAGAACACCGGGTTCTCGAGCCGCGTATGGTCATCCAGCCGCGCCGCCGCCACAACGTTCCACTTCGGGTTGAGGCGTCCGTCGTACTGCACGTATCCGCCGATCTCGGTCACGTCGTCGTCGTCTTCGTGACGCCCGTTGATCGTTCCCTCGGACTGCGGATTCGTGTAGAGGTAGTCCAGCCCGTAGGTCAGGCCGTGCTGCGGGTTGATGTTGAACCCGTGCTGCAGCTGGGCCACGAGCTGGTACGACTTGTCGATCAGAGGACGTCCCGAGCGCAGCAAATACGACGCGTCATTAGAGTTCTTGTTGTAGAACACCTGCCCGAACAGGCGCTTGTGGTTGAACCGGCCCTGCGCGTACCACGTGCCCCAGTTCTGCACCTGTCCGGCTCCGATTCCGGTCAGGTCTACACTGTTGATGGCATCGGTGTGGCCCCCGGAAAGGATGATCGAGGTTTCCGGACTCGGACGGAAGTCGGTCCGGAGGTCCAGGCTCCAGCGACTCAGGTCCGCATCGCGCGCCGTGTAGTTGTCGAAGGTGAGAGGACCGGTCGGGTCGCCGATGCTGGCTTGACCCTGCGTTCCACCGGCGACGTTGTCCACCCGGACCCGCAGCTGATCGAGATCACCCGGTCCGAGGTCGCCCAAGAAGTTCAAACAGGGACCTTGCGTCGGATCGTAGTTCAGCGCCTGGCAGCCCAGCGCGATGGACTGCTGGTTCTTCTCCGCCGGGTCAATGTAGTTGTAGTCGAGCCCCGTGAAGTAGCTGCCCGACAGTTTCACCCCGAACTTGTCGTTGTCGGTCTTCCACGCGAGGCGCCCCTCGAGCTGCCAAGTGAACTCGTCCGTGCCCGTCTGCGAGAAGTTCGCTGGAGCGAACGTCCCCCCCGGCGTCAGAATGCTGGCATCCTGGTTGAACGACTTCTGCTGACGCAGACCGCTGGAGAGAGCGAAGTCCATTCCGGGATCATCGATCGGGGAACGCGTGATGAAGTGGACCACGCCGTTCGCCGCGTTCGGTCCGTACATCGCAGACCCCGGCCCCAGCACTACCTCAGCCCGCTCGATGTCGGAATTGGTCGTCGGGTTGAAGTAAGAGATGTTCACCCGGAGGGACGGCACGCGGGAGATCCGGAAGTCCGTCATGTTCAGCGCGGCGCCCGAGAACACGTTGTTGAACCCGCGGACCACGGTGTAGCTGCTCTGCAGGCCGGTGGGCACGAAGTCGACGCCGGCCTTCTCCTTCACATGGTCGATCGGCGTGACGGCCGGCCTCTCGGCGATGTCCTCGCGCGTGACCACCTCGATCGCCGCCGGTGCATCGAGCGCTTTCTCGACTCTTCTCGACGTCGTCACCGTGATCGGGTTCAGGCTGAAGCTCCGCTCCACCATCGTCACGCTCAGGTTCGTGGTCTGGCCCGAGGTGATCGAGATGTCACTCTCCTCCACGATCGCCCACCCGGGCAGGGTGAAGCTCACCAGGTAGGTGCCCACCGGGATCCCGGTGATCCGGTAGGTACCACTCGCGGCGGTGAACCCGCCCTTCACCAGGGTGCCATCGGCCAGGTGAATCTCCACCTGCACCGCCGTGAGTCCGACGCCGCTCTGGCCATCGGTGACGGTACCGGCAAGTCCACCCTCCTGGGCGACCGCTGGCAGGGCTGTGACGAGAAGGAGGAGGGCGGGCAGAATCGTCCACCAGAACCTGACAGGGTGTCTGCTCATGACGTCGCCTCGTGCCAAGTGAACGTCGGGGGGCCGCACAGGGTGGCCTCGCAGTGTGGCGCGAAAACTCAGGTCATTGTGCGAAAATTGCAAGTGGAGGCGTACTTATGGTCTGCGGGGGGTGTGCCGGGAGTCCGCCGATGGCACTCGGTTCCTGGATGAAAGAAGGCCCGGGACTTTCGCTCCGGGCCTTCTCCGCAACTCCGTTCGTCGACGATCCGACGGCGAAAATCGTCGATCAGCCGGTGCCACGCTCCACGGCGTGCACGGCGTCGATCATCTTCTGCGCGCTTTCCTCCATGTCGATCACGATTCGGTCCACACGATCCACGAAGTAGTTGTGCGCGATACTGATCGGAATGGCAATGGTCAGACCGGAAGCCGTCGTGATGAGGGCCACCTTGATACCGCCCGCGACGAGCGTCGCCTCGACCTCACCAGCGATCTCGATCGCCTGGAAGGCCTGGATCATCCCGATCACCGTCCCGAGGAACCCGAGAAGCGGGGCCACGTTCGAAAGCGTGGCCAGCCAGACGAGTCCGCGTTCCAGCTTCGAAACCTCGATCGCGCCGGCGTTCTCCACCGCCTGCGTGACGCGCTCGGTGCCTTCCCGGTAGCGCTTGAGGCCAGCGGCGAGGATCTCGCCAGCCGGGGCCTTCGACTCTTCGCACAGGGCCAGCGCCTGGTCCAGTCGCTGCTGCGCGATCATTCCATCCACCTCGCTCAGGAGCCGCTTGTTGCCGAGCGACTTCATCAGCAGGTCGATGAACTTCCAGATGATGATCAGGATCCCGACCACGAGGCAGAAGCCAAGGGGCCACATCATGAATCCGCCGGCCTCCCAGATCTCGTCGAGCTTCAACTCCTGACCCGCGCCGAGCGCCTGCGCATCCTGCAGTAGCATTAGCGCTGAAACAGTCAAGCTTGCCAAGGTGTCCTCCGCCGTAGTCGTTGGTCTGGTTTCTGCCCCGGCCGACAGGCCTCCCGGTCGGGGGTTGGGAAGCTACCCGCCCCTTCCGCAGAATGTCAAGAGAAAGACCGGGGTCGCAGGGGGCCGTTCAACGGCCGTCTCCACTGTCGTCGTAAACCCACCAGCGGGCGACGTTCACCCAGTCGCCTCGCGAGTCCATGTTTGCGCCATACACCCGGGCCCGCGCAAGGTCCACGCGGTCGAGATAGTACAGGAAGGTGTACGGCTGATCTTCAACCACCAGCTCGTGGTATCGGCCAATCAGCGAGCGCAGCCGGGCCCGGTCCGCTTCGAGCGGAATCGAGTCGAGAACGACGTCCAGTTCAGGGTTGCAGTAGCTGGTGAACTGGAAGGGCTGCCCCACCTGGTCACAGGCCCACAGGTCGACATCGTTGAGCGGAACATCCCGGGCCCACCCGATGATCACCGCATCGAAGCGCCGGTCTGCACCGATGACGAGGGGGATCAGCGCGCCCTGCTCACGTACGACGGGCTCGACCTCCACTCCGATCTGGCCCAGGGATGCCTGCACCAGGGTCTGGATGGCCCCCCAATCCCTGCGCGGCGTTGCCAGGAGCTCGAAGCTGAACGGCTCCCCGTTCCTGTCCCGTGCGCCGTCCCCGTCTGAATCCGTCCAGCCAGCCTCGTCCAGAAGCGCCCCCGCCTCCTCCGGGGAGTAGGGAAGTGGAGCCCACGTCGAATCGTACGCCCAGTGCCACGGACCGACCGGCCCGGGAGCCACCGTACCGTGGCCGCCAAGTACGGCCTGTACCAGCGTCTCGCGATCGATGGCCATGGTCAGAGCACGACGGACGAGCGGATTCGCGAACTCGGGCCGCTTCGAGTTCCAGGCTATGAAGGCATACTCCGGCGCGGAGTACGTTGTCGACACCACCTCCGGATCGTCCCCGACCTGGTCGAGCATGGGCGGCGATGCGTCGATCACCAGGTCCACTTCGCCGGTCTGCAGGGCGGCCGCGAGAGCGAACTCGTCCGGGATCTGCCGGTAGATGAGTCGGTCCACGTACGGTCGGCCCCCCAGTTCCTCCGGGAACTCCAGGTTCGCCTCGAATACCCACCGGTCACCCGGGATCCTCTCCACGAACCGGAACGGGCCGTTCCCTACGGGTGACAGGGTGCCGAACGGGTGCGACTCCAGGTCCTCCGGTGGAACCTCGCCCAGGATGTGCTCGGGCATGATCGCCGTCCGTGTCCAGCCATACAGCGCGTTGGCGTGCGGTCGAAGGAAGAACCGAATCGTTACAGGGTCGATGACCTCGGCCGCGTCCCAGTAGTCGAAATAGGCCGGATTGGGAAACGGCACGGCGGGGTTCTTCAGGCGCTCGAACGTGAACGCCACGTCCCGGGAGGTGACCGGCGTTCCGTCGTGCCACTGCAGGTCGTGGCGCAGATGGAAGACGACTTCGCTGGTGTCCGAGTCGAACTCCCACGAGTGCGCGAAGTACGGTTGCGGTTCGTAGTCGTCGTCGTTCGACACGAGCGTGACGAAGAGCACGTGGACCTGGTGCTGTTCGCTCTCGAAGTCCGTGCTCACCAGCGAGTTCATCGACACGGGATCGCCCCGGCCGGCCACGACGATCACACCGCCATAGCGCTGTGCCTCGGGGACCTCGGGTTCGGTTCGCATCGAGGAGGTCCAGCCCGGCGCCCCCTGGTCGCGCGGCGGTGACTCGCCGCACGCGCCCACGAGGAGCGTCACGAGCATGAAGCCGGTCACCCGCCGGGCGCTCACACGTCTCATCGATCCTCCAGGATTGTCATCGTCGCCAGGTCCAGGCGTCATCCTCGTACTTCGTGCGCGCCCGTTCGGCCGCGGCCCGTTCGGTTGTGGTCAGGTCTTCCCGTGCCGCATCGCGCTCGAGCTCATCGGAGAACGAAGCCGCCAGGGCCTGTGAGATCCTCTCGAGATCCGGCAGCGGATCTAGGAACTCGGCCAGCCCGGCCGCCGGAACGGCCACGGCGCCGGGTCCTCCGACGCGCAGGTCCTCCACTATGGACTGATCGTTGTGCAGGAGCAGCGACCCGTGTTGCAGCAGGGCCTCTCCGTCCCGCCATTGAGCGCTGCCGATCAACTTCCGTTTGTCCGCCACGACCTCGCCCGGGAGAGGATCGCGGAAACAGGCGCGGACCGTGGGCCTGGGGGTGGGCCCAGCCTCCCTGGCGTCCACTACCTCAACCGGCGCTCCCAGCTCACGAAGCCCCGCCGCGAGGGCCCGGTTGATCCTCAGGTAAGCATCCCGCAGTCCACCCCATTCATCGGCCGGAGCCGTCAAGCTGTAGGTAAGCTCGCGGTAGTGGAACACGGACCGGCCTCCCGTCGGACGCCGCACCACGTCGATCCCACGCTGCGCCGCGCGCGCTCCGTCGTACCGCCCTTGTGCCGTCTGATTGCGACCGAACGACAGGCAGCCGGGTTCCCAGCCGTACAGGCGAAGGGTAACCGCGCCACCGCGTGCGGAGTCCATGAGCGCTTCGTCCACCGCCATGTTCCAGGCGCCCCGCGCCGGACCGTGGACCAGGCAGCGGAGGCTGGCCCCGTTCCCGTTCAGACTTCCGCGTCCGCGGCGAAGCTCCACTTCAGGTCCAGTTGTCTGGCCGCCCGCCCCTCGTCCAGCCGACGGACCGGCGTGGTATGTGGCGCCGTGGCCACCAACTCGGGATCGGTTTCGGCCTCTCGTGCGATCGCCTTCATCGCCGCGGCATACCGTTCCAGCTCGTCTTTCGTCTCTGTCTCGGTAGGCTCGGTCATCAGGGCCTCCGGGACGTTGAGCGGGAAGTAGACCGTCGGTGCGTGGAAGCCGTAGTCCAGCAGGCGCTTCGCCACGTCCATCGTCTTGATGTCCGTGCGCTTCTTCAGCGAGGTGCCCGAGAACACCGACTCGTGCATGCCTCTCCCGTAGGGGAGGTCGAAGTCTTCCTTCAGGAGGGCGGTCAGGTAGGCGTTGTTGAGAACGGCGGCCTCGGCCGTCTCCCGGATTCCGCGACATCCCAGCATCCGCATGTACGTGTACGCCCGCACCATGACCCCGAAATTGCCGTAAAACCCGTGCAGCTTGCCGAACGACTCCGGACGGTCCCAATCCAGGCCGTACGAACCATCGTCACGTCGCACCACCTTCGGCACCGGGAGATAGGGTGCCAGGTGCTTCTTGACCCCTACCGGTCCCGAGCCCGGACCGCCTCCTCCGTGCGGCGTGCTGAACGTCTTGTGCAGGTTGAAGTGGACGATGTCGTATCCCATGTCGCCGGGGCGGGTCACGCCCATCAGAGCGTTGAGGTTGGCTCCATCCATGTACATCAGGCCGCCGACCTCGTGCACCAGCTTCGAGATCTCGAGGATGTCCGATTCGAACACTCCCAGCGTGTTCGGGTTCGTGAGCATCAACCCGGCCACCTTGTCGTCCAGGTTCTCCCGCAGGGCCTCGAGGTCCACCCGGCCCGAGGCATCGGAAGGAATCTCCTCCGCGTCGAAACCGGCCATCGCTGCCGTTGCCGGGTTGGTGCCGTGCGCCGAATCCGGGAACAGGATTCGGCGGCGCGTAGTCCCCTCTCCGTTCGCGTCGTGGTACGCCCGCATCAGGAGGACGCCCGTCATCTCACCCTGCGCTCCGGCCGCCGGTTGCAGCGTCACTTCGTCCATCCCGGCGACTTCCTTCAGCATCTCGGCCAGCTCGTACATCAATCGCAGGGCGCCCTGGGCGCTCGCCTGCGGCGTGAAGGGATGCAGACCTGCGAAGCCCGCCATGCGGCACGTCGCCTCGTTCACCTTGGGGTTGTACTTCATGGTGCACGACCCCAGCGGGTACAGGGCCCGGTCCACGTGGTGATTCTTGAGCGACAACTCGGTGTAGTGACGCACCACTTCGTTCTCTGGAACCTCCGGCAGGCGAGCCATCTCGCTCCGAAGGTGACGTCCCGGTATGAGCTCGCCCACCGGAACCGTGTCCACGTCCGTGCGCGTCATCCGCGTGCCGCGTCTTCCGGGCTCGGATTTCTCGAATATGGTGGGCGTAGTCTCGCCCTTGAGCGGAAAGCCGGCCATCGCCTGCCTCTCCTTCGTCAGAACTCGTAAACGTCGCCGGGCTTCAGCACGACGACTTCGGCGCGCGGCTCGACACGGGCCCGGAAGCTCTCCGGGTCCTGTCCGATCAGCGGCCACGTATCGTAGTGAATCGGGATGACGACCCGCGGTTTGATCATGTCCACCGCGCGGGCGGCGTCCTCCGGTCCCATGGTGAAGTTGTCACCGATCGGCAGGAGGGCGATGTCCACCTGTCCCTCCAGCAGGGTCATGTCGGTGGTGAGAGCCGTGTCGCCGGCGTGATAGATGCGGCACCCGTCCAGGGTCAGCAGCAGTCCGGCGGGAACGGTCGTGTACCCTTCGGCCCCTTTACCGGCCACCTGACCGCCGTGCAGCGCCGGGGTCATCTTCACCCGGCCGAACGGGAAGTCGTATCCGCCACCGATGTGCATGGGGTGGGTCTTGTCGTACTCCAGCACTTCCTGCGCATAGGCCACGATCTCGAATGATGCGATCAACGTGGGATTCGTCTCTTCGAGAAGCGGCCAGGCGTCGGCCACGTGGTCGTAGTGTCCGTGCGTAAGCAGCAGGTAGTCCAGCCGGTCGTGAAAGTGCTCACGGCCCACGTCGGCCAGGGGATTGTCCGTCAGGAACGGATCGATAAGGAGGCGCGTACCGTCCCCTGTCACGATCTCCGTGCACGACTGTCCGTGAAAGATCAGTTTGCCCATCGGTCCTCCTCAGCCCGCGAGGAGTTCGACCAGTCGGTCGATTTCATCGCGGTTCCGCTTCTCGGTAAACGCGAGCAGCAGGCCGTCGGGCACCTCGAGCGACTCGAACCGGCTCAACGAGACGCCCGCCAGGATACCAGCCTCGAAACCTCGCTCGAGAATGGATCGGGAATTCTCCTCGGTCACGACCGCGAACTCGCGTGCGAAGGGGGTGTCGGGAAACAGCGGTGTGACGCCGTCCACGTCCTGCAGTTTGCGCCATGCATAGTGCGCGTTCTGCACCGAAGACTCCGCCACCTCTCGCAGGCCTTCCTTACCGAGAAGGCTGAGGTGCACCGTGGCGGCCAGCGCGTTCAGGCCCTGGTTCGTGCAGATGTTGCTGGTGGCTTTCTCTCGTCGGATCTGCTGCTCGCGGGTCTGCAGCGTGAGCACGTACCCGCGGCGGCCTTCCATGTCCACTGTAGCGCCCACGATCCGACCAGGCATCTTGCGCACCAGCTTCTGTCGGGCCGCGAAGAGACCCACGACCGGTCCGCCGAAACTCGGCGCGTTTCCGAACGGCTGCCCTTCGGCGACCACGATGTCCGCTCCGAGTTCACCGGGCGTCCGGAGAAGTACCTGGCTCACCGGGTCGGTGACCACGACGAGCAGCGCTCCCGCTGCGTGTACGGCCTCGGCGATCGGCTCCAGGTCCTCGATACAGCCGAAGAAGTTGGGGTACTGCACCAAGAAGCAGGCCACGTCGTCGCCCAGGGCTGCGCCAAGCGCGTCGAGGTCCACCAATCCGTCCGACCCGGGCGCAACCCGCTCCAGCCCGCTGCCCAGGCCGCGCAGGTAGGTGTCCGTCACCTTCCGGTAGTGCGGGTGCACGGTCGTCGCGGACAGGACGCGATCCCGGCGCGTCACGGCGCGGGACATCACGGCGGCCTCGGCTGCCGCGGAGGGCCCGTCGTACATCGACGCGTTCGCCACATCCATGCCCGTCAGTTCGCAGATCATGGTCTGGAACTCGTAGATCACCTGCAGGGTGCCCTGCGAGACTTCCGGTTGGTAGGGCGTGTACGCGGTGTAGAACTCGCTGCGGCGGATGATGTGATCCGCGGCGGCGGGTACATGATGATCGTACTGGCCGGCACCGGCGAAACAGACCAGGGAGCGGTTCTCGTCCGCCAGTTCGGTGAGCAGGCGCACCGCCTCCCACTCGGACAGGGCCTCCGGGACATCGAGATCCCCATCGAGGATCAGTTCGGCGGGCACGTCCTTGTAGAGCTCGCGGACGTCCGATACGCCGATGCGTGCGAGCATTTCGCGACGATCGGCTTCGCTGTGCGGAATGAATGACATCGGTATTCCTGCCGTCGTTGGAAACCTGTCGGGGTCTGCGCAGGCTTCGGTCGGTGTGGCTGTCACGGCCCGCCGGACCCGAGGGACGGGCCCGGCGCGTGTCTGCGCCCCCGCTAGTCTTCGATCAGGGCGGCGTAGGCTTCCGGAGTGAGGAGATCATCGAGTTCCGACGGATCCGTCAGCCGGACCTTGATCATCCAACCCTCACCGTAGGGGTCGGAGTTCACCAGCGCCGGGTCCTCTTCCAGCGTCTCGTTCACGGCGACCACGTCTCCGGAGATGGGGCAGTAGAGGTCGGAGACTGCCTTCACGGCCTCGATCGTGCCGAAAACCTCCATCTTCTCGAATGCGTCACCCGGCGTCGGAAGCTCGACGAACACCACGTCGCCCAGTTCGCCCTGGGCGTAGGCCGTGATCCCGATAACGTACTCGCCCTCGGTGCCCGCTTCGCGAACGTACTCGTGCTCCTCGGTATACTGGAATCCTTCCGGGATTCCTGACATGGCAGCCCTCGCAATCGTTCACTTGTGGTAATTCGCCCGGCGTTCACGCCGGCTGGCAGGAGACTATACCGAGGCGCGGGCCGCGGCTCAAGATCCGTCTCTACTCGCCCTTGCCCTGTCGCAGCTGGCGGCGTTCTTTGCGGGCTATTTTTCGCCGCTGGCGCGCGTCCCGCGCGGTCTCACCGGGCAGGCGGACGGTGACCTCCACCCCTCCCATGATGGCCAATCCACGGATCACCAGGCGGGGCGCGTCGGGGTCGGTATCGACCCCGGCCTGGTCGACACCTTCGAACCCGCCCATGAACCCGAACCCGTGCGTTTCCACCGCCAGTCCTGGTGGGACCACGATCTCGGTTCCGCCCATGATGGCCAGGATGTTCACTTCCGTGATCCCGGGCGGCATCCTGGCCTCCCTGAAGTCCAGCCCGGCACCACCCATGATGGCCAGCGACTGGAGCTTCCTGGGTGGCGTCCACTCACCCTTCTTCTCGTACCCGCCCATGATGGCGATCTGAAAGCCGTGCCCCCGCACGGATTCCGCCGGCGCACGCTGGACGGACGGGACACTCGGCACGTCAGCCTGCGAGGCCAGCACGGGAAGGCCCGAAAGCAGGCCCTCCAGCTGCTCCATGGTCGCTGCCGTATAGGCTGAATCGAGGCGCGTCTCGAATTCCTCAACCGTCAGATTGTCCGCCGCGTATTGGTCGATCAGGACCTTTACGACGTTCTCACGTTCGCGCTTCAAGGGCACCAGCTGCTGTGACGATTCGTCGCTCATGCGGATCTGTCCTGGTCTGTCATCGCCGGCGCCGGGCGTTCAGCTGCCCGGGCTACTCGCTGCCGCTCCAAGATAGACCCGATGGCAAGCTCCTGCGAAACCCGTTGCGCGTCGGCGGACCTCTGCCCAACTTCGAGTCAGGCCCCTGCCGCACGAGCGGCGGTGGCACCGGTGTGGTGCCCGATGTTCCACTCTTCGAAGGGAGGTGATCCAGTGTCCAGTAGACCCGAGCCTGGCTCGACATGGGCGAGCGGTCGCCTCGGCGTGAGCCGCTGAGGGGGCGAACACCCCCTGCGCCTCTTCCGAGCGCGCGTGCCTGACGAGCGGAGCCGCCGTTGCGCCGCGTCGAGTCAGGTCGAAGAGAGGGCCGTGGACTCCAGATCGGGTCCGCGGCCTTTTCTGTTGGACCCGGGCCAGCTGCTGATAACCCTCTGAACCGAGCGTGGAGAGCGGTGGACTTCGGCAAGTATACGGGAGCCGGAAACGACTTCGTGATCACAGAGGCCGATTGGCCGGATGAGCAGGGCACGCCGGTTGCCCGGTACGTGTGCGACCGTGCCACGGGCGTCGGAGTGGACGGACTGGCCCTGGTGTGGCGCATCGAGAGCCGTCGGGTGGGCGTGCGCTTCTTCAATCCGGACGGCTCGGCTTTCGGCACGTGTGGCAACGGTACGCGTTGCGCAGCCCGTTTCGCGGTCGACCGCGGGTTGGTCGAGGGGTCACCGTTCATCATCGAAACCTCGGACTCGGTGATCGAGGCGGTGGTCGACGTCGAGCGTGACTGGGTCGACCTGGAATACCGCATGCCCGTCGAGGTCCTGCGAAGCATTCCGGTGGAAGGGCCGTTCGGACCGACCGAGGGCTGGCTCGTCAGCATCGGTGTACCCCACTTCGTGGTCCCGCTCGATTCGAAGCCGGAGGGGTCGATCGATGAGGTGTGCCGGAACATCCGTCACGATCCAGCTCTCGGACCCGAGGGCGCGAACATCAACCTCGTCAGCCTGGTCAGCCGCACCCGCGGGGCGATCCGCACGTTCGAGCGTGGAGTGGAGGGTGAGACGCTGGCGTGCGGGAGCGGAGCCATGGCCTCGGCCTTCGCGTTGCGCGCTGCGGGTCTGTGCGAGCCGGGACTCGACCTGCGGGTGATGGGAGGTTGCGATCTCGAGATTCGGGTCCCCGACGAACCGCACGCCGATGGTGACTACCGCCTGAACCTGGCCGGCCCGGCGTTGCACGTCTTCGACGGACGTTTCGATACGCCCCAGCCCGGTCTCGATCTTCGGGCGGGCGCGGGCGCCGGTTGAGGAATTCCGCGGGGTGAGCCGGACCGCCGGACTCCTGCTCGAGTGGTTCCGACCGCGCCGGCGCGACGTCCCGGGTCGGAACGAATCGGACCCGTATCGAATCTGGGTCGCCGAGGTGATGGCCCAGCAGACGAGAATCTCGACGGTCATTCCCTACTACGAGTCGTTTGTCGAACGTTTTCCCGACGTGGAAACCCTCGCCGCGGCTCCTCTCGATGCCGTGCTGAAGGCCTGGGAGGGTCTGGGCTACTACAGCCGGGCGCGCAACCTGCACCGGGCGGCGGCCGAAGTCCGGGAACGGTACGGGGGGCTACTGCCCGAAGACGCGGAGTCTCTGCGTTCCCTTCCGGGGATCGGCGCCTACACCGCGGGAGCCATCGCCAGCATTGCTTTTGGCCGGCCCGAGCCGGCCGTGGACGGCAACGTGCGGCGGGTACTCAGCCGTCTGTACGACCTCGAGGAGCCGGCCCCGGGTCGCCTGGAGGCTCTGAGCCGGGAGCTGATCGCGGAGGCCAATGGCCAGGCCGGCCTTCTGAACCAGGCGCTCATGGACCTGGGAAGTTCGGTATGCACTCCTCGCTCACCGGGCTGCGAGGCTTGCCCTGTGGCTGGCAACTGTCTGGCGCTCCAGCGCGGGACCGTGGCCCTCAGGCCGCCCCGGCGCAGGCGTCCGCCCCTCCCGCACCACGACATCGCCGCCGCCCTGGTGTGGCGGGGACCCCGACTGTTGATCGCTCGCCGACCCGAGGAGGGGCTGCTCGGAGGCCTGTGGGAGTTCCCGGGTGGAAAAGTGGAAGCCGGAGAAACCCCAGCCGACGGGGCGCGGCGCGAGGTACGGGAGGAGCTCGAGGTCGAGGTGGAAGTCCTCGGTGAAGTGGCCAGAATCCAGCACGCCTACAGTCACTTCCGGATCACGCTGCACCTGTTCCACGCCCGGTGGGTGGCGGGTGATAGCGCGATCGGCGAGAGCACGGCCGGTTCACCGAAGTGGGTTCTGCCGGGGGAGCTCGGTCGCTACGCCTTCCCTGCCGCCAACCACGATGTCGTTCGGCGGCTCGTCAGCGGGGAGCTGCGACCGCCGGAGTCTCCCGCCCCGGCATGACGCGCACCCAGGCAGCCGCGGCAGCGATCAGCAGGCCCCCGGCGACGAAGCCCATCCCCGGCCCGAGGGCCCCATAGGCCCAACCGGCGGCTACGGGCCCGATCACCCTCGCAAGGGCGCTGGCCGACTGATTCACACCCAGGACCTGGCCCTGCTCGTTGGCCATCGCGCGTCGTGAAACCAGGCTCTGCAGAGAGGGCGCGAGCAGTCCCCAACCCAGGCCGACGGCCAACAGACTCACGATCGTCGCCACGATGCTCTGGGCAAGACCCATCGCGATCACCCCGGCCGACAGGAGAGCGCCACCGAGCGCCGCGTTTGTCTGCTCGCCGTACCGCTCCACCATCGGTCCGATCAGCGCCCCCTGCACGCCCGCGGAGACCATTCCCACCAGGGCGAACATTCCACCGGCATACACCGCGGTTAGACCGAGAGGGTTCTCCAGGAAGAGCGGGAAGATCGTCGTGAAACCGGCGAACCCCATGGTGCCGAGGAAGAACACTCCGATCGGCTCGCGCAGCCTCTTTCTCGCCAGGACCCGGGAGGCGGCGCGGGCGCGGCCCGTGACGGCCGACAGTACGCCGATGCCGTCCCGTACCCTGTTCTCGGGAGCCAGGGACTCGGGCAGCCAGAACCAGGCGGCCCCGGCCGCCGCAAGGCTGAGCCCCGCGGCCACGAAGCCAGGAATTCCGTACCCCCACGGGCTGAGGCCACCGCCGATTGCGGGACCGAAGATGAAACCGAGGCCAAAAGCGGCTCCGATCAGACCCATGCCGCGGGCCCGACCTTCCAGGGTGGTCGAGTCGGCGATATAGGCCTGCGCAACCGGGATGTTGGCGCCCATGATCCCCGCGATCACCCTGGACAACAGTAGAACCTCGAGAGAGCTGGCCAGGCCGAAGACCACGTACGACGCGGCGGAGCCGAACAACCCCACGAGGAGCAGCGGACGCCTGCCGAAGCGGTCCGAGAGGGCTCCCCATATCGGGGCGAACACGAACTGCATCGCCGAATAGGAGGCGATGATCAGGCCGACCTCGAACGGCGACGCCCCGAGTTCTGTGGCATAGAACGGGAGCAGGGGCAGGACGATCCCGAAGCCGACGAGGTCCAGGAATACCGTCAGAAAGACGATTCCGAGCGCTACCGACCCCGCTTTTCGCTCTTTCATGCTTCCTCGGGCAGGAGGGTCACGTCGTCCAGGCCGGCTATGGTCGACACCTCGTCTCCGCACTTCCGCATGTGGACGAGGTGCGCCCGTATCGAAGCGTCGGCTGCTCGTTCCAGATCGCTCTCGAGCCGTCCATACACCAGCATCCGAAGTTCCTCGATCATACGTGCCCCTGAGTGGAAGGCGTTCGCCACCTGGGTGTGTCGCTCGATTCGGTGATCCCTGTAGTGCTCCAGGCGGCCCTCCCCATCGTCTACCGGCGGGCCGTGCCCTGGATAGAGTCTGCCCGGACGCAGAGACAGAACACGGCTGAAGCTCGCGAGGCAAGACCCTACGTCTCCGTCGGGGTGCAGGATCGCGCTGCTGCCCACCCCCAGGACCAGATCTCCGGTAAACACGGCGCGTCCGGGTTCGAGCAGGTAGGACATGTGGTCCGCCGAGTGACCCGGAGTCCGGATGGCCAGCAGGTTTGACGCTCCATCATCGACCGGCAGCAGGTCGCCTCCCTCGAGTGTCCGACCCGAGAAGTTTCCCCTCGACAGCGTTTCGGCGGAGGCGGCGATGGGAGCCTCGAATCGTTCGGACGCCAGCTCAGCGACCCCCGCGTGGTCGGAGTGCGCGTGGGTCAGGCAGATCGTTTCTACGGAGCGGCCCGCCACCAGGGACTCGAGCCGCTCGATCTGCCCGGCGATCGCCGGGCCAGGGTCCACGAGGACCAGGTGTCTGCGGCCCACGGCGTAGCAGCGGGTCCCGTCGAGAGTCAGCGGCCCCGGGTTCGGGGAGACGAACCAGGCAACCTCTTGATCGCCCGTCACTATCGACCCGCCTCGTCGTACTCCGGGTCTCCCGGCAATACGGGGCGCACGGAGTCCCCACGCACCAGCAGCCGTGGCTCGACCCCTTCCGGCTCGTGACCCTCGAACTTCTCGAGCAGCCGGGCGAGGTCGGTTTCGCCGGCCAGCGCCTGCAGAGTCCTTCGGGTGGGGAACAGCATTGGAAGTTCACCCTCGGCGAACATGCGTACTGCGTCGGACGGGGCGATCCACAGATAGCCGTCCAGCTCGTCCGTGAGTCGAGGGGTCGGAGGCTCCGGTGCCTCGAGCACCGTCAGGAAGAAGCGGGTGTCGTACCGTCTCGCGAATCGGGCCGGGGTGATCCACCTGGAGAAGTACACCGCACGCAGATGTTCAAACGTCGCTCCCAGGGTAGCCGCAGCCACCGCGAAACCACACTCCCCGGCCAGCAGTCGCTCGCGGACCTCTCCGGCTCTGCGCGGGTCCACGGGCCTGTCGCCCGGCAGGAAGCCTGTCTCCTCGAACATCTCCCGCAGCGCGGCGACGGCAGCGGCGCCTTCCGTTGCGCGCATCCCTGCCGGCAGGAGCTCCAGCGCCTCGGGGGACCCGTCGGACTCGTCGATCACTCCACCCGCGAACACGTAGGCGCCCGCCGCGAACCTGGTAGTATCCGGTCGGCGTAGCAGAAGGACCTGGTACGGGCCTCCGCCCGGAGGGGCCCACGCCATGACGATCGTAGCCGCGGGTCGCGGCACTGCGGGCGGCTCGTTCGGGCCAATGTGACCGCGGGCGAACTCCTCCCTTTCGATGCGCTCGGTGGCGCGGCGCAAGTCGCTCAAATGGGAAGGTCCGCGAGAGCGATCAGGGCGACCGCCGTGATCACGAGGACCACCATCAGGACCAGCCCGATGGCCAGCGGGAGCAGAACGATCGCCGCCGCCCGCCCGGTGGTGGTCGAATGGGCCTGCCTCATCCCGATCACCAGAACGACCACGTACCAGACCTGGACGGCCAGAGTGAGCATGACCCAGAGGACCAGGTACGCCGCCCGGAATACTCCGGTGACGGGTCCCGCCAACCCGATGGCCGGCGGGAGAACAGCGCTCACCAGGCCGACTCCGCTGCCGTAGCACAGCACTGTGGCCGTCGCCCCGAGCCCTCTTCGATGCGGGGCAAGCAAGAGCACGAAGAAGTGCTGGACCAGCGAGATCAGCCCCAGCCCGACCAGGAGCGCAAAGGGTGTCAGGAAGAAGCTCAGGAGCTGCAGTTCGAGGGTCAGGCCATATTCCTCGGCCGCTCCCCAGGGGCCCCACACGAACCAGAAGAGCCCGAGCGCGGCCGCGAGGATTCCAACGACCAGGAAGTACAGGAGCGGCCGGGAAAACGCCCCGCTCCACGACAAACGGCTGAAGAACCGCTCGGGGGAGCCCAGGCAGTCCCACCACGTGAGGCCGAAGTTCGCCGGAAATGGCGTTTCCTCATCCTCCCACGCGATCGGGTCCTGGCTGGGGTTCACCAGCTTCGGCCTTTCGGCGAGTCCGCGGGGCCGACAGTGAAGCGCGCATCCACGGCGACGCTGGCCTGGCCCTCCGGGAACGCCAGGAAGGGGTTGATGTCCATCTCCCGGATCTCGGGGTGGTCACCCACCATCTGGCTCACGCGTTCGACCACCTCGGACAGCCTCGGCAGGTCCACGCCCTGCTCGCCCCGCACACCTTCCAGGATCTTGTAGCCGCGCAACGAGCGGATCATCTCCAGGGCGTCCACCGTGCTCACGGGCTGGACCCGGAAGGCCACGTCGCGCTGCACTTCCACGTACACGCCTCCGAGGCCGAACATGACGATCGGCCCGAACTGTGGCTCCATCGTCATGCCCACGATCGTCTCGCGTCCACCTGTCCACATCCGCTGAACCAGCACCCCGGCGTCTCTGGCCGCCGGACCCTCACCGTCGAGCGCTGCGGCGATTTCCCTCCAGCCGACACGCAGGCTCTCTTCGTCTCGCATGTCGAGCTTCACCGCGCCCGCCTCCGTTTTGTGCACGATGTCCTGTGAGACCGCCTTCAGCACGATCGGGTAACCCATCTCTCGCGCCGCCTCGACCACGTCGTCCTCGGTAGTCGCTATCCGGAAGGGGGCGATGGGAATGCCGTAGCACTCAAGCACCTCGAATGCTTCCGGGACCGTGAGACGTTCGCGGTCCTCGCGGAGCGCCGAGGCGATGATCTGACCGACCCGCGTCGCGTCCACGTCGAATCGGCGAACCTCCGCGACGGGCCGGTCCAGCCATTGCCTGTAGCGCCACATCGCGCCCAGCGCCCGGGCGGCGGACTCCGGGAAGCGATACGCGGGGATCGGCGTGTCGCTCAGTTCGGCCATCCCCTGGGGAAGCCCTCTCTTGCTCATCAGAACGGCGAGGATCGGTTTTCCACACCCCTCGGCCCCCCGGTTGATCGCCGCCGCGATGACCGGCGCCTCGAGTCCGAGCGGAACGTACGACGCGATGACGGCGTCGATCCCGGGATCGGCCACGATGATGCGCATCGCCCGCTCCACCTGCTCCGGCGTCGCGCTCGCGATCATGTCTACCGGATTGGCCACGCTTGCTTCGGCCGGAAGATGTTCACGCAGCCGGCTCTGTGTCTCCTCAGACAGCGGCGCGACCTCGAGACCGAACCCTTCACAGGCGTCCGCGATGATGATCCCCGGTCCGCCCGCGTTCGTCAGGATGGCGACCCGGCGACCCTTGGGAAGCGGGGCCTTGCTGAACGCGATCGCCGCATCGAACAGGGCCTCGACGGTATCTGCCCGCAGTACGCCACACTGCGCGAACAACGCGTCCGTGGCGATATCCACCTGGGCCAGGGCTCCGGTGTGGCTCGAGGCCGCTTTCGCTCCGGCCTCGGAACGGCCCGCCTTCACGGCGAGAACCGGTTTGCGACGCGTGGCCCTGCGCGCCAGGGTCGTGAAATGGCGCGGATTACCGAAGCCTTCGATGTACATGAGGATGACGCCCACCTCGTCGTCGTCCTGCCAGTACTCGATGAGATCGTTACCTGAAACGTCCGCCTTGTTTCCCATCGACACGAACTGGCTGATGCCGATTCCATACTCCGACGCGTAGTCGAGAATCGTCATCCCCATCGCACCGGACTGGCTCATGAAAGCGATGGGTCCATTCGGCGGCATTGTCGGGGCGAACGTGGCGTTCATGGCGACGTCGGGTGACGTGTTCATCACGCCCATACAGTTCGGACCGACCATTCGAAGCCCGTTCTCGCGCACGAGGGCGAGGAGTTCGCGTTCGAGCTCGATCCCTTCGCCGCCCACTTCCCGGAACCCGGCCGTGATGACGACGATTCCCTTCACGCCGGTCGCGACACACTCGCGCACCACACCGAGCACCAGTTGCTTGGGGACCACGATCACCGCCAGGTCCGGTACCGTCGGCAGCGCCCCGATGGATGGAAACGACGGAACGGAGTTCACGGAGGTTGCGGTCGGGTTCACCGGGTATACGGGGCCGGTAAAACCACTGCCGACCAGGTGCTTGAGCATCCCGTTTCCGATGCTACCGGCCCGGCGGCTCGCGCCGACCACGGCGATCGACTTGGGCCGCAGGAGGCTGTCCAGCATGGTCTTCTATCCCCTCTCCGCGTTTCGTTGAACGCGGCAGACGTTATCTTACGGCATGCCCAGAGCGAGCCTGACGCGTGCCGTGGAGTTCCCGGCCGGACATCGGTATCACCGCCCCGAATGGGACGCCGCCCGCAATGAGGCGACGTTCGGGCCCTGCTCCCGGGCGCCGGGTCACGGCCACAACTATCGTGTCGAGGTCACCGTCCGGGGTGAGATCAATCCGGAAACCGGCATGATCGTGGACCTGGCGGTTCTCGACCGGCTTCTCCGGGAGAAGATCCGGGAGCCGATGGACCACGCATTCCTCAACGAACTGCCCGAGTTTTCCACCGGGGCGATCCCGACGACGGAAAACCTCGCCCGGGTCGTGTGGGAGCGAGTCTCGCCGGCTCTTCCTTCTTCGTGCGCTCTGACCCTCGTCAGGGTGCTGGAGGATCGCAACCTGTGGGCCGACTACCGGGGTGACTGATCGCGCCGGGCTCCGGCCGTCATGCCCGGACTCTTTCAGTCGAGCAGACGCAACGGCATTACCAGGCACAGGTAGTCCAACTCCCCGCCGGCTGGCCTGAAGGTCGCCGCTCTCTCGGGGGCCTTGAATTCAACCAGCACGTCATCTCCGGGCATGTACCGGAGTACTTCCAACAGGTAGTTGGCGTTGAATCCGATCTCCAGTGCTTCGCCGCCGTAGTCTACCTGCATCTCCTCTTCCGCCTCACCCAGGTCCGGTGTCTGGACGCGGAAGGAGAGCGTTCCTTCGCTGAAGCTCATGCGCACGCGGTGGGTCTGGTCACTGGCCACGACCGCCATCCGCCGGATCGCCGCGGCAAGATTGTCCTTGTTCGCCGTAGCCTTCTTGTCGTTGTCTGTGGGAATCACCTGTTCGTAGTTCGGATACGGCCCCTCGATGAGCCGGGTATACACGGACCGTAGAGGCGTCCGGAACGCCAGGTGGTTCTTCGATCGCGACACCGACACCTCGCCTTCCTTCTCGAACAGTCGCCCCACCTGTTGCAGCGCCTTTGGCGGTACGATCAGGGAAGCATCCGGCGCACCTCCACCCTCGAGTGGTACCGTCAGCCTTGCGAGGCGGTGTCCGTTGGTGGCAACCATCGAAGCCGTTCCATCGCCCAGTTGCCACAGCACGCCATTGAGAATGGGCCTGCTCTCTTCGCTCGATACGGCGAAGGAGGTCTTGCTGATCAACTCGTGCAAATCGGACGCCTGCATGGTCCACGAATCACCCGAATCGACTTCAGGAAAGCTCGGAAACTCCTCCGTTGGCAGTCCGAACAACTTGAAGCGGCTTTTTCCGCTTTCGATTCGGATCTCGACACCATCGGCCGTGATATGAACCGGAGCCGCCGGAAGCTCGCGAGCGATCTCGGCAAACTTCTTCGCCGGAACCGTCACGGACCCTTCCGTTTCAACCTCCGCCTCGATCGAGACCGACACTGAGATATCCAGGTCCGTTCCACTCAAGGTCAGCTTTCCATCCTTCGCTTCGAGAAGGATGTTCGAAAGCACCGGAAGAGTCGTCTTCGTTGGAATAGTGGCTGAAACAGCTCCCATTCCCGAGTGCAGGCTGTCGCGCGTTACGGAAAGCTTCATGGAGATCCTCTTTCGCTCCTTCGTCCGGTTCTGTACCGGGGAAAGCTGTTCTCTCCTACTCTTCTAATTTAATTCTTAGTAGTAATAGTAGGGGCCGTGGAAACGTGGAGAACCCGGCTCGAGATCCCTGATCATCGCGTTGGGACTGGCAGCCGCGTCGCTCGCCTCGTGTGCATCATCCGGGAAAAGTAGCTGAGGCGTCCACATCTATCCACTGTCCGGTCGGTTTCCGCTGATGGAACACCCACGAGTCAACGTCTTTTCAACGGGCCTGTGGTGAAAAGACCGCGCCTGAGTTCAGTGAGTGAGCTCATCCTGCAAACGATGCACTCGAGTACGGAACTCCGCGTTCGAGGCCATATCGGCCTCGACCTTGTTCACCGAGTGGATCACCGTCGAGTGATCGCGGCCGCCGAACAACGCACCGATCTCCGTATAGGGAAGATCGAGCGTCGTCTTGATCAGGTACATGGCGACCTGGCGTGGCACCGTCAGGGGCTTCGTGCGGCGCTTGGAAACCAGGTTCTCGACCGACACTCCCCAGGCATCCGCCGTCTTCTGACGAATCTCGACCGGCGTGACACGGGCCCCCATCTCTTCTTCGAGCCGGGGACCGAGCGCTTCACGGGCCAGGTCGAGAGAGATCTCCCGCCGGGTCAACGAACTGTAGGCAAGTAGCTTGATCACGGCCCCCTCCAGCTGCCGGACCGACGCCTTGCGGTTGCGGGCGATGAACTCGATGACCCCCTCATCGAGGGTGAGCCGATCCTCGGCGGCCTTCTTCTGAAGGATCGCGACCCGCGTCTCGAAGTCCGGTGGCTTGATGTCCGTGACCAGGCCCCACTCGAACCGGGACACCAGGCGTTCCTGCAGTCCGGGGATCTCCTGCGGTGGTCGATCGCTGGTTATGACGATCTGCCGGTGGGCATCATACAGCGAATTGAAGGTGTGGAAGAACTCCTCCTGCGTCCCCTCCTTGTTTCCAAGGAAGTGCACGTCGTCCACCAGGAGAACATCGATCCGCCGGTAGCGCTGGCGAAAGTCGGCCGTGCGCCCACTCTGTATGGCGGAGATCATCTCGTTGGTGAACTGTTCAGAAGGGACGTACGCGATCTGGGTCTCGGGGGAGCGCTGGAGTATCTCTTGTCCGATCGCGTGCATGAGATGCGTCTTGCCGAGGCCCGTGTCCCCGTAGATGAAGAGCGGGTTGTAGAGCTGGGCCGGCGAGTCGGCCACCCCCCGGCATGCTGCAGCGGCCAGCTGGCTGTTCCCGCCGATCACGAACCGCTCGAACGTATAGCGCTGGTTCAGACCCGCCTGGCGCGCGCCCTCGCCGGCCGTACGCGTGGGCGCGGCGACCGTTGCGGTTGGCTCCGGCGTCAGGTCGACGCCGGTCAATGCCTCGTCCGTGCCGATCTCGGGGAAGACGAGTCGCTCTCCCGCCCCGTGGTGTTCGAAGCGCAGATCGAGGGGACGACCGAGAGTCTTCCCCGCCAGGTCTCTGAGCAGGTCTCCGTACTTGTCCTCGATCCACTCCACGGCGAAGCGGGTGGGTGCGGCGACGACCAGGGTGTCGTCAACCAGGCCCACGGCCTCTGTGGAGGCCAGCCACGTGCGAAACGTCTGCTCGGGCAGCACGTCCCGCGCGGCGGTAATGATCGAAGTCCAGACTTCGGCGGCCGTCAGCTCCATGGGTGCCCAATTGATTGGGAAGGTACACGGGGCCGTCCATTGTAGAGAGCGGGCCAGACACTGTCAATTTTCCGGGGGACATCTCGAAAGCACGGGAGCGGAGGCGCCAAATATGATTGACACCGCTGCGGATCGCCCCTACTTTCCGAGGCTCTCTGTCAAATGAGCGGGGCGTGGGCCCCGATGCACGAGCGAGAAGATAATGCAGCCGACGTTTAGAAATCCAAGCAGACGCAAGAGGCTGAAGGACCACGGCTTCCGGGCCCGCATGAAGTCAAAGGCCGGTCGCAAGGTGCTCGCCCGCCGTCGCCGTAAGGGACGCCACTCCCTGACGGTGAGCGACGAAATCAGCCCGAAGCACCGCCGGTAGTCCCCCGCTAGCGATCGCCCGACCCTTGGGTGACGGCCTCCGTTTCCGGTACCCCAGATCGGCCCGGCTGCGGCGCGGGCCGGAAATCCGAACCCTTCTTCGAAAAGGTTCGAGGCGGCGGTGCGGACCGCTCGAGGTCTATCGAAGAGACTCCCCGACCGAATCGGTACGGGCCGGCATCGTCGTTCCCCGCTACGGACACACGATCGTTCAGCGCAACCGCCTGAAACGCAGGTTGCGGGAGTTCGTACGTACCGAGTGGTTGGCGGAGGCGCAGAACGAAAGGCCGGCGCCGGAGATCCTCGTTCGTGCCCGACCCGCTGCGTACCATGCAGAGGCGGGTGAACTGCGCGAGGCCTTCGGTCGGTGTCTGGGGGGCGGATGAAGCGCTTTCTTCTTTTCTGGATTCGGGCCTACCAGGCCGGTCTGTCCCCTATACTGCCGGCGAGTTGCCGCTATACGCCGACGTGTTCCGAGTACGCACGCGAGGCGGTGGAAAGACATGGCGCGGCCCGGGGATCGTGGTTGGCCATTAAGCGTCTGGGCCGGTGCCACCCGTTCGGAGGCCATGGGCACGACCCGGTGCCCGAGGCAGAAGAGAACGCCGCCTGGTCGAGCGACGAAACCATACCGGATAGAGGATAGATGGAGAAGCGAGTAGTAATGGCCGTCGTGCTCACGATCGGGGTGATCTTCCTGAGCAACCTGCTGTTTCCGGCCCCGGAGCTACCGCCGCGCCAGGTAGCGGCTGATTCGGCGCTGGTGGAGGGCAGAGTCGCGCCCGGCGAGTTCGACACGGAGCCAGGGGCCGGGCGTGATACGGCCAACCGCACGGAGGTCGCCGCCGCGGCACCGGACCCGGATCAGGGGAGTGGAGTGGACCGGGTGGAGGAACCGGCGGGCCTGTCCGAGCTGCCGGCTGACACGGTGACGGTGACGACCGACCTCGTGAGGCTGCAGTTCTCGACGCGCGGAGCCTCGTTGATGTCCGCGGAGCTGCTGGAGTACGAGTCATATACGCCCAACGGCACGGAGGACCATCCCGCGCAGCTGGTGCGCGACGGAGACCACGTGTTCGGGTACCGGGTCGTCATCGCGGGCGACACGATTCGTTTGGATGGACAGTCGTTCACCGTCAATCGATCCGAGCTTACCCTCACGGAAAATCACCCAAGGGACTCGCTCGTCTTCAGGTATCCGTTCCCATCCGGCGCCGCTGAGTTCGTGGTCACGTATGGGTTCGAGATGGACAGCTACCTCGTCGACGTCTCCGGCAGGGTGGAGGGCATCGGCGATCGCGGCTACTCGATCCTCACATCTCTGGGCCTGGGTCTGAAGACGAACGAGAAGAGCCCGCAGGATGACTTCCGGCAACTGGCGTATGTCGTACGTAACCAGGGTGGGGGAATCGAGTCGGTCAACCTGGACAAGGTCGACGCCGGCACCCTGCGGACGGCGGACGGCGGCCCGTTCGACTGGGTCGCGGTGAAGAACAAGTACTTCGTGATCGCACTGGTGTCGCCGGAAGCAGGCCCGGCGTTCGGCGGCCTGCTCGTGATGGGAGAACCAGCCGAGCACACGGCGCGCATGGTGGCCTCGCAACCGGCTCCCGCCGGCAGCGGTTTCGGCTTCCAGGCCTACATGGGGCCGCAGGAGTATGGACGCCTCGAAGCCGTCGGTCGATCGCGCGACCTCGAGCACGTGAATCCGTATGGCTGGCGCTGGATGCGCCCGATCATCCGACCGCTCGTCGGGATCGTGATGGTGATCCTGGCGTGGCTGCACAACTTCCTCGGGCTCGCGTACGGGTGGGTGCTGATCGTGTTCGGTATCGCGATGCGGGTAGTACTCTTCCCCCTGTACCAGAAGTCCATGCGGTCACAAATGGCCCAGATGCAGGTGCAGCCTCTCATGAAGGAGCTGCAGGCCAAGTACAAAGATGAGCCGCAGAAGCTGCAGTCGGAGATGATGAAGCTGTACAAGGAGCACAACGTGAACCCGCTGGGAGGGTGCCTCCCGATGCTCCTGCCTATGCCGATTCTATTCGCGCTGTTCTTCGTCTTTCAGAGCACGATCGAATTCCGAGGCGTCCCCTTCCTGTGGCTTCCCGATCTGTCCCTGAAGGATCCGTACTACATCATCCCACTTCTGATGGGCGGCTCGATGTTCCTGCTGTCGTGGATAGGGCAGCGTGGAATGGAGGCGAACGCGCAGATGAAGATGATGACCTACATGATGCCGGCCGTATTTACCGTGATGTTCGCGAACTTCCCGTCCGGCCTGAACCTGTACTACGCCACGAGCAACCTGGCTTCGCTGCCACAGCAGCTGTATCTGTCGAAAGAGCGGAAGGCGGCGAAGCGGAAAGCCGACCAGTACAAGGCGACGAAGGCACGCAAGGACGACGGGGGCGGTGGAGGGGGCGGCTAGCCCCCGCCCTTACCCACACGTGATTCGCGCACCGGCACCTCAAGCAAACTGACAATGGCCACCGCCTCCACGATTGCGGCCATATCGACGGCCCCCGGACGCGGCGCCCTGGCCGTGGTTCGGGTGAGTGGCCCTGACACGGCTCTCATCGCCACGCGACTGGGACTGCCCGAGGAGGAGGCGCGAGTCGCGCGGCACGCAACCCTGCGACACCCCGCTACGGACGAACCGGTCGACGACGTGGTGGCGGTTCGCTTCAGTCGCCCCGCCTCCTACACCGGCGAGGACATGCTGGAAATCGGCTGCCACGGCGGCTCCCTGGCTCCGCAGCTCGTGCTCGAGGCGGTATGCGCGGCCGGGGCCCGCCTGGCCGAACCCGGCGAATTCACCCGGAAAGCCTTTCTGAACGGCAAAATGGACCTGATGCAGGCCGAAGCCACGCTCGACCTGATCGAGGCGCGTTCACCCGCCATGCACCGGGCCGCACTGTTTCAACTCGACCGGGGTCTATCACGCCGCATCGAAGAATTGCGAGAAGAACTCCTGACCCTTCAGGGTCTGATCGCCTACGACATCGACTTCCCGGAGGAAGACGATGGCCCCGTTCCCGCCGCACGCATTGACGAGGCAGCGGACAGGCTGATCGGCGGCCTGGAGCGAATGCTGGAGTTGGCGCCGGAGGGGGAGCTGCTGCGGGACGGAGCCCTCACCGTGATCGCTGGACGCCCGAACTCCGGTAAGTCGAGTCTTTTCAACGCGTTACTGGGTTTTGAGCGAGCGATCGTCACGGAGGAACCAGGGACGACTCGGGACGCGATCGAGGCCCTGATCAGCATCGACGGGTATCCGTTTCGGCTGGTGGACACGGCGGGCCTCCGGGAGGACGCGGGCCGGATCGAGGGGTTGGGAATCGAGGTGGCCCGGGGCTACCTGCAGCGCGCGGACCTGGTGCTGCTCTGCGTCGAGGCGGACAGGATGCCGGGGTCGGACGAAGCGGGTTTCGTGCACGAACTGCTGGAGGAGGACAGCTCGCGCATCGTGATCCTTCGCACGAAGGCAGACGTATGCGAAGGGGAGGCGAGCGGTCGGGTGAGCGGGTCGATACCCGAGTTGCCGGCCTCCGCGGTCAGCGGAGACGGACTGCCGGAAGTGCGCGCGGCTATGCTCGAGCGAGTGTACGCCGGCGTGCGGGGCGACGAGGAGACTCCGGTGGTCACTCGAGCGCGACAAATCGAGTGTCTGCGGCGGGCTCGGGCTGACACCGTGGCGTTTCAGGAAGCACGGAAGCGAGGTCTTCCGGCGGAAATAGCGGGCACGCACGTCCAGGACGCCACCCTTGCGCTGGAGGATCTCCTCGGCGCCGTGAGCACCGAGGATGTCCTGGACCGGGTCTTCAGCTCGTTCTGTGTCGGCAAGTAGCGCCCGGGCTCAGGCCGCGCGCTGACACCTCGGACAGAGATAGGTTCGCTTCCCCACCAGACTCAAGGACTCGAGCTCCGTCATACAACGCGGGCACGTGTGTCCGGGTCGTCGCCGGTTGATCAACCAGCCCGGGTCCGAATGAGCCGCCTGCCAATGGAGAGTCGCGCGGCGTAAGACACGCCGCAGGTACTTGTGCACCAGGGTGAGTTGTTCGTCCGTGAGATCAGCGATCTTACAATCCGGACGGATGCTCGCCTGGAAGCAGATTTCGTCCGCGTACTCGTTCCCGATACCTGCCACGACCTCCTCGTTCATCAGGAACCCCTTCAGCGAGGTCCTGCCGCGCGAGCCGGCAAGCTGGATGAAGCGTGGAGCGGTGAGTTCCTCGCTGAGGGGATCGAGACCCAGATTGTTCAGGACACCGAGACCGCTAAAATCATCACCCTCAACGAGATAGACATCGCTTTCCGAGGCCGTCGAAGCGAAGCGAAGCTCCCGGCCGGCCGCGAACTGCAAGCGGATCTTGCTGGTTTCTCGTGGGGGTGCAGTCTGGGACTCGAGGTACACTTCACCGTCGGTACCCATGTCGAATACCAGGCTGACCTCGGAACGAAAGCGCAAAACTACGTACTTCCCGTGCCTCTCGACGGTGTCGATGGCGTGGCCCTGGATCTGCTCCGCGGCTCGATCGCCGTCGAGGTCCACGGTTTCAGCATCGTCGATCAGGACCACGGAAACGGTCTTTCCGGTAGCGTATCCGGCAAAGGCGTCGATCATTCGCTCGACGTCTGGCAGTTCTATCATCACGTATTCTTCCTCGCGCGCGGGTGAGAGAATCTAGGGGGATACACCGGGAAAACTGGAAAGTGCCATCAGCGAATAACGCGAAAGTCCGGCGGCAAATCAACCGCTGGTTCCACCGAGGACACTCGCGTTACGCGCGACCCCTGCGGTCCACGCCGGAGGGTCAGCAGGAAGTCGGCGACAATATCGGCGGGTCCAGCCAAATGAACCTCCACCGTCCCGTCACTTAGATTGCGCACGGTTCCACGCAAGCCGAGGCCGCTCGCCTGGCGTCTCGTCCACCAGCGAAAGCCTACACCCTGCACCCGACCTTCAAGGATGACTCCGACGCGCACTTCGGCGACACTTGGCTGCATTGACTGTCTGATCCTAGTTTGGCGCCCCCGCTACGTTGGCACACCTGGTAGCGCCCGGGAGCGCGGGATGCGAACGATGACGCGCCACGAGGCCACGCAACGACTGCTCAGGAGAAGAATGTACTACGACGTGATCGTGATCGGTGGAGGACACGCCGGAACAGAAGCGGCGAACACCTCGGCCCGGCTGGGGGCCCGTACGCTGCTCGTGACCTCGTTCCTGGCCCGGGTCGGGCAGATGTCCTGCAACCCGGCGATCGGGGGTGTGGCGAAGGGAACCGTAGCGCGCGAAGTCGATGCAATGGGTGGACTTATGGGCCTCGCCGCCGATCGAACAACGATTCACTTTCGCATGCTGAATCAGAGCAAGGGGCCTGCCGTGTGGGCGCCCCGGGCCCAGTGCGACCGAGGGGGCTATTCGAGAGAGGTCCGCAGACTGCTGGAGGAGCAGCCGGGTCTGGAGCTGTACCAGGCCACGGTGGCGTCGCTGAAGATCGAGGGTGAGAGAGTGGCGGGCGTATGCTGTTCAGATGGCAGTGAGTTCGCCTCTCGATGCGTCATTCTCACCGCCGGGACCTTCCTCCGGGGGAGGATACGCATCGGGGTCGAGCGGGAGCTGGCAGCCGGCAGGGCCGGAGACGCTCCGACGGTCGATTTGGCGGACCAGCTGCGGGACCTTGGTCTGGAGGCGCGGCGATTCAAGACGGGCACCCCGCCTCGAGTGGACGGCCGAACGGTGAACTTCGACCGCCTGGAACGACAGGATGGCGAGGACGAGGGGTATCGGTTCTCGCACTGGGAGTCCGGGGAAGGACTTCCGCGCCGGCCATGCTGGATATCCCGGGCGGGCGGGGAGGTCAAGCGGATCGTCGAGGAGAATCTGGGTCGATCGGCCCTGTACGGGGGGATGATCGCTTCGCAGGGACCTCGATACTGCCCGTCGATCGAAGACAAGATCGTCAAGTTCCCCGATGCGACGGGGCACCAGGTGTTCCTCGAGCCTGAGGGGTTGGAGACGAGCGAGCTATACGTCAACGGGCTTTCGACATCGCTCCCGCCCGATGTACAGCGCCAGTTCCTGTCCGTGGTGCCGGGATTGGAGAACGCCCGCATGACGCAAGCGGGATATGCGATTGAATACGACTACTTCCCTCCCCTTCAACTGGGTAACACTCTCGAACTGAAGAACATCGGTGGCCTGTTCCTGGCGGGTCAGGTGAACGGGACCACGGGCTATGAGGAGGCAGCCGGTCAGGGTGTCGTGGCCGGCGTAAACGCAGCACACGCGGCCCTCGAGCGGGAAACCTGGACGCCGGGTCGAGATGAGGCGTACATGGGGGTCCTCGTGGACGATTTGGTCACGCGCGGTGTCGACGAACCGTATCGTCTGTTCACGTCGCGCGCGGAATTCCGCCTCCTGTTACGACAGGACAACGCCCTCTCACGGCTGGGGCCGACGGCGGCCCGGCTCGGACTCCTGTCCGATGGTCAGCTCCGCCGCCTGGACTCACACATGACGGACCTCGATCGAGCCCGCAGCTGGGTACGGGAGGAGCGTGTGGATCCGAGTGACGCCAACGAGTGGTTGGTCGAACACGGAACGAGCCCGCTTACGGAACGCCAGCCACTGGACCGCCTGGCGAGACGGCCACAGGTCACTCTCCTAGGCCTGGTCGCTGACGAGGGTCCCGTGCCGCATCCCGGTTTGGGGCACGACGCTCTCACCGTGGTGGAGATGGAAATCAAGTACGAGGGGTACATAAGGCGCGAAGAGGAACGGGCGCGCGCGCTGGCCGAGCGGGAAGACCAGCCACTTCCAGTGAACGCTCCCTACCTGGAGTTCCAGAGTCTGTCGTACGAGGCCCGTCAGAAACTGGCGTCCGTAAGGCCAAGAACGATCGGGCAGGCGGGTCGCATCCCGGGGGTGTCTCCCTCCGATCTTCAGAACCTCCTGGTGGAAGTGCGAAAGCGCTCGTTTGGGAACAGGGAGTCCTGAGTCGGGCAGCTTCCAGCAGCGAGCGAACTTTGACGAGTTCAAGTACTTCCAGGAAGTGTTTCACGTGCAACATCGGGCCACCAACTCCCACCGATGTTTCACGTGCAACACCCCTTCCTTGGAGTTCTCACGACCCCAGCGTATATTCTCCGCCCCCTGCAAAAAAGAGCGCGGGGCCAAGCGGGGACCGGGGTTTACGGGGCGACAATACTCCGACAACTACGGTCCGTAAACTATTACCAAATAACGACTTGTAGCCGGAGAGCGAATGTCCCGTGTCATCGCCATAGCCAACCAGAAGGGTGGCGTCGGGAAGACGACGACCGCCATCAACCTGGGCGCATCTCTGGCGATTGCGGAGCGGCGAACCCTGGTTATCGACTGCGATCCGCAGGGGAACGCCTCGAGTGGTCTCGGGATCGCGCGCGAGACGGAGTCGCCGGACGTGTACGACTGCCTGGTGAACGGCACGGCGGTCGAGGAGGCGATCCGGCCCGCCATCCACTTCCCCATGCTGGATGTGGTGCCGGCGAGCCGGGACCTGGCGGGCGCGGAAGTGGAACTGATCGAGAGGCCACGTCGCGAGAGGATCCTGCGTGACATCGTGGAACCGATTCGCGATCGATACGAATATGTCCTGATCGACTCGCCACCCTCCCTCGGCTTGTTGACCCTGAACGCCCTCGTCGCCGCAGACACCGTGTTGATCCCTATCCAGTGCGAGTTCTACGCACTGGAGGGGCTGAGCCAACTTCTCAACACCGTTCGTATCGTGCAGCGAAGCATCAACCCTGAACTGGGCATCGAGGGAGTGCTGCTGACGATGTTCGACTCGAGACTCAACCTGTCGAAACAGGTCAAGGGAGAAGCGGAGGAATATTTCGGGGCGAAAGTCTTCAAGACATGGATACCGCGAAACGTACGGCTGGCGGAGGCGCCCAGTTTCGGCCAACCCATTGCGCTGTATGACGTTCTATCCACGGGGGCACGGGGATACCTCAGCCTCGCCTCAGAAATCGTCCGAAGAGACGAAGAGCGGAAGGGGGCCGTCGTTGGCCAAGCCTGAGTCACGACGCCTGGGCAAGGGCCTGGGAGCGCTGCTCGGTGAGTATCTCGAAGAGCCGACTTCGGGAGAGATACCCATCCGGGAGCTGGATGTCGGGCGTATTCGTCCGAACCCTTTCCAGCCCCGACGCCAGTTCCAGGACGACTCGCTCGACGAGCTCGAAGCCTCCATCCGTGAAAACGGATTGCTGCAACCCCTTGTCGTCCGTCCATCGGGGCCGGACTTCGAACTGGTGGCCGGGGAGCGGCGTTGGCGGGTGCTGACACGGCTGGGCTGGGAAAAGGTGCCCACGTTGGTGCGCCCTCTCAGCGACGAGCAGATGCTGGTCATGGCCCTGGTAGAGAACCTTCAGCGTGAAGACCTGGGGCCACTGGAAGAAGCCGTGGGATACCAACAACTGGTTGATGGTTTTGGACTTACGCAGAAGGCGGTGGCTCGCCGAGTGGGGCGTGACAGGTCGACGGTGGCGAACGCGCTCAGACTGCTTACGCTTCCGGCCGCGGTCAGGGACCTGCTCAGCGAAGGGTCGCTGACGGCGGGTCACGCTCGCGCGGTGCTTTCGGTCGAGGGAGAAGCGGAGCAGATCGCACTGGCGCGTGAAATCGTTTCCAGGGGTCTTTCGGTCCGCGAGGCGGAAGCACTGGCACGCCGTGGCAGGAAGCGAGACAAACCGGGCGGTAAGCGAGACAAGTCCAGGGAAGACCCGATCGCCCGCAAGGCGGCGGTGCTGCTGTCCCGGGCCTACGGCACGGATGTGAAGGTGAGCCTGAAGTCAAAGACGAGCGGTGAGATCCGGATTCCGTTCAGGGACCCGGACGACTTCGAGCGGATTGCGCGCGAACTGCTCGGAGAACCAGAGTCCGCTGACCTGTTCGGGGCGAAATGAGCCAGGAAGGCAAGCGGCGCTGGACCTTGATTCTCATGAGAGAGGGCGAGGTGAACTCTCGTACCGTGGCCCTGTCTCGCGGAAAGGCGATCGCTTTTGGCGGTGTCGCGCTGGTTGCACTGGCGACGACCTTTTTCGTCGCCGGGGGGTGGGTGGGAGACCTCGCGTCCCGGGGCCGCGTGGAGGCCCTTGAATCCGAGGTCCTGGACTTGCGGGACGAAAACGCGTCGATGGCGGTCGTCGCTGAGCGTGTTGAGCGGCTGGAGGCTGAGTACAGGCAGCTCAGGGGTGTAATGGGTGGCGAACTGGGAGCGTCCAGACGTGACATTCTGCTGCCGCCGCTGTCAGAGGAGGATGCGACGGCGCGGCGCGTGATCGAGGAGCAGGATGCGGCACGCTTCGTGTGGCCCGTCGTGGAACAGGGATTCGTCACCCGGACATTTGGTGACACCACGCTGGCTCCAGGTGATGAACACGTGGGAATCGATATCGCGCTGCCGGCCGGATCCTACGTCCGTACGACGAGGGGTGGTACTGTGGAGGAAACGGGAGACGACGTGGCGTATGGACTCTTCGTCAAGGTAGCGCACGATGACGAGATCAGCAGTCTGTATGCTCACAACTCCTGGTTGTTCGTGTCCGCGGGTGACTCGGTGGAGATGGGAGAGGTCATAGCCCTGTCAGGGAATAGCGGCAGGTCGACCGCGCCGCATCTGCACGTAGAAATCGAGCGGGAAGGCACGCTCGTGGATCCGCTCGACTATCTTGCGGAGGGGACCTGAGGCTGGGCCACGCGGGAGCAGGGCCCGGAAGGGATGGCGAAAGGAATGAGCGAGATGTCTAAGACGAGAAACCGGACAGACGGGGCGCCCCGTGATGTGGGAGACGTCGTGTCGATCGTGGGACCCGGCATGAAGGTGGTCGGTGATTGCTCGAGCGACGGTACGATCCGGATCGAGGGGCAGGTCGAAGGTTCGGTGAAGGCGGCGAAGAGCGTGGTGATCGGTAAGGAAGGGGTGGTCCTGGGAGACGTCGTGACACAGGACGCCATCGTTGCCGGACGCGTAAATGGCAGCGTCAGTGCGGAGAGCCGGGTCGAGCTGCAGACGACCTGCAGGGTCCAGGGCGACATCCGGAGCCGGCGGATCAAGCTCGACGAAGGGGGCCAGGTAGACGGACAACTCCACATGGGCGGGCACGGCGCTGAGAAGCCGGCCGACGTCGGCAAACATGGGGAGAAATCGGCCCATAAGGCTCCCGAGGCAGTCCAGGTCAACTGACCTGAGCGCGTAACTGCCGCCGTGACTGCTAGTTGCTCCACCGTACTTCGAGTGGCGACTTATCCACAGTTGTCCACAACGGGTTGCGCGGGCCGCCATGGAGCCGTGCGGTTTTCCACATCCGGTGATGTGAGGAACCCGTGGTCCTGATCGACGCCCTCCTGTTCCTCGTTGGACTGACCGCGCTTACGCTCGGAGCGGATTGGTTGGTCACGGGAGCATCGCGCGTCGCGGAGCACCGTGGAGTGAGTCCCCTCCTCGTGGGTCTCACCATCGTCGCCTTTGGCACCTCCGCCCCGGAACTGGTCGTGTCGATAGGTGCCGTATTGCGCGGGCAGCACGGGATCGCGATCGGAAACGTCATGGGCTCTACGGTGGCAAACGTCGGGCTGATCGTGGGTCTGGGGGCGATGGTGCGTCCGATTTTCGTGCACCGGAAGCTGCTGCAACGTGAGGCGCCCCTCATGGTGCTCGTTCTGGCTGCCGTCATGGTGTTTGCTTCGAATGGCGTGATCGGTACGCTGGACGCGCTGATTCTCGTGGGGGGCTTCACGCTCTACATGCTGTACCTGGTTCGCTGGGGGAAGTCGGAAACAGAAACGGGGCAATTCCAGGCGGCTCGCATCGAAGCCCACATGAAGGATATGGGATTGATCCGCCGTCCCTTCGTGAATTGGCTCCGCGTGGCGTTTGGAACGGCACTGCTGCTTGCCGGGGCTTCCTGGATGATACAATCGGCCGGCGAGATAGCCATCGCGTATCAGATTCCCGAAGAAGTCGTGGGTGCGACGATGGTGGCCGTTGGAACCTCTTTGCCCGAGCTGGCTTCCACGATTGCCGCGGCGGCTCGCGGCCTGGGCGACATCGCCATCGGCAACGTGATCGGGTCGAACATCTTCAACCTGGGTCTCGTACTCGGGACGGCGGCTCTGATCAGTCCCCTGGAGCTGACGCCGGACACCGTGGCGAGACAGGTGGTCCCCGCGATGATCTTCTGTCTGGCCCTCATTCCCCTGGCCTACACGGGGCACAAGGTGGCGCGGTGGGAGGGGGCTCTTCTCCTCCTGGGTTACTCGTTCTTCCTCTACCAGGTCCTCTAATCCACCACCCCGGGGCCCCTTTCGCCCCGCTCGGCCTTCCGTAAAGTTGTTCTGTAAAGGGACCACACTGGAGGTCGCGATGTCCTCGTCTGTCAAAATGAGTAGCAAGCACCAGATCGTGGTGCCGCGCGAAGCCCGAGAAGCCCTCGGCCTGCGGCCCGGAGATAGACTTCTGGTAACGGTCGCCGGAGACGTCATCGAGATGCGGGCGGAGCCACACGACGTGGTGGCCGCACTCGAGGGCCTTCTGTCCGGTTCGACGGGCTCCGGGGGCGACTTGTGGCCGGAGGCGAGCGGTGAATGAGGTTGCGGCCTTCCGGAGGGTCCTGGCTGAAGCGGGTATCGTATACGTAGATGCCGGGGTTCTGGCGCTCCACCTGGTCGGCGACCCCGGGTATCTTCCTCTGACGCGCGCGATTCTCGGCGGTTTGCGGGACCGCGAATTCACGGCGCTCACCTCTGCTATTACGATCTACCAGCTTCTGGTTGAACCCTACCGCTCCGGACACGAGGCGACGGCGGAACGGGTGGAGGTGCTGGTAGCTGCCCTTCAGGGCCTGGAGATCGTGCCGGTATCGGCGACTATCGCCCGGCAGGCAGCCCAAGTGAAGGCCCAGATCGGGGGCGGACTTCCGCGCGCCATCCAGATCGCTACGGCGCTGGCGGGTGACTCGGAGATCTACGTGACCCGACGCTCGACGCTTCGCCGGATCGCAGGCCTTGGTGTGGCCCAACTGGACGCGTACCGGCAAAGTGAGAGCGCCGGGCTACCGGCAGCGGAGACCTAGTCGGCGAACTCCACCTGCACGGGCCCCGGCAGGATTCCCGCTTCGACACCCCGCTGCAGGAACAGCTGCACGGCCTCACGTCCCTCAGGGCCGTAATCCAACGTGCGCTGGTTCACGTACATTCCCACGAACTCATCCGCCGTTCCGCGATCGAGACCCCGGGCAAAACCCATGGCGTAGTCCATGGCCTGCTCGCGGTGGTCCAGCGAGAATGCAATGCTGCGTCGGAGGTAGTCGGATACCCGCGGGATGAGCTCGGCCCCCAGGTCCCGTCGAATGACGTTGCCGCCCAGGGGAAGGGGAAGACCCGTCTCTTCCTTCCACCATCGACCGAGGTCTTCAAGCAGCACCAGATCCTCGTCGGCGTACGTGAGCTGGCCCTCGTGAATGATCAGCCCTACGTCTATCTGCCCGTCCCGGACCGCCTCCAGTATCTCGTCGAAGGGCATGACCACAGTTCGTGCGGCCGGCTCCCACAACATCAGCGCGAGATAGGCAGACGTGAGTTCTCCGGGGATCGCGATGGTACACGAGCGGATCGTGTCTCGGTCCATGGGTACCCGGCTGACGAGCCGCGGGCCGTAGCCCTCCCCCATACTGGCTCCGTGAGGGAGCAGGATGTAGCGGTCGGTCAGGTAGGCATAGGCATGAATGGACACCGCCGTGACTTCGAGCTCTCCCCGCAAGGCCCGCTCGTTCAGCTCCTGAATTCCCTGGAGATCGTGCTCAAAGGCCAGCTCGGCCGTGTCGATCTCGCCGGAAGCCAGTCCGTAGAACATGAAGGCATCGTCCGAATCCGGACTATGCGCGACGCGTATCACCCTCCGGGAATCCCGGCCAGACTCAGTCGTATTCATGGCGCCCGAAGGTATGCCGATTTGTGGGTCGCGGCAAACACCGGCGGCCGATCGGTCACCCGAGTCGCCACCCCGACTCACAGCGGACGAAAAAGCAGCCCTGACGGCATCTTTGGCTCAAAATACGTTGACTTCGGAGGGAGTCGGCCTCCCCGGCCGGCCGTCGCCCACACATCCTCGAGCGACACCGGGGGAAGAACGAAGCCGCACCCACCGTCCGACACGGAAGACGCCACCTCGGGGCTGCGCGAGTATGAGAGAATGCCCTCCTGTGCCGCCTCGTCGGCCTCGATCCCATAAAGAGCCCGCAGGATCAGCTCATCGAACACCACGGGGGAAATACGGGCGCGTTCGCTGGGAATGCCAGCTCGTACAAGCGCCTCGTGTCGGGCGGAAGCCAGCCTGTAGCCGGCCCCGTCCGGGAGAGCGACGATGATCGAACCGGGCGGAGCCGAAGCGACCGTATCCTCCGCCTCGGCGGGAGACAGGCCCGGCAACTCCTCGAGGTGGAAGGACTCTGCCAGCGTCGAGGTCCAATCGAACGTACCGTCGCCGGCCGGCGGCGGTCGCGAGAGGACCCTGTGTGTCGGGCGGACAACCAGCCCTGAATCGAGCTGGCTCACAATACAAACCAGCAAATAAGCCGCCTTTACGTTATCACCAAGCGATTCGGCGGCTACCAGCGCCGTCTCGTACCGGTGATGGCCGTCCGCGATCAGAAGTGGCTGTGACGCGGCGGCAGACAGCAGCTTCGCGCTTCGGTCACCCGACACCACCCACATCGCGTGCCGGATTCCATCCGGAGTGGCCGCTTCGACATCCGGGGCCGTGTCAATGAGAGAGAGCTCGAGGTCGTAGAGCGTTCCGTCCTCGTCCCGGGCGACCATGAAGATGGGTGATAGCTGCGTGCGCGTTGCCAGTGTGAGCGCCAGGCGATCCTTCTTGGGGCCGGAATGAGTGCGTTCGTGCGGCAGAACCTCGCCATCGCTGAACGGCGTCAACCGTACGGCCGCAAAGACGGCCATCCTCTCGCGTGTCTGCCCGTCAGCCTCGAAGCGTTGGCGGTACACGTACACGGACGGATCCGGATCGATGTCGAGAACTCCCTCGAGAATCCACTGCTGAAGTGTCTCAGCCGCCATGACATAGCGGTCACCTGGCGGTCCGTCCGGAAGAATCAGGCGGACGCAATTGTGCGGGCTTCTGCTCCTGAGTTCCTCGGCGTCCGCCGCGTCGATGACGTCGTAAGGAGGAGCCAGGAGGAGTGAGAGGTCACCCGCGGAGGGGCTGAAACGGAGCGCGGAAAACGCAGCGAGTTCGGGCACGGTGTCCTTCCGGGTGTCGCGGGTCGGTTGCGTTGAAAACTGTACTGTCTCAATAGTACCGCTGTCGGTCGAGCAATCGTCCGGGTCGTGGTTCGCGTCGGAAGCATCGCTGGCTGGACGCCGGGGTGCAAGTAAGCCAGCGCGGGCGAGAGCGCGGACCGGGAGGTACAGAGTGAAGTGAACGGAGGGGAGACGTCGCAGTATGCGGCCAATCGAAGGCTTGTTGATCGACCTGGATGGTACGGTCTACCTTGGACGGCAGCTGATTCCCGGTTCCGAGCAGGCCATTGATCGGCTGCGCGAGAAGGGCGCTCCGTTTCTGTTCACGACCAACACGAGCCGCATGTCGCGGTCGGACATCGCTCTCTCGTTGGGTTCGATGGGACTGAGCGTTGAGCCGTCCGAGATTTTCAGCGCACCCGTTGCCGCTGCCCGATGGCTGAAGGACGAAGGAGTGCGCCGGATTCACCTGCTGGTGGCTGACTCGACCTGGGAGGATTTCGGAGGTTTCGAGATCACGGATGATCGGCCAGACGCGGTTCTGGTGGGTGACCTTGGTGCCGATTTCACGTTCGAGCGCCTCAACGCGGCGTTTCGCAGCCTGCGCGAGGGCGCCCGATTGGTGGCCATTCACCGAAACCGATTCTGGCTGACCGACCAGGGGCCCACGCTGGACGCGGGCCCGTTCGTTGCCGGGCTTGAATATGCCAGCCGCCAGAAGGCCACCCTCGTCGGAAAGCCGTCGCCCGCCTTCTTCGACGCGGCGTCCTCACTGCTGGGCATCCCCAGGGACGGGTTGGCCGTGGTGGGCGACGACCTGGAAACGGATGTCCGGGGAGGACGGGCCGCGAGCCTGGTGACGATTCAGGTTCGCACAGGCAAGTTCGATCAGGCCCTGCTCGATGAAGCGCTGCCCGACCAACGCCCCGATCACATTGTCAGCGGCCTTGCCGATGTCCCGTCCCTGCTGGCCTGAGCCTCTCCGGTATCGCGAGGCGCGGCGGCCGGGCCTCGCCGGGCGTCTGAGGGCGTCCGGCATCCTGGCTGGACTCGCGATCGGAGTCTTGTCCGGACTGGCACGCGCGCAGGAGACGGAGGGCACGCGGGCCGTACGCTTGCCCCCGGATCCGCCTGAAGTCCACCTCGGCTTTCGTCCTGGAGAAGATCGAAAGGTCGTGGACTGGGGCCAGGCGATGGCGTACCTGGAGGTGCTGGCCGGGCAGAGCGACCGGGTGCGCCTCGACACGATCGGCCGGAGTACGCTCGACAGACCGATGGTGCTCCTGACGATCACGGATCCGGCCAATCACGCCCGGCTGGAGGAATACCAGGCCACGCAGGCGCTGCTGGCCGATCCACGCCGCATCGATGGCCCCGGATTGCGCGAGGAGTTGATCCGCTCGGGCCGTCTCGTTGTCCTGATCACCTCGGCAATCCACCCGACTGAAGTGGGCGGCTCTCTCGCGCCGCTGAACCTCGCCTACCGACTGGCCGCGGCGACCGACTCGACCCTGTTGAAGGTCCTGCGAGAGTGCGTGGTTCTCGTCGTGCCCTCTCTCAATCCGGATGGCGTGGACATGGTCGCCGAGTGGTACCGGGAGTCGATCGGAATGCCCTGGGAGGGATCGCCGCCTCCGTTCCTGTACCACCACTACACGGGACACGACAACAACCGGGACTGGTATTCGTTCACCCAGGTCGAGACCCGGAACGTGGTCGAGAACGTCTACAACGTCTGGCACCCGCAGATCGTGCACGACATCCACCAACAGGGACCCTACGGCAGCCGCTACTTCGTCCCCCCGTGGACGGACCCGATCGAACCCAACGTTGACCCTCTCCTGACGGCGGCGACGAATTCTCTCGGCACCGCGATCGCGTGGCAGCTGCTGCGAGAGGGGAAGAGGGGTGTCGTGGTCGGGTCGGGGTACGACGCGTGGAGTCCGGCACGGGCCTACGCGCACTATCACGGCGGAGTGCGCATTCTGAGCGAGACCGCCAGCGCCCGTCTCGCGAGCCCCATCGAGGTCCAGCCGGGCGAACTGCTGGTGGAGAATCGGGACGGCCCTGGCGGAGCGGCGTGGAACAACCCGGTACCGTGGCCCGGCGGCAGCTGGCGCCTCACCGACATCCTGGACTACATGGAAGCCGGTGCTCTGGGTCTTCTGAGAGTGGCTGCGACATCCCGGGAAGCATGGCTCGAGAACTTCGTTTCGGTAAGCGAGAGGGCGGTAGCGGGGTGGCCGGCGTGGCCGGCGGCCTGGGTAGTGCCGGCTCACCAGGGTAACGAGCCGGGAGTCGCCGAACTCAGGAGGATCCTGCGAACGGCACAGGTGGAGGTCGACAGATCCACCAGCGCGCTGACCGCCGGCGAGACCAATTGGCCAGCCGGCAGTCTGGTGATCGAAATGCGGCAACCCTATGCCGCGTTCGCCCAGATGCTCCTCGCCCCGCAGGCCTATCCGGGCGGTCTGGAATACCCCGGTGGTCCTCCGAAGGCGCCGTACGACGTCACCGCGCACAATCTGCCGCTGTTGCTTGGTCTGCGGGCAGAGCCGACGAGGCAGGTGCCAGCCGGCGACAGGGAGAGAATGGAAGACGAGCCCGAGTTCAGACCCCGACACGTGGAGGGTCTGTCCGGACGACCCGGACTGCTTGTCGGGTTGTATCAATCTTGGGTGCCGGCAACGGACGAAGGTTGGACGCGCTGGCTGTTCGATGGCTACGAGGTTCCGTATGCCACGATTCACGACCAGGAGATCAGGCAGGGCGACCTGGCCCGCCGGTTCACGAGCATCGTGCTTCCGTCCGTGGAGCCACCCGTGCTGGATGACGGCTGGGCTCCGGGTTCGATGCCGGTGGAGTACACGGGAGGGCTCGGGTCGGCAGGTGTGCTGGCGCTTCGCGAATTCGTGGAAGCAGGCGGAACCCTTGTGGCTCTTGGTCGATCTGCTTCGTGGGTGGCCGAGAGGCTGAGCCTCCCGGTCGTGGATCGGCTGCGTGACCAGCCGAAGGAAGTGTTCTTCGCTCCCGGGGCACAGGTCAACCTGCAGGTAGATACGACGACGAGCATCGGCCAGCGCATGCGGCCGCGTGTGGCCGCGTGGATCGAAGGCGGCAGCGCGTTCGACCTTCCGGCGCGCAGTACCGCCGTGTCGGTGGCCAGCTACGGTGCGCGCCCTCGTGTCCTGAGTGGCTGGGTGCACGGGGCGAGCGCCCTCGCAGGGGCTTCCGCGGTGGTCGACGTGCCGCTCGGAAACGGAAGAGTCGTGCTGTTCGGCATCGACCCGCAACAACGGGGCCTCTCGATGGCCACTTTCCCACTGCTGTTCAACGCGCTTCGACCGGCACCCTGACACCTCTATGTGCGTTTTGCCACATGACTGGAGCGCGCATGGAATAATGAGACCCCCGACATGATGACAACAGCAAACGTGCCTTCACGTTAGGTGATAAATCGTTCCAACCGCACAGTTTGGCACCACCGGTGCTTTACAGGGTCCCGCCGGGAACGAACCCGGCCAGGTCCGGGTCGGAAGGAGCCGAACCATGCACTCGACATTTCGCTGGGAGTCAGGGTTCGCCCTCGTGGAGATGATGATCGTCCTGATCCTCATATCCATACTCTCGGTCATCGCGACGGTGACTCTCGGGTCCAGTTCGAGCCAGGCCTACAAGACCGCGATGCTGTCGGACCTGAGGAACGTTGCAACGGCGCAGGAAGCCTACATTGAGCAGACATTCGCCGAGACGGGCACGGCCACATACGCCAACAACGTCACCAAACTCAACGTGAATCTGAGCAACGGTGTGACGATTCGGTTGCGCGCGAACGGGAATGGCTGGTCAGCCAGGGCCACACACGAGAGAGTCCGCGGAACTCGCTGCTCGGTATACCGCGGAACCATCAAGCCGTTTCCGCCGGCTACGGAGGAAGGCAGGATCGACTGCGATTGATGGCACTGCACCTGGCGTCAGGGTTCTGACGTGAAGACGGCCACGGCCTGCCGGGGGAGCCACACCTCGGCCACGCAGCCGGGGCCGTCGGTCCGATTTCGCAGCTTCACTCTTCCCCCGTGTGCCTCGACGATCTGCCGGCTCAACGCGAGACCGATCCCCGAACCCTTTGGCTTGGTGGTGAAGAACGGCACAAACAGGTTCGCGGTTTGAGCCAGGCCGGGACCCTCGTCCTCGATTCTCACTTCGACGTGTCCCTCCACATCCGCCCAGCTGATTCGCACCGCGCCACCCGTTTCGAGCGAGGCATCCACCGCGTTGTCCAGGAGATTGATCAGTAGCTGATCGAGTTGATCTCCGTCCGCTTCGATCTTGACATCGGGGCTGTCCAGCACCTCGACTTCGATGCGGCTCTCGAGGCTCGCCACGCGCCGAACCCACTCGCGCACGCTCAGCTCCCGCTTCTGGGGATGGGGGAGTTTGGCCAGTCTCGCGTATGACGACATGAAGCGACCCAGGGCTTCCGACCGACCGGCGATCACCTGCAACCCCTCCTTGAGATCGTCGTCGTCGCTCTCGACATCCCGCCGATCGAGCAGCGCGCTGAGGCTGGTCGCGATCGACTTGATGGGCGTGAGTGAGTTGTTGATCTCGTGACTCAGGACCCGGATCAGCCGCTGCCACGCAACGCGCTCTTCTTCCCGCAGTACCTGGCTCAGGTCGGCCAGCACGACCAGCCTGTGCGGCCGACCCTCCCAACGGAAGCTGCGCCTTCGAAGCTCCCAACGGCCGAGGCCCTCGGCCACCGCGACGTCCATGACTCGAGGTGTCTCGCCGCCCAGGCACTCACCAAGGCCAAGCTCTTCCGCCGTGTGACCCAGAACCTGTTCTTCGGAGCGTCCGAGAAGGTCTTCGCCGGCCCGATTGATGAGCTGCAGACGATCGTGATCGTCGAACGAGAACAGGGCCACGTCGATGACGGTCATCACACGGGTGAGGAGATTCGAGGCCTCGAGGGCATCGAGTCGCTGATTGTGGAACGAACCGGCGAGCTGATTCACTTCGTGCAGGATCAGGCCCAGAGCGTCATCCTTGGCCGGGGCCCTCGTGCGAAGGGAGTAGTCTCCTTCGCGCAAAGCCTCCAGCATGTTGGACACGGCGTGGAGCGGACGCACCAGGCGGTCCCGCATCGCGACAAGGACGGCAATCCAGGTACCGAGGACGAAGACGGTGACCGTCCACTGGGTGCGGCTGGCGTGGTCGCCGGTCCAGACGAGGATGAGCGTGGCGATCACGGCCGGCACGCCGGACAGGATCGCGAGCAGCGGGATCGCCCTCTGGTACGTGAGGCGCTTTCGAAGTTCGCGCCTGATGCCGCTCGCAATCACCTGCGGGCCCCCTTGTCGCCGGCTCAGGCGTGCAGGCCGTGCCGCTTGAGGCGCCGGTACAGCGCGCTGCGGCTCAGGCCCAGGTCGTCGGCCGCGCGGCTCACGTTTCCGCGATTCCGTGACAGGGCCTTCCGGATCAGGATCCGCTCCGCTTCGTCCAGGGGCACCGCCTCGAGTCGCAGGGAGCCCTCCGAGGCCTGTCGAAGGCCCAGGTGCTCGAGGTCCACGATGTGGTTCTCGGTGAGCAGGACAGCCCGTTCCACGGAATGCCGAAGCTCGCGGACGTTGCCGGGCCATGGGTGCCTGAGAAGAGCGTCCATGGCGGCGGGCGAGTAGGTCATGTCCGGGCGGCCGTACTTGCTTCCACTGATCCTCAGGAAGTGGGCGGCCAGGAGAGGAATGTCTTCCCGACGCTCTCGAAGCGAAGGCAGCTGTATCTCGACCGTGTTGAGGCGATAGTACAGGTCTTCTCGGAACGTTCCCTCGGCGACGGATCGCTCCAGGTTGGAATTGGTGGCCGTGAGAATCCGAACGTCCACCTTCCGAGCCTTGCTCGAACCGACCCGCTGAAACTCGCCCGACTCGAGAACGCGAAGAAGCTTCGCCTGCTGCGTGAGCGGGACGTTGCCGATCTCATCGAGAAACAGCGTGCCGTGGCCGGCGAGTTCGAAGTAACCGACCCGATCGGACTTGGCATCGGTGAAGGCGCCCCGGACGTGGCCGAACATCTCGCTCTCGAACACCCCTTCCGAAAGGCCACCCGTGTTCACGGTCACAAGCGGTCGATCGCCGCGGTTCGACCGGTAGTGAAGCCAGCGGGCGACGACTTCTTTCCCCGTGCCGGGCTCCCCGGTGATCAGGACGTTGGCATCCGAGGGCCCGACGCGCTCGATCATGCGGAGAACCGGCTGCATGGTCCGCGAGTCCGCGATCATGTCGGGTACATCGGCGTCCCGCAGCATCTCGTTCTCAGCCTCCAGGAACTGAGCCCTGCGAACGGCCTGCACGAGCACGAGCTGTGAGTTGATGGTCGCCAGGAGGCGGTCGTTGTCCCAGGGCTTCTCGATGTAGTCCCTCGCACCACGACGCATCGCTTCCACGGCGCTCTCGATGCTGCCCCAGGCGGTCATGACGATCACCGGAAGCGTGCTGTCCAGAGCCTGGATCCGGGGTAGAAGGTCGAGTCCCTCCTGCCCCGAGGTGGTGTCGCGAGTGTAGTTGAGGTCGAGCAGGAGACAGTCGAATTCGTCGAGCTCAAGAAGCTCCAGGACCTCGGACGGCGATGCCGCGGTGGCGATCTCGAACCCTTCGGCCTTCAGGAGCAGGCGGAGCGCCGCCAGGACGTCCGCCTGGTCATCGGCGACCAGGATGCTTGCCTTGTGTTCACTCACGATCAGCCGGTCCCGGACTCTGACGACCGCTCCTCGACGATGCGGCCGTCGAACAGGTGGATGGTGCGCTCGGCGTAAGCGGAGTAGCGAGGGTCGTGCGTCACCATCAGGATGGTGGACCCTTCGCCATGCAGCTCCTTCAGGAGGTCCATGACCGCCTCGCCGTTCGTCGAGTCGAGGTTCCCCGTCGGCTCGTCGGCCAGGAGGATCAGGGGATCACCGACCACTGCACGCGCCGCGGCTACCCTCTGCTGCTGACCACCGGAGAGTTGCGAGGGATAGTGATCCATGCGGTGGCCCATTCCCACTCGCTCCAGGGCGCGATGAACCCTTTCCTTGCGCTCGGCGGCCGCCATGCCGCGATACGTGAGCGGCAGTTCGACGTTCTCGTACACCGTGAGATCGCCGATCAGGTTGAAGGCCTGGAAGATGAACCCGATGTGCCGGTTCCGTACCCGGGCCCGCTCGGAGGCGGTCAGGTTCGCGACAGGCTCGCCGTCCAGCCAGTAGCTGCCCTCGGTGGGGGTATCGAGCAGGCCGATCAGAGACAGCAAGGTCGACTTGCCGCACCCGGAGGGGCCCATCACCTCGGCGAATTCGCCGTCACGGATCTCCAGGTGAATGTCCGCCAGGGCATGCGT
>JBATJK010000117.1:0-19454 GCA_049668445.1 Gemmatimonadota bacterium
GTGATGTTGGGGTCTGTTCCCGTGGTGCCCCACCAGTACCACCAGTCACCGGCGAGGTAGGGCTCCATTCCCGGCGTTCCGGGCAGCACCTTCTGGACACCCTCGGCCCAGATCACGGGGTATGACAGGTTGTTTCCGGCTTCGTGGCCGGTGGGTTTGCCTCCTTTGAATGCCGGTCCCTGGTGGTCCGACGAGACGTCCGTCGGAAGGCTGTGGTCGCAGGCAACCGTGAGGACAAGCAGGGATGCGAGTGACCACGCGAGTGTCTTGCGTAACGGCATCATTGGCCCCTCCGCGCTACGCGGGCCCGTGACGGGCCCTTTCCGTCTGTGCGGCGATACTGCGCCGGCCCCTTCTTGCCCTTCTTCTCCATCTATCCGCCGGGGTGTCCGATCGACCGGGACACCCCGGCGCGAGAGGCGTGGGCCGTTTGGGGAAGCGCCCGGTTTGCGCTCGCCCGGTGCCTCGCCCTGATCCTATGGCAATCCCCGGGCCGGATTCCTCCGGCCGGAGCAGGCCGAGTTAACCAGTTCAGTCACATGGTCCTGGCGGAATCTCCCGAGTCACGCGGTAGCAAATCGATGTCGCGATCTGGCCTGTTTGGGTCGGCATTGATGTCGCAGATGACGACCTTGAGACGAGCGGATTTGTTGCAGGCAAGGCGAGAATCGGGCATACTATGAATCGGCCCCGTTGTACCAGTCCCCGAAGAACTGCCGTTCCGGATGCAGCCCTCTCGCACCCTGTTCGCCGCTACGCATATCAGACGGCAGCCTCGGACACAGTTGGGAGAGTGACGTATGCTCAGGGCCGCCCTCGTACTCCTGTTTCTCGCCCTTCCGGACCTACTCGGCGATTGTCTAGCGGCCACGGATCCTCACGTACCCGCGTCTACCCGCGTGCGCTGTTCGACGGCCCGCCACGATGTGTGTGACGGCGGTGGGGATCCCGATGTGCTGGATGACATCGATCACGAAGCGGACTCTCGATGCCGCTGCTGTGGACTGTTGGGACAGGCCCCGGCGATTACTCGTGTCCTGGACGTCTGCGACCTGGTCGCGGCCACGGACACGACGGTGCTCATCACCGGAGAAACTGGAACCGGGAAAGACCTCCTCGCCCGGTGCATTCACCTGCACTCGAAGCGGTCTTCACGCAGGCTGACCCCCGTGGCCTGTGCCGCCCTGCCGGAGAGTCTGCTCGAGTCGGAACTGTTCGGGCACAAGCGGGGCAGCTTCACAGGAGCGGTGGCAGACCAGTCTGGACTCATCGAACGTGCCCGAGGTGGTACCCTTCTCCTGGACGAGGTCGATACGCTCAGTCCCGCGATGCAGGCCAAGTTGCTGCGCGTGGTCGAAGAGCACGCGATCCAGAGAATCGGCGGAGGGCACGACATCCCGGTCGATTTCCGGTTGATCGTGGCGACCAACTCTGACCTGGAACGCCTGGTGGAGCAGGGGACTTTCCGTGCCGACCTGTTCTACCGGCTGAACGTCGTGCACCTCGAACTTCCGCCTCTTCGCGATCGCGTCGAGGACATTCCATACCTCGTCCACAGCTTCCGTGACCGGTTCTCCCGGGAGACGGGATTTCCCGTGGTTCCGTTTGCGTCACGGAGCGTGGAATGGTTGATGTCCCTCGAATGGCCCGGGAACATCCGGCAGCTCAAGCACGCCGTCGAACGGGCGATCGTGCTGTCACGGGGTTCGAACGAGATCGAGCCCATGCATCTCGGCTACGGTTCGAAGCTGCGCCCGAACGGAATCAGCAATTCCCTGGCTCGCCCCTTGGCTGCGGGCTGGGACCTCCGGCGACTCGAGCGGCAGTACATCCGGACCGTGATGAGACACACGGACGGTCACAAGGGCAGGGCGGCCCAGTTTCTGGGAATCGATCGACGCACCCTCTATCGTAAGCTGCAGGACTTGGACGGAGACGGCGTGACCTGAACGGGCGTGACCCGATGTGACGTTCGGCACTCTTCCGGCGTCTACAGTCTGCGGGGCGGGCACAGGCCGGGAGGAATCATGAAGGTTCGTCGGATCATGTCCGCGCTCGCACTCTTCACCGTGACCGCGTTTACTGACGACTGCACGATTCTGGCATGCGCCCTCGTGGCGTCCCGGACCTGATTCCGGATCGTCCCGAGAGCAGCCGGGCGTGCGTCGGAGAGCGGCCCCTCCGTTTCAGCGTTCGTTCGGCCAGCCCTCGGGGCGGTTCATCCTATGTGTCCTGCGACCCGCTCGTTGACAGGTCCGCCCACGCCTCCACGGCCGCCGGCGTCGCTGCCCACAGCAGGAGCGTCATCAATACGGCTGACGTAATGCACCACATGCACGTGGCCCCGATGACGAACGGCTCCAGTACCGTGAGGTAGATCGAGAAGAGCGTACCGGCGAGCGCCACGAGCCACAATCCGGTGGAGACCCAGGCGTTCGAACGAGGAGATCCCCTCTCGCGCAGCATCCACCCCAGGCCCAGCGCCGCGTACGCGTAGACACCGAGAACGCCGACCGGAATCAGTCCGAACAGGCGCGCGTAAGGGCTCTGCTGCACCGTGTTGCAGTCACCTACGGGGCCGCAGATGGCTTCGCTCTGCGTCACCTCCACGAAGCTCAGGTACGCCGCGACGCACAGGCCGGCCAGGATGATCAGGGCCACGGCCCAGCCCGGCCAACGAGGAAGATTGGAGCGTCTCGCGGCAGCCGTCAGCACGGCGATGACCGAGACCAGCATCCCGAGCAGAACGACCACGGCGATCGAGTTCCCGGCCGGATCCTGGCCGAACTTCTGCCACGGACTCAACCGGGTGGTGCGGGACTCTGCCCCGGCCAGGTCCATGATGGCACCGCGCGGATCGACCGCCGGAACCGCGAGTGTCGTTTCGGCTTCGGCAATTTCAGGTGCCGCCATCAGGTCAGGCGCGGATTCCGGTGCAGCCACTTCCACATGGTCCGGCGGTTCGACGATTGACTCGAACTCGGGCGTGGCTGGAGCGATCGGTTCCGGCGCCTCGGCCTGCGGCAGCGGGGTGTCCTCTGCGCTGACCCGCTCATCCGCGGTGACCGGCTCGCCAGCGACCGATTCCTCTGCGGTGGGTGTAACCTCCGCGATGGGAGGTTCACTCACGTCGACGCCCGAGGCGACCAGCGCCGGAATGAGGCCGTCGATCTCGGGCCACGGGATACCCCCGGCCGCCAGCCCGGCCTCCACGATTCCCGGCAGCTGGTCGGGGATGTCGAAAGAGCCGACGAGTACCCGATCTCCAACCGCCAGTAGGGGCACTCCCAACTGCTCGGGCGGGATTCCGTAGCGGACTCCCGCGGCTCGAAACAGGCGCTGTCCTTCGAGCGACTGCGTGTTGATCGCCACGATGACCAGCGACTCGCCAAACCGTTCGACGAGCGGTGGCAGTCCTTCGGTGATCACTGTGTGGCAGTGCGGACACGACGGAGAGAAAAAGAGCACCGTGCGGACCTGCGGCGCGGCCTGCGGCGCGACGGCCGGATTGGCTACGCCGGTGGTCATCAGCAGGGCGAGAAGCGACGAGAAGCGAATCATCTGCGGTGAGCCTCGAGGCCTTCCGTGAACATGGGTCGGCGGCCGGGAGCCACCGGACAGGTCAGGAAAATACTGCCGTCGGGCCTATCGGGAACCCCCGGCGTGACCGGTGAGTGACAAACAGGATTCCATAAGCGAACGACTCCGGCCAGGTGTTGATGAACTGGGCAGGGCGTGGTTGAATGGGTTGGGGGAAGTGACGGGAGCCGACCATGAAACAGTGGCTCGGAATACCGATCTGTATCCTCGCGGTCGGCTGCATCAACACCAGCGTCCAGCAGTTGGACTTCGAGGTACGGTCGCCCCGGTCTCCCGAATCGGTGACCGTACTGCTCGAGAAACCCGATAACCCCTCCACCGTCATCGCGGTCATCGAGGCCAACACCGGGACCGTGTTCGACAGCTTTGACGATATGCGCAACGAGATGGTCGCCGAGGCGGCGAAGTTAGGTGGGGACGCCCTGATCCTGGGGCCCGAAGCCACAGACTCCGAGTTCATCTTCACCGGTACCGCGATGGTTCAATCCGACACGCGGAGGCTAAGCGCCGAAGTCATCGTGTACGAGCGGGGATAGCGACGGGCCCTTCGCCTTGCTTACGACCCGTATCAGTTGACGGACCCGGAGTCTGACCGCATCGTCAGGCATCTCTCAGTTGCAGCTCCGCCAAGATCCCCCTCCTGGCAATCTGTCTCCTCGTCACAGCGGTATGGAGGCCAATCCATGAGCATCAACATCCAGACACCCGGACTGCACCACGTGGCGCTACGCGTCGCCGACTTCGACCGTTCCGCGCGCTTCTACACCGAGACGCTCGGCTTTCCCGTTGCTCTTGCCCAGCCAGGCCTCCTGATCTTTCTGGCCGGGAGCACGGCAGTTGGAATCCAGGGCCCCGCGGAAGGCACGCCGGTGGGTGACGTCTTCAATCCATTTCGGGTAGGCCTGGATCACCTGGCCGTCGCCTGCGATGATGAGGACGAGCTTGCACGAGTTGCGATGGCTCTCTCAGAGGCCGGGATCGAGAATACGGGCGTGAAACTGGACGAGACTCTCGGCAAGCAATACGTCGCGTTCAAAGACCCCGACCGAATCGCCTGGGAATTCTACATGACCTAGCGGACGGGGCCGCGTGTTGCGCTCGATCTGCACAACCAAGGGGAGCCCGGGACCGGTGCCCGGCCTCCCCTTCGACCCTAGCGGCCCTTAGTCGTTTGACTCGGCCATCGCATCGTCGATCATCGCCATGAGCTCATCGCGAGTGAACGCGTATGGCTGGTCCTCGTTCAGCTGCACGAGCCTGAGTATGTGTGCCCGAATCGTGAAGTTGGCTTCCTGCTCGTTCGGCACGACCATGTACCGGCGCTTCGGACTGTCGGACGTGAGGAAGTGAAGGAACGCGTCGGCCACCTCATCCGGCTCCTTGTACTGGCCGCGATCGGCCGGTGCTGACAGGACGCGATCCAGTCGCTCCTTCGCCATGGATCCCTCGGTCGAGTAGCCCTTCTCGCGCATACGCTCGATCATGTTCTCGGTGATCCGGGACTTGAAGTTGCCCGGCTCGACGACCGCGACCTCGACGCCCAGGGAGGCGAGCTCGATCGCCAGCACGTCGGTATAAGCTTCGACCGCGTGCTTGCTCATCGTGTAGGGTCCACCGAGCCCCCACGTTCCGATTCCCGAGATGGAGCCGGTCGTGGCCACACGGCCCTGGTTTTCGATCAGAAGCGGCGCGAACGCCTTCGTCACCCGGTACGGGCCGTACACGTTGACGTTGAGCTGGAACTCGAGGTCCTCTTCCGTCACCTCGATCAGTGGCGCGAGGATCACGACTCCCGCGTTGTTGATCAGACCGTACAGGCCACGGCCGCCGGCCATGACCGTCTCGACCGCCGCGTCGATGTCCTCCTTCACGTTCACGTCGAGACGAACACCCTGGACGTTCTCGATCGCGCTCAGCATGTCGATATCCGCCTGCTTGCGCGCGCCGGCGTACACGTAGAACCCGTTCGCGGCGAGGACCTCGGCCGTCTTGAGCCCGATCCCAGAGCTCGCCCCGGTGATGAGGACCGCGCGGCCCTGGCCGACGTCCGTGGCCTCCTGCTGCAGCTCTGTCTCCTGGGCGTCCAGGTTGGCGGAGTGGATCACGCCAGCTGCGAAGAGTGCCAGTGCTACGATTCCGGCCCGGAGGCCGCGAGACATCTTGTTCATTCGTGTTCGTCCTTTCCGAGTTTCTGTTCCGCGAGAGCCACAGGATAAAGGGAACGAGCGCCGGGCGACAGAAACGGACCTTGTGACAGTGGCCGGAGCCCGGGTCCCATCAAAGACGGAACACTACAGTCCGAGCCAGTTGAAGGAGTCTCCAGAAGAACGGGGATGCAGATAACGAAACAGGCGGACCCGGAAATCGGCCGGATCCGCCTGTTTCGACTTGTTCGGAAATGGCTCCCGAAGCTGCTACTTCTTTCTGGCCGCAGGCTTCTTAGCGGCGGGCTTCTTCTTAGCGGCAGGCCTTCTGGCCGCAGGCTTCTTCGCCGCAGGCTTCTTGGCGGCGGGCTTCTTCTTCGCCGCGGCCTTCTTCTTCTGCTCCGCGATCCACTTCTTGGCTGCCGCCTTTTCCGCCGCGATCTTCTTCTTGGCTGCCGCCTTCTCAGCCGCCAGCTTCTTCTTCTCCGCCGCTATCCACTTCTTGAACGCGGCTTTCTCCGCCGCCAGCTTCTTCGCCGGAGACACTTTGGCGGCCGGCTTCTTCGCCGCGGGCTTCCTGGTGGCCGGCTTCTTGGCAGCCGGTTTCTTCGCTGCTGTCTTTCTTGCGGCCATGGTACCTACCTCCACGATAGTCAGTTTCTACAGGCGAATGCCCCGCCCCCGTCAACTAAGAACGAGTGAATTGTTCTTTCGCACAAGGGCTCGCGGAATCTCATTCCGACTCGACCGTTCCGAATTGGCGGGAAATGACCCGGTCGAGCCTTCCACGCAACTCCTGCATCTGGCCCACCGCGAGTCGCTGGCCCACGTAGCTGGCACCGTGGATGCACGCGATGATCACCAACCCGATTGGGACCGCCCAATAGCCCCAGGCCGTTTCGTCCGAGACCTGCTGCACGTAGCCCAGCGTGGCGCCAAAGACGATGAGGAAGACGACCAGGAAGTACACGAACATGAAACCGGTCCACACGTCGGGCCGGGGAGAGAAGCGGCAGCGCACGGTGGATCCACCGGGTGAATCGTCTATCCGGACATTCAGGCGTGGGGACCACATTCTTCTCTCCGACCTGTCGACCAGGAAGTCGGCCGCGCGACCCGCGGTCATGCAACACGCGCGCAGCTCCGGCGTGTCGAGCCCGTCACGGAGCCGCAACATGGCTTCATCGGCTGGAACAGGGAGCTCGACACTGAACTTCGGGCGCATTCGAGCCGCGCCGACGTTCACGTCGCTCACCTCTGATGCGGTGCGTCGGGTCGGTGCAGCTGAGCGGGTAGCAGCCTGACCGCTATGTACTGCCCTTCGGTGAGCCCGAGTCGGGTGACGAGATCCGTAGGCGCGACCAACTCCCAGCGTTCACGAGGGGCAGAGATATCGAGTTCGCCGTCGCGCTGGTGTATGCCACAAGCGGCAAAGGCCAACGCTCTCTCCTCGACGACGACCGGTACGACGCCGATCTGATCCCACACCTCGTCGACACTTGCAAGGCTCGTCGCGAGGTACTCCGGAAGGGGAAGGACCAGCGGATCCGGGAGCGCCACGGCCGGGTCTGCGAACGCTGCGAAGGACCCGCGGAGTAGCCCCACGCGCCACTTCTTCCAGATGTCGGGGCCGTATAGCGTGGCGATCCACCACGCCTGTGCGCTCGGATTCAGAAGGTCCACTCGCATTCGTGTCGAGATCGCCCCCCGAATCTGGCCCATGGTGTCGATTCCCAGAGCCTCTCTCTCCCAATCATACATGCAGCATTCTCGCTTCCATCGACGGATCTCAGGCGGACGACGTATTCTACTAAGCAGATAGTCGTCACGACACACAACCTTCTGAGGTGACCCATGGGCTGGCCGGATTCTCTCGAGCGCTGGTTTCCGATCTTCGACGTTCCACTGTTTCGGCTTGGGAATACGACCGTTACGGTAGCCACGCTCGTGACGGTTCTGATCATCGTCGTGGCGACCCTCATCGTCACAGGCCTGGTCGGCAGGTGGATGGACCGCATGGCGCGTGGCCGCCACCTGGAAGCCGCTGGATCCGTGGCCGTCACCGCGCGGCTGGTTCACTATACGATTCTCCTCATCGGCTTTGGCATCGCGCTCCATACGGCTGGTGTCGATCTGACGGCCCTGTTCGCGGCCAGCGCCATCTTCGGCGTGATCGTGGGGTTCGCCATGCAGAACATAGCGTCGAACTTCGTGTCCGGCGTGATCCTGCTGTTCGAGCGGACCATCAAGCCCGGGGACATCCTGGAAGTCGACGGTCGGTTCGTGACCATCAAAGAACTGGGCATTCGGTGCACCATCGCGAGGTCACTCAACGAGGAGGACCTGATCATTCCCAACAACGTCCTCATTCAAGCGACCGTGAAGAACTACACTTTGCGGGATTCGCTGTATCGCATCGACGCGCCAGTGGGAGTGGTCTACGGATCGGACATGGCCCTCGTGCGATCCACCCTGGAGAAGGCGATAAAGGATCTTCCATGGCGCTCCCAGCAGGTCGAGCCCGCGGTGCTCATGGCGGAATTCGGCGATTCCTCGGTTAACTTCAGCGTTGCCGTATGGATCGAAATGCCGTGGAAGCAAAGGATGTTCCGCTCTCAGCTGAACGAGACGATCTGGTGGGCGCTCAAGAATGCCGGCATCACGATTGCCTTCCCGCAGCTCGATGTCCATTTCGATCCGGAGATCGAACGGTCCATGACGGCACTGGCGCAGGCTTAGGGGGGGGCGATGAACAAGCTGAACTGGAACCAGATCACAGGCGGTCGAGGAGGACTCCGGTATCATCGAAGGCGGCCACCTCCGGGGGCCATGCCCGGAACGCTGGTCATCGACACCGACGCGCCGCCCCCGCGACTGACGGTACAGGCGTACGGACCGGACGGTCACACCGAGGAGGAGGTGAGCGACCTGTCCCGGCTTGACGAGCTTTGCCAGGAGTGGCCCGTCGTGTGGCTGAACGTGGACAGCCTCGGCGATGAGCCGCTTCTGCGAGAAATCGAAGCGCGCCTCGCCCTCCATCGACTCGTTCTTGAGGACGTGACCAATCTCGGCCAGCGATCGAAGGTGGAGTTCTACGACGACCTCCTCTTCATCGTTCTGAGGACACCGGAAGAGGAGAGGGGCCAAACGGAGCAGGTGAGTCTGCTTCTGCAGCAGGGCCTGTTGGTTACCCTGCAGGAACACTCAGGTGACTGCTTCGAGGGGGTGCGCGACCGAATACGGCACAGCAAGGGCAAGATCCGCTTTCGGGGCGCTGACTATCTGGCCTACGCTCTCATGGATGCTGCCGTCGATCACTTCTTCCCGGTCCTGGACGACGCAGGCCTGCACCTGGATTCACTGGAAGATCAGGTATTCGAGCAGCCGACGCCGGAGACCCTGGCCCAGATACACGCCCTGAAGCGAAGTCTCGTCTCCCTTCGCAAGGCGATCTGGCCGTATCGTGAAATGCTCAACGCGCTGATGCGGGACGCCGGGGCGATCTTCGCCGACGAGACCCAACCGTATCTAAGGGACTGCTACGACCACGTGGTGCGCCTTGTCGATCTCGTGGAGGCCCAGAGAGAGGTCACCTCGGATTTGCAGAATATGTACCTGTCGATGGTGAGCAACCGTATGAACGAGGTGATGAAGGTGCTGACCATCATCGCCACGGTCTTCATCCCGCTGAGCTTCATCGCCGGCCTGTACGGGATGAACTTCGATCCAGGGGCATCCCGGTGGAACATGCCCGAGCTCGGCTGGGCGTTCGGGTATCCCGCCGCGCTGCTTCTCATGGGGCTCGTCGCCGGGGGTCTGCTCGCCTTCGTCTGGCGGAAAGGCTGGTTGTGACGAACCGAGCTCAGCCTGCGCCTCCCGTGATCGGGTGGCGCGAGTGGGTCGGCCTCCCGGACTTCGGCATCCGGCATATCAAGGTGAAGGTGGATACCGGGGCCCGTTCGTCGTCTCTGCACGCTTTTGACCTGCAGGAGTTCGAACGGGACGGCGCGAAGTGGGTGCGCTTCCAGGTCCATCCCGTTCAACGGAAGAAGGACCGGACCGTCACGGTCGAGGCGAAGGTGCTCGAGTACAGATCCGTTCGCAGTTCGAGCGGCAAGGCGTCGATGCGGCCGGTGATCGTGACGAACGTGAGACTTCTGGGTATCACCTGGCCGGTCGAGTTGACCCTGGCGAGCCGCGACGAAATGGGCTTCCGGATGCTGCTTGGCCGTACGGCATTTCGCCGACGCTTCCTGGTGGACGCCGGGAGATCCTATTGCGGCGGTAAACCGAAGCGAAGGAAGAAGGTCCCAAGATGAAGCTCGCCATCCTGTCGTGCAGCCCCAGATGCTACAGTACCCGCCGTCTGCGTGAAGCGGCCGATCAGCGCGGCCACAAGGTCAAGGTTCTCAATACGATGAAGTTCGCGATCGATCTGGAGGAGGGAGCGCCGGACCTGTACTTCCGTCGGAAGAGGCTATCGCACTACGATGCGGTGCTGCCCCGCATCGGCGCGTCGCTCACTTACTTCGGCACGGCCGTGGTGCGGCAGTTCGAGCAGATGGACGTGTGGTGCGCGAATTCATCCGCCGGTATCAGCAACTCGAGGGACAAGCTCCGGAGCCTGCAGATTCTCAGTCGGCATCACATCGGTATTCCGGAGACGACCTTCGTGCGTGACAAGAAGGACGTGTTGCCGGCGATCGAACGCGTCGGCGGCGCCCCGGTGATCATCAAGCTTCTGGAAGGCACTCAGGGAATCGGTGTGCTGCTGGCAGAGTCGGTGAAGTCGGCCGAGGCCATCGTCGAGCTTCTGCAGAGCCAGAGGCAGAACGTGTTGATCCAGAAGTTCGTCGCCGAGAGCAAAGGAAGAGACATCCGCGCGTTCGTGGTCGGCGACCGGGTCGTGGCCGCGATGCGCCGCGTGGCCCAGGGACAGGAGTTCCGAAGCAACGTGCATCGGGGAGGTCTCACCGAGCCGGTGGACCTGGATGAGCGGTATCGTGAGACGGCCGTGCGGGCCGCCCAGATCATGGGCCTGCGGGTGGCCGGCGTCGATCTGCTGGAGGGAAGGGACGGCCCGCAGGTCGTCGAAGTGAACTCCTCGCCCGGTCTCGAGGGAATCGAAGGGTGCACCCAGCTCGATGTCGCCGGCGCTATCATCGATTACATGGCGGCGCAGGTGGACTTCCCGGAGATCGATCTCCGTCAGCGTCTGACGGTGAGCCGTGGATATGGAGTCGCAGAGATCCACGTCCCCGCGGGATCGGAGTACGTGGGCAAGTCGATCAGCGAGTCGGGGCTGCGGGAGAGAGACCTCAACGTTTTGACGCTGTATCGGGGGACGACCGTAATCCCGAACCCGCGTTCGACTCGCGAGCTCGAGCCCGGCGATCGCCTGCTGTGCTTCGGCAAGCTCGAATTGATGCGTGATCTGATCCCGGCGAAGGCTCGCCGCACCCGGCGTCCGGAGGTCCAGGATCTGCCTGATCTGCCGGTGGCTGACGAGGTGCACGCCGCGCCAGGGGAGCCGATCGCGACGTCGGTCCCCGCGCAATGACGACGGACGCGGTCGCAGCCCGGCCCCGCGAGCGGAAACCCGTCGGCGAGTGGTTCGGGCAGGAGATTCCGGCGGGCGAATCGCTCAACGTCAAGCTGGCCGTAGGCGAGAGCTACAGCAGCATGACGGTGCGGATACCGATTCACATTCGGAGGGCCGTCACGGAAGGTCCGGTCGTGTTCGTCACCGCCGCACTGCATGGCGATGAGATCAACGGCACCGGGGCAGTTCGGCAGCTGATCCAGGATGATGATTTCAAGCTTCTGCGGGGATCGGTCATACTGGTTCCGGTGCTGAATCTGCTTGCCTTCGACCGGCACTCCCGCTACCTGCCGGATCGCCGGGACCTGAACCGCTCGTTCCCGGGATCGAAGAACGGCAGTCTGGCCAGTCGCATGGCTCGGATCATCTTCGACGAGATCGTCCCGCGGTCTGACTATGGAATCGACCTCCACACGGCGGCGGTCCGGCGCACCAACTACCCCAACGTCCGTGGTGACCTGACGAATCCGGAGGTGCGAAGACTCGCGGAGTCGTTCGGGTCGGAGGTCATCATCAACAAGAAGGGACCCAAGGGGTCGTTCCGGCGGGAGGCATGCCAGGCGGGCTGCCCGACGATCATCATGGAGGGTGGCGAGGTGTGGAAGGTGGAGCCGAGCATCGTGGAATCCGCCACGCGCGGAGTCAGGAATGTGCTACGCGGGCTCGACATGCTGGACTGCCAGGTGGAAAGCCCCGACTACCAGATCGTCATCGAGAAATCGAAGTGGATACGGGCCAAGCGGGGTGGATTCATGCAGTTCCACATCTCGCCCGGCGACATCGTCGAGAAGGACCAGCCACTCGCCACGAACACCACGCTGCTCGGAGATGAACGGAATACGCTGCACGCACCATTTGACGCCGTGGTAATCGGGATGACCAGCCTGCCTGCCATCAGTCCCGGCGAGCCACTGTGCAATCTCGGCAAGCTGCCCAAGGGCCTCCGGCCGGCAGACCTCCGAAAGCTGCGGTCTGGTGAGGACAGCCTGGAGCATCGGGTCTCGGAGGATCTCGCCTCGAACGTGCTGGTCGTCGATCCGACGGACTGATATCCGCCCGCGACACATCAGGGGAGTGCCCTGGTGACCTTCACGGTCGCCTGCCGGCTGAGGCTCGGGTCTGCCTCCTCGCGCGCTGGTTTGTGAAGCTCCCACCACCGCGCCGCCTTTTCCTGATCCCAGCCGTCAGCGCCTACCACCCTGGCCAAGCGACGGGACAGCTCGGCCGCTGATGCCGGCCGGTCAGCGGGGTTCTTCTCGAGACACTCGAGAACGAGTGCGTCCAGCTGTTCGGGGATCGTGATCTCGCTGACGTGCGAAGGCGGCATCGGCTTCTCTTTGACGTGCGCCAGGATGGTGGCCATGGCTGTCTCCCGCTCAAACGGCGTGTGTCCCGACAGAAGCCAATAGGCAACACAACCCATCGCGTAGAGATCGGCGCGTCCGTCCACGGTGTCGGTCCGCGTCGCCATTTCAGGGGCCATGTAGGCGGGGGTGCCGCCGACAACGTCCTCGGCGGTCAGCTTCTGGTCGACCTGTTCCGGCCCGGGACCGAGCGCCACAATGCCAAAGTCGAGCACCTTCACGAAGTCGTAACGGAGTCCGTGCCGACACAGAAAGATGTTGGCAGGCTTGATGTCGCGGTGGATGAGACCTGCGGCGTGCGCCTCCTCGAGCGAGTCACACATCTGCCGCAACAGGAACACCACCCGGTCCGGCGGCATCGGTCCATACTTCTTGACGGCGACCTCGAGGTTGACGCCGTCCAACAGCTCCATGACGTAGTAGAACTCGCCCTGCTCTGAAACACCGAAGTCATACAGCTCGATCGTGTGCTCCGATTTCAAGTTTGCCGTCGCCTGCGCTTCCCGCTCGAAACGTTGAAGTGCCCCGTCACGGTGCGAGCCCTCACCCGACAGCTCCGGCCTGATGAGCTTGATGGCCGCCTGCCGCCGGAGCATCGCGTGCCGGGCTCGATACACCGAGCCCATTCCCCCTTCGCCCAGTTTCTCCTCGAGCGTGTACTGGCCCAGTTGGAGCGCCTCCCGGACCTGCCGCCGCAGGCCGTAGATCACGTACGAAGTGACGGAAGTGGTGAGCACGAACGCTCCTCCGATGAAACTCAGTCCGTCGATCAGGACCGGATCGAGGGCGTCGACCGACTCTCTCCCGATCACGAACAGGCCCCCGACAGACAAAATGCCGATGACGACCGTGCGGCTGACCGGGCTCGGCACGAGCGACGCCCTAATGCTGAGCAACATGATGATTCCGAACATCGCGAACACTGGCCCGAACGCCGCTTCAGGTCCGCTCATGTGAGTCGTTGCGAGGTCGATGTACACGGGCACGAGGCCGAGCGTGATGCCACTCTCGAGAGCAATGAGCGTGAGCCGATTCGGCTTCGCGAACCGGGCAAACGACCATCCGGCAGCGACGACCACCGTGATCGCCCAGCGCAGGATCCTGGCCGATAGAGGCCAGTCCGGGTACACCAGGTCCTCGATGAAGAGGGGACTCAGCGAGTCGCTGATGCGTGAGCCCACGTCGATGATGAGCAGGACCTGCAGGTACAGGCGCACCCGATCGCGAAGGTGATCAACGTCGGCGGGACTTGCGGTGGTGGTCATGGTTGCGACTCAAACTGGCAAAGGGGCGAGCACTTGCTAAACAGCCAGATCCGTGATTGATAGCCCAAAGGCGCTCCCATCGCCACGATCGCCGTGGACCGGTTGCCGATCCGAGTGTGTCTTCGTGAGATTGAGCCGATCCGAACATCCCACGCGACGCCGACCTTACGAAGAGGGTCGATCAGGGAAGGCGAGCATTCCATGACAGGGGAACCCCCGAAGAACAAGCACCGTGGGACACCAGGCTTCTTGATCCAGTCTCTCCAGTTGGCCCTCTACATACCGATACAGGTGGCCTTTTTCCCTATTGCCATTGTCGGACTGATAGATGCGATCTTCAAAGAGATGAGTACCAGCAAAAAGCTGGGCGTCTCCTTCACGGCGATCCAAGCGCTTCAGTACCGATGGATCATGCATTACTTCGACACCAGACCGGACCCCATTTCTGTAGCGTTCACCAGGGCGTTGCCGTGTGAGTCACATTTTGGTTTGTGGTCGACTTTTGGAGCCCTCATCATTTCCCAGCGGCTATTCGGTTTCACTACGAGGTTCGGACGAGTTGCCGAACCGGGGAAAGAGACCCTGTTTTCCACTCCGGGTCGCCGGGTGCTCATGTTCGACGCGATTGTGGAGAAATACGTCGACGAAATGGAGCAGATTGTCATCCCTGGAGCTGGCTTCGATCTAGTGGCTCTGCATTTCACAAAGGCAAAGAATACCAGGGTCTTCGAACTCGACCAGACCGAGACACTGCAGGTCAAGGTTGAGACCTTGAAAAGAGCAGGCATAGCACATGACTGGATCACCTATGTTCCAGTTGCCTACTCAACAGAATCTTGGGCCGACAATCTACTGGCAGCTGGTTTTGACAAGACGAAAAAGACCCTGTTTCTTTGGGAAAGCGTTTCTTTGTTCCTGGAAGCTGGCGCTGTCAAGAAGACACTCCGGGAAATGGCCGGTTTGTGCACGGGTGGCTCTGTCATCGCCCAAGACTTCTACTCCGAAGCATTCATAGCGGGTGAAACCTCAAGAACAGTCAAGAGATCCTCGAGGATGATGGATATAATGGGAGAGCAATGGAGATTCGGGATAGACATGTCAAATGACCCCGAATCGGCGATTGCGTCCTTCCTGGAAGACTGTGGGCTCAGAATGACCGAGTACTTTCAATTCGGCGAGAAGCTTGGTATTGAACCATTCTACTGTGTTGTTGAGGCTGAAAGACTGGATCACGTATAGACCTCTTTGAACCTATGAGGAGAGAGTAACAATGAAGAGCAAAGTCCAAGACCTCCCGATTGCCCACGAGGCCCTCGGGGAGATGATCCGTGGGCAGGACTGGGGTGGGATGACCAGCGCGTACATGCAGTACCCGACCGGTCTCGACTTCTGCCCCCTGCTCGAGGGTCTAGAGCGGGACCATTGTCAGTGCCCTCACTGGGGATTCGTCATCGAGGGCAGCATCCGCGTGAAATACGAGGACGGCACCGAAGAACTCGTGGGCGCGGGCGAAATCTACTATTGGCCCTCCGGGCACACCGTTGTGGTCGAGGAAGCGGTCAGGATGGTCGAGTTCAGCCCCCACGACCAGATGTCGCAGGTGCTAGCCCACGTCGTTGGCAAGCTGTAGGTGAGAGGCTGGGCGCTGGCCGATTGAGTCCCCTCACGAAGGACCACCTGGCCGAACTCCGCGAGGAACTGGAGGCGCAGCTCGCGCGACTGAGGCGGAGCATCGAGGCGTCGGAAGCGGCACTCGAGCCCGTTGAACTGGACCAGAGCCGGGTCGGTCGCCTGTCCCGGATGGACGAACTCCAGAATCAAAGCCTGACGCGGAACCTGCACGAGAGGGAGGAGATCCGGCTCACCCTGGTCCGGAACGCTCTCTCACGGCTGGACGAAGGCACGTACGGTCTGTGCGCCGCCTGCGAATCGGAGATTCCCTACGAACGGCTGCTGATATTCCCGGAGGCGGTCGAGTGCGGGAGTTGCCTCTAATTCCAGTGGCCGAGCCGCAGCGGCAGCGCTCCGCAGCGAGAAGACAGCGTGAGGTTCCGCCGGATCACGTTCATCATCGGCTTCGAATTGTCGTTCGCTGGGAGTCCGGGGACGGAGGAATAGAGGGGCGCTCGAGAGAACGCCAAGCCCGACCTGTCCCCTGAACTGGTCAACTCTATAGCTAGGTTGTGCTCATGGCCTGGTTTATCATTGTCTACTCTGTTCTCGCTTCGAGTAGTGCTTTGTTCCTTGCACTGAGGCTTGCGCGGACCTTTCAACTTCCTGAGGACTCGGCCGCCGAACGCCATCAGCACGACTCCGTTTCCATTCTCATACCCATCAAGGGAGCGGATAGAGGCACTCACGATGTCCTACAGAGCCTCGTCTCCTCAGTTCTACAAGGGAAAGTCGAGTTTGTCTTCGGGATCGAATCTGATGACGATCCTGCCTTTTCAGTTTGCGATCAGCTACGGAGCAGCAACCCTGATCGAGATATCAAGATTGTCATTTCCGGCGAGCCGCGGGGCCTCATTGGCAAACAACACAATCTCGCCCATGCCTACAAGGAGTCCAAAGGCAAAATCATCGTTTGCATGGACGCAGATATTGAGGTAGATCCGGGCACCATCCAGGAGGGCCTTTCGTATTTGAATAAGAAGGATGTCGGCTCAGCTTTCTTTCTGCCTGTGTATCGTGGTGATGCCCCTCTTGGCGGCCGGCTCGTGGAGACCTACCTAAACTATAATTACAACCTGTTCATGGGATCCCTGACTACCCTCACAGAGCCGCCGTACATCTTCGGCGGGCTCTGGATGACAAGAAGGTCGTCATTGGAACGAACAGGCGGATTTGAGAGTTTCGGCCGCACTGTGAGCGACGACGCGGCTATCGGACGGGCCTTCCTCGAGGTGGGTTTGAAGAACGTTCTGATACCCAAGATCGTTCACGCGCAGAACGAGAACCTTGGGCTGCGCGCCGGTCTTAAGCATCTCGGCAAATGGATAGGCATGCTAAGGGCCGAGGGTATCGCACCCTACTTCGCGATCTGGCTCTGGTGGCACCCTGTGTTTTGGTCTGCGGTCTTTCTCGGTGTTGGCCTTGCCGGGGGCTGGCTTAGCTCTGATTCCATCATGTACGGCGCACTCGGGGTAGGCTTGTGCCTCGCAGCAAAGACGGCAACTAGCATAATCCTGAATATTGGCGTTTACAGGAAGGGTACTCTTCACTCGTTCTTGTCCGTGCTCGCGTACGAACTATTCGCCGTACCTCTCGTGTTCGGGTTCGGGTTGTTCAGCAGGAGCATCACGTGGAAGGGACGTCGATATCGCCTTGGCTCGAAGGGGATGGTCTTGGGCCTCGACGATCCGTAGTCTGGAATCTGGGGAGATTCGGCAGAATCCTCCCGGGTGCTTTCCCTGTCTTTCCCTGTCTTTCCCTGTCTTTCCCCACCGTCATCCAAAGTACATCCAAAGTACATCCAAAGTCAGCGGGTCTTGAGGAAAGCTAAGTTCAGTGACCCCGGCGCGACTCGAACGCGCGACCTTCGGATTAGGAATCCGACGCTCTATCCTGCTGAGCTACGGGGCCGTATGAAGCGCACGATAATATAGCCGAGTGCCTCTGCCTCGCTACTGAAGTCCCCGGGGCCGTCGAGCCCCGGGGACTCCTGCCAGTTTGACCGCGCGCCGCTCAATCTGACGGTCCGCCCTACCCGCAAAACGCCAAAGTTGCAGATGTCCGGGTCAGATTCACGGCATGCCCATTGCATTTTCACTGACCGAGCCGAAAACACGGCGTGCGCTCCCGCACGAGAATCGGGTAGGCGGCGCCTGCACGTTGACGAAATCAACAGGAGGAAGAAATGCATCTCCCGACCCAGAAGAGATCAACTGCCGTACTGCGCCCGTTTCCCGAGCTCCGGTGGGACGCTGACCGGCTATTCAACGAGATGTTCGGTCGCCCGCAGGTCCGCGTGGCCCCCGGCGGCCCGGAAGCAGACTTCTTCGAGACCGAGAACGAGTTCGTTCTCGAGATGGATCTGCCCGGATTCAACAACGAGAGCGTGGACGTCACGGTCGAGAAGGGCGTGATGACGATCCACGGTGAGCGGTCGCTGGAGAACGAGCAGGCCGAGGGGACGTACCACCTGCGTGAGCGCTCGTGGGGCAAGTTCTCCCGCAGCTTCTCGATTCCGCACACGATTGATTCGGAGTCGGTCGACGCCAGCTTCAACAGGGGTGTGCTCACGGTCAAGCTGCCGAAGGCCGCTGAGGCCAAGGCCCGGAAGATCGAGATCAAGGGCGAGTAACTCACCCTTTCCGATGTGCAGGACATGCGAGGGGTCGGCGAGTGCCGGCCCCTCGTGCATCCAGGCTGTTGCGTCCTCACAACGTTTCAGCTGAAACGTCTTTCCATCTCCTCGAGGGTGAATCCAGCCTTTTCCACATGCCCTGAAAGTACCCACAAGGCTCAACGGACTCTCACGGGCACCTGTACAGGCCGCCCTTCACATCCCTTGACGATTTGTTTACGGTGGAGCCAACGAGGCTGGGAGCGCGGGCCCCCGGACCCTCCTCCGGGGCCCCGCGCATTTGGGCGAGTGACTCTCCAACGCCGAACCGTTCTTACAGACCACGTCATGCGCGGTCCTATTCAATCCCAACAGGAGATGTGTGATGCGAAGAGTTCTTACCGCCGTCGGATGTGCAGCTTTGCTGCTTCCCTTGGTGCCCGCTGCTGCGAACTCGCAGGAAATGGAGCCGGGTGACCTGGGCATGGTCATGACCGTCGACGTGGCACCCGCCCACCGCATGGCTTACCAGTCTGCGATCGAGAAGCTGAACGAAGCCGCGGCGGCGGCAGGCGTCAGCGATTACGAGTGGCATTTCTGGAGTACCGACACCGGATACGTTCTCTACTACCCGATCGAGAACTTCGCCTACTTCGACGATCCCATGCAGCTGTGGCGCAGTTTCGAGGGCACTGCGGGCCAGGCCGGCCGCGACGAGTTCTTCGCCGCCATGGAGGCGATCCCGGCCCACTCGAGCACGGAAGTCATTGAATCGATCCCCTCGCTCGAGTACTGGCCGGAGGGCTTCTCTGACGTCAACGCCGTCCATCTGCACTACGAATACCTGGCGGACGGAGCCACGGAGGAAGCGTGGATGGAGAACGCGGCGGCGTGGATCGGCTTTCTGGAAGAGATCGGTTATCCGTACGGGGCACGTGCCTACCGGTCTCGCATCGGCGACGAGCGCATGACGTGGGCGTTCTTCGTGCCGGGCATCTCCGAGTTCCACTCTGATGCCAGCTGGGACGACCTGGTGGTGGCGGCTGGTGCGCAGGACGAACTGGATTCGCTGATGGGGAACTGGAACCAGGTCGTGGGCCGCATGGAGCACATGAGCGCCAGCCATGTGCCGAGCATGACCTACGTGTCGGGCGACATGTAGTCGCCCGACCGGCTGCTCGCAGCCGGCTACAG